>DATGYU010000343.1:0-12119 GCA_035297625.1 Prolixibacteraceae bacterium
GCCTTTCAAAGGTTAAGGGGCTGAAAGCTGCGACTGGAAGTCACAGGACCCGGTATTGACAATGGATGGAAACGGGTCAGGCGTTTTTTAAACGCTTTTTAGTATTAAAGAGAAGTTGGAAACTTCCCCACCCGATAAAAAGGGAAGTTGGAAACATCCCCTCCCGGATGCTTGCCTTTCAAAGGTTAAGGGGCTGAAAGCTGCGACTGGAAGTCACAGGACCCGGTATTGACAATGGATGGAAACGGGTTAGGCGTTTTTTAAACGCTTTTTAGAATTGAAAAAAGGAAGTTGGAAACTTCCTCACCCGGGTGCTTTTCTATCCTTTCCTGCTGATCTCCTGCAGCTCCTTGGGATTGACTACCACAATATCTTTCTCATTCAATTCGATCAGCCCGTCCTTTTCAAAGCTTTTTAATAGTTTAACGGCACTTTCGGTGGAGATGCCTGCAAAATCAGCGATATCTTTTCTGGATAAGAGTTGAAAAATCTCGGGATTCGCTCCCTTCAGACTTTCGATATAAAGCAGCGTATCGGCTATACGCCCGTTCATCTGTTTGTACAACACCTTGTGCAGCGAATCAAACAGGTTGACATTCTGAGCGCAATAGCGCCTGATGATATCAAAGCCAAAGGTGCCGTTCTGCTTCACCACCTTGGCAATGGCCTCTTTTTCGATTAAAAAAACCTGGCAGTCAGTGATTGCCACGGAGGAATAATTGAAAACATTGCGCGAGAAAACAGAGGAAAGGCCTACAAATTCACCGGCCTGTAAGATATGCAGGTTATAGCTCTTGTTTTGTTCCCCTTCAATGTACTGTTTGGCCAATCCCTTGATGATAAATAAGATATAGGAAGCAAACGTTCCCTGCTTGGTCAAATTATCGCCTTTGCGAAACAGGATCTGCGTTTTGCTGGACCTTACCATCTCCACCTCTTCGGGGGAGAGCATCTGGAAACAGGGTGCCTGAATTTCACATATATAATCGCTTTCAACCTCATGAATCGTTTTCATAATAACACGGTCTATTGTAAATGATGTGCTAAGGTATAACTAAATCAATAAAAAAGTTGTGCTTATTCAATTTCCCCCTTGAGTTACTTCTTCCTGCAAATTTTACACCTTATCAATCAAAGCAGTAATTTTGTGCTATAAATTAATAAAAGGGAAAGTCAGGCCACTTTTATTAAAAATGACACAGAAATAAACCCTTTTGCAGGCATCAAATCAGCGCATTTTTTGTTAAATTAGATAGCTTAGCAGAACAACACAAACAGAAATAAGAAAATATTCATCAATCATATGGAAAAAATAGTAATTGTAGGGGGAGTTGCAGCCGGAGCAACAGCGGCAGCCAAGGTAAGGCGTATATCGCCAGATGCTAAAATCATCATGTTGGAAGCCGGACCCGATATTTCATTTGCCAATTGCGGCTTGCCCTATTACATCAGCGGGGACATTAAAAGCAGGTCGAAGCTCATTTTGCAAAGTCCTGAAAGTTTTAATGAGCAGTACGGTGTTGAAGTGCATACCCATACGGAGGTAACTTCCATTGACCGGGAGGCCTGCAAGGTGTTGACAACCGATACCCGCAGCGGGGAAGCAAAAATATTTGAATATACCCGATTGATCCTTGCCCAGGGCGGACGACCGGTCACTCCCAATTTGCCGGGCGCTGATATGGAGCATGTCTTTACCCTTTGGACATTGGAAGACATGGATAAGATTTCGCTTCACCTGATGGAGAAAAAGCCCAAAAGCGCCGTGGTAGTAGGTGGTGGATTTATAGGGCTGGAGATGGTGGAAGCGTTGGTAAAAAGAGGCTTAAAGGTTAATGTGGTAGAAATGATGCCCCATGTGATGTCGGTTATGGATGCTGAAACTGCCGGTTTCCTGGAAGATGAAATGCTCTCGTACGGGGTTGGCCTCTATACCGGGTTAAGCGTTACCGACATTGCCCCAAAGTTTGTAAGGCTTTCGGACGGCAATATCCTGGATGCCGATATGGTATTGCTTTCCATTGGGGTACGTCCCACCCTTCAGCTGGCTGTTGATGCAGGCCTTGAAACAGGAGACGCAGGTGGTTTGCTGGTCAACAAGTATCTGCAAACTTCTGATCCCAATATCTACGCGGCAGGCGACATGGTGGAAATAGAACATCGCGTCATCGGTAAGAAGGTGCGTATTCCATTGGCAGGACCTGCCAACCGGCAGGGACGTATAGCGGCTGAAAATGCCATGGGGGGTAAGCGTTCTTACAAGGGAGCCCTTGGAACTTCTGTGGTGCGTGTCTTTGAGGCTGTTGCGGGAATTACCGGACTGTCGCTGAAACAGGCACGTGCTGCCCATATTGATGCCGATGCGGTGGTTGTCCACAAGGAACACCACACCTCCTATTATCCCGGGGCCAAAACGGTAAGTGTAACCCTGGTTTATGACCGTAATTCCGGGGTGATCCTTGGCGGGCAGACTGCCGGTTACAAAGGGGCAGACAAACGACTGGATGTGATGGCCACTGCAGTGGCGGCTAAATTGACCATCTATGATTTGGCCGATACCGACTTTGCTTATTCACCGCCCATCGGCACTGCCAACGACGCCCTAAACATGGCTGCCTATACGGCTGAAAACAAAATAACAGGCTTTAGCCCATCCATTACGGTTTCGGAGCTGGATGATTTCATCGAAGCCAAAAACCCGGTGATTGTTGATATCCGCGATTCCTTTGCCTTCGAGAAGAACCATATCCAGGGGGCCATTCATCTTCCGATAGAGTTACTGGCCCAACGGCTTCATCAGCTGCCTGCCGATCGTCCGATCCTGGTGTATGATGAAACAGGAAAGAAAGGACACCAGGCACTTCGCACCCTGGTGGGGGCAGGTTTTGGTGAGGTGACCAACCTCTCGGGAGGTTTTATATCGCTGCTGCGTCATGCCAGGGCCACAGGCTTCCTTGGCATTAATATTAAACTTCCCGCGGTGGCAATAAAATCAGTAGAAAAAGAAACCATTGAGAAAGAAGAAAAAGTAGTTGCCAGGAGTAATGAGACGACATCCATCCTGATCGTAGATGTGCGTACCCCGGAGGAATTCCGTTCGGGCGCTTATCCCGGTGCCATCAACATCCCGCTGGACGCAATAACGTTCAGCAAGGAGACGCTTGGCAATAACCTTTCGCGTGAGATTATTGTCTACTGCGCCTCAGGAGCCCGTTCGGCTTACGCGCAAAAGATACTGGCCCAGATGGGCTATATGAATGTAAAAAATGGAGGTGGTATTGCAACCATGATGGCCAGTTACACGCCCAAGGCTCCTGCTGCTGAAGATCCCAAAAAGCCATTGATTATCGATGTCCGGACACCCGATGAGTTTTCAGGAGGCGCTTATCCCGGGGCTATCAACATCCCACTGGATCTGCTTCCCTCGAAGGTAAACGAGTTGGGTAAACACTCCCGTGAGATCATCCTTTACTGTGCCTCAGGAGCCCGTTCAGCCTATGGGCAGCGGGTGCTGCAACAATTGGGTTTCACCAACGTAAAAAACGGCGGAGGGATTATGCAGATGATGATGCAGGGATAGGGGGAAATGGGAAACCTTAATGAACACAAATGAAAAAAATGAACACCAATGTAAAAAATAAACGATTGCAAATTAAGGATTCATCATTTATCATCATTTATCATTTGCCCCATGACGATGTCATGGGCTAGGATACAATGCCACTATCGTGACAAAATGCCCTGATTGGACAATCATCTTAAATTGCCGACCGATAAGCGCAATAATGATGTTCATCGTATTTTAGGGCTGGAAGCCCGTTGTATTTTAGCCCATGGTTTCGCCATGGAGTATATTAAAACCATTTATTCTATGAAAGCCAATTTTAATTCCATTATCAATGATACCAAGCCGGTGATTGTTGATTTTCATGCCCTGTGGTGCGGGCCATGTAAGGTGCAGTCGCCCATTTTGCAGGAAATTGCCGGTGAAATGGGCGAGCGTATCCGGGTCATAAAGATTGATGTAGATCAAAACCAGGAGATCGCTAACCGTTACCAGATTAGAAGTGTGCCTACTTTGATGATTTTTAAAAATGGGGAGATCAAATACAAGCAGGCAGGAGTGCATACCAAGCAACAGCTGATGGGTGTGCTGCAGGGGATGTGAGGAAGTATAAAATTTAAAGTTTCAGGTTTCAAGTTTAAAGGGACTTTGGGGACTTATTGGTTGAAGACTACAAGGTCGACTTAACCATTTAACTATTTAGCCATTTAACCATTTAACCATTTCCTGCCTTTTCTTCCCCTTTTTCCATTATTTTTCAAAAGTCATTGGAAGATGACAAAAAAATGGTTTTCCTTTGTATTATCGTGGAAAACAAACAGCCTATAAATATTCGTTTAAAAGAAGGCGACCCGGCCGCATACGAGGAATTGTTCAAACAATGCTTCCCTCGTCTGCTGGGTTATTGTAAGCTTTTCATTCATGACCAGAATCAGGCAAATGATCTGGTACAGGAGTGTTTTATCAAACTTTGGGAAAAGCATTCTTCAATCAAGGCGAATCAATCTGTTGAGAGTTTACTGTTTGTGATGCTTCGCAACCGATGCCTGAATCATCTGCGGGATCAGAAAATCCATTCTTCCGATAAAAGCCTTTACACCCTGGAGGAGAGCGAGCTACAGCATCTTTTTCAACTGGATTTTTTAGGAAAGGAAGAAACCACCCTGGAAGAACAGCTCATTGTAGCCATGCGCGAATCGGTGGAAAGATTGCCTGAAAAGCGTAAAATCGTATTTGTTAAAGCAAAAATTGAAGGTCTCAAGAACAAGGATATTGCCGAGGAGCTGGACATATCGGTCAAGGCAGTAGAGAAACATCTCCACCAGGCCAAGGATCAGATCCGTCAGGAGCTGCTGTTGAAATTTCCTCTTTTAGCAATTTTGATTTTCATGATTCTGGAATAAAAGAAACGCTGCTTGCCAGTGATCAGTGATCAGCAGGCAGTGGTCAGTAGGCAGTGGTCAGAAAGCAGTAAACAGTCCTTCAGTCCTTCAGTCCTTCAGTCCTTCCATCCTTCAGTTGGCCAGCCTCCTTAAATAATTTTTACAACTGGAGGTAGGGTTTTTAATTTTTCTGTGTACTACTAATGAAACAAATCAATCAATGAGGTTTATAATTAAAAAATACTTGTCGGGAAACAGTTCTGAGAAAGAACAAAAAACATTGCTGGACTGGATGCGCCATGAGGATCACAGGGCAGAATTTGAAGCTGTTAAAAATGAATGGCAGCAAGAAGTGATTCATCAAGCCATTCCCATGCAGTATGAGCAAAGCTGGAACAATATCCAGGTTGCCATTTTGGGCAACACACAAGTTAGCTTACAACGGGCACAGCGAACCCTTTATCTATTCAGAATAGCAGCCATCCTTGTCGTGTTGTTACTTATTCCTTCCCTTGTATTTTTCTACACACAAAAAAAAGAAGATACCCCACTTACCTACACTACTGTAACCGCAGATTTGGGCCAGATTTCAAAGGTGCTGTTACCCGACAGTTCAGTAATCTGGATCAATTCAGGTTCTACCATCAAGTACAATAACCGTTTTTCGGCCTCCAACCGTGACATTGATTTGGTGGGGGAAGCATTTTTCAAGGTGCATAAAAACAAAGAATTGCCCCTGATAGTAAACAGCCAGGATTTGAATGTGAAGGTGCTGGGTACCGAATTCTGTGTGTCTTCTTATCCGGAAGAAAATACCATTCATGTAATCCTTGAAAAGGGAAAAGTGGAATTATCCTCCGATATCAATGATGATTTCAGGCAGGAAATGAAACCCGGAGAAATGGCCATTTACAATAAAGAGAAAAAATCGCTGTCACTTTCAACGGTTAACACCGGGTTGTACACCTCGTGGAAAGACGGGATGATCAATATTTATAATCTTCCTTTAAGCGAGTTGGTGATTAAATTGGAGCGGCGGTACAATCAGAAGTTCATCGTGGATGAGGCCATAAAAAATCTTCCTTACACGTTTACAATTAAAAATGAAGATTTACACAGTGTTCTGCGTCTGATGGAAAAAATAACTCCGGTGGATGCCATACAAAAAGGAAATATAATTGAGTTAAGATATAACAAATCCAAGAATTAAGAGTATAGAGTAGAGAATAAATAATAAAAGAGGATATATTCCTTTATTTTTTGTCTTCTTAAACTTCAGCATGAAATTTACTTCAATGAGGAGAGTAGTAGGACAGAGGTGTGGTGAGAAAATGAAACAATCAAAATATAGAAGCATCGGTTGAGCCAATTGTTCAATTTAAAAACCTTAGATATTAGAATGGGAAAGCAAAGATATTCAAGGTAATAAAAATAAAAAACCGGAAAGCGCGGCAACGCTTCCCGGTCAAATGTCTCCCGAGGACTCGGGAAAAATTTTTTATAAACTAATTCATTCAAAACTATGAAAAAAAAATCGAGTATCCGAGGGATGATCCCGCGGATCTGGAACAAAAAATTCTTTAAAGTTATGCGACTAACATTCCTATTTCTTTTTGTGGGGCTTATGCAGGTTGCAGCCAGTGTTTACAGTCAAACAACCAAACTTAACCTGGAATTGCAGAATACCAGGGTGGTTGACATACTGGATGCGATCGAAAATCAAAGCGAATTCCGGTTTGCTTACAGTGCCCAGTACATTGATGTGAACCGGAAGGTGGATGTGGATATTAAAGACAAAAGTATCGAACAGGCCCTTAACATTCTTTTTGAAGGAGAGGGAGTTAAATATTCCATCAATGATCGTCATATCCTGCTTTACCCGGCCGACATGGAACAGAATCCCGCTCAGCAGGCAAAATCCGTGACCGGAAAGGTAACGGATGCTTCAGGCAATACCATGCCCGGGGTTTCGGTAGTGATAAAAGGTACGACCAATGGAACGATTACCGATATCAATGGTTCCTACTCGATTAACAACGTTCCTGAAAATGCCACCCTGGTATTTTCATTCATTGGCATGCAATCGCAGGAAAAACCACTGGAAGGTAAATCTTCTGTGAACGTGACCCTTCAGGAAGACAGAATCGGTTTGGATGAAGTGGTGGTAATTGGTTATGGAACCACCCAAAAGAAAAACCTTACCGGTGCTGTTGATCAGGTTAGTTCAAACATTATCGATAACCGTCCGGTAAGCAATACCATGCAGGCTCTTCAGGGTGCTTCTGCCAACCTGATCATTCAGCAGAAAAGCATGAACCCCAATGACAACAGCATGAACATCAACATTCGCGGTATCTCTACCATGAACAACAATGATCCGCTGGTAGTCATTGACGGAATTATTACCGAGCAGGAAAGTTTAAACAAGCTGAACCCTGCCGATATTGACAATATTTCCGTACTGAAAGATGCCGGTAGTGCCGCCATTTATGGTTCACGTTCAGCCAACGGTGTGATTCTGGTATCAACCAAAAAAGGTTCAAAGAATAAAAAGCCTACCCTTCGCCTTAACACCATGGTGGGAGTTGAAACTCCTGACGTGCTTTATTCACCGGTGAAAGGTTATGAAAACGCGTTGTTGAAAAATCAGGCGTTGATCAACGGAGGCTCCTCACCTATATATACACCCGCCCAGATCAGGGATTTCCAGGAAAAAGGCGACGGACAGTGGTTTTTGGATGGTATTCTGCAGAACGCCCTTCAGCAGAACTACAATGCCAGTCTTTCAGGAGGAAACGAGATCTCTACGTATATGATTTCTGCCGGAATCTATGACCAGGGAAGTAACTTTGTGGGTAATTACGGTGCCAAACGATACAATTTCCGTACGAACCTTGTTAACGATTATGGCCGGTTAAAATTAAGTGCCCTGATGGCTTATAACCGTACCTTACAGACAGCGCCCAATTCAAGTGCAGGAACTCTGATTGTGGATGGCGGACGTATTCCGAACTACTACAATTATAAGATGCAGGCTCCAAACGGTCATTATCTGATCAACGATGTATTGTCAGAATTCAACCCCCTTGGTATGTTGGAAGCAGGCGGCTATCAGAAAAAGGACGAAGACAATTTCGTGGGTAGTCTTAATGCAGAACTCAAACTGATGAAAGGATTGACTGCCAAAGGTATCATGGGATTGGATTTAAGTGCCAATCACCGTTTTATCAGAGGCCTGGAAGTTCCGTTCTATGCCAGCGAATCAGCCACCGAGCCAAGTTCTGTTGCCAACACCAACCGCAATACGGAAGATTTCAATGAGAAAAAATACATTCTGAACACTCAGGCTTACCTGGATTTTGACCGTACTTTCAATAAAGTTCATCATGTAACAGCCTTAATGGGTGCATCCAATGAATCTTATACCCGCCAGGCCAATGAACTCAAGAAAAAATTCACTGATCGTGATTTAGGCCTTCCTGAAACAGGAACAGTAATTGATCCGGATGGCAGCTACAATACTCCTAAAGAAACCCAGGAAAGAAGCATCAATTCCATATTCGGACGTGCCGGATATTCTTTTAGAGATAAATATTATGGAGAGTTGAGTTTCCGCTATGACGGTTCTTCCAAATTTTCGAAAGACTATCGTTGGGGATTCTTCCCTTCCGCCTCTGCCGGATGGAGAATATCGGAAGAAGGCTTCATGGCTTCTTATAAGGAAAAAATCGGTGATTTGAAATTCCGTGGTTCTTATGGGATACTTGGAAACCAAAACGTAGACGATTATTCTTATTTTACCACTTATGAAGTTAAACCCAACATTTACGGATTCAACAATGTAGGCGTATCAGGTACAGGCTTTACATTTGGAAACAGTGAACTACAATGGGAAGAATCGGCCAACTTCAATATCGGTGCCGATGCGACTTTCTTCAACAATAGCTTTTTTGTGTCCCTGGACTACTTTAACAAGGTAACCTCGCAAATCTTATTGGAACCAGTTCAGCCGTTGGTCTTTGGAGGTGCTGTTGCCAAGGAAAATGCAGGAGAGATGAACAACCAGGGATGGGAAGTTACCTTAAGTTACCGTGCCAAGACAGGCGCCTTCAAGCATAATATCAGCCTTAACGTGGCAGATACCAAAAACGAAGTTACCAATTTTGGCGGTAAAGAACGTATTGACGGATCCGACCAGATGTTGAAGATCATTCGTGAAGGCGAAGCTTTTGGATCTTACTTTGGATACAAAACCGATGGACTGTTCCAAAATTATGAAGAGATTGCCAATAGCGCACTGCCTGTTGGGGTTACCGTTCAGCCTGGAGATGTTAAATATGTGGACACCTTTAAAGATGGAGTCATTGATGACAAGGACCGTCAGATCCTGGGAAATGCTTTCCCCCGTTATACCTTTGGGTTGAATTACAACCTGGAATGGAAAGGTTTTGATTTGGGCCTGTTGATCCAGGGAGTAGGTAAACGCGACATGTTCCTGCGTGGTGAATTGGTGGAACCCTTCCACTCCAACTATTCTTACGTGATGTATACCCATCAGCTGGATTACTGGACACCTACCAATACGGATGCCCGCTGGCCTCGTCTGTCGGCTCCGGGATCGGCATCCAACACCAACAATTATCAGAAAAGTTCTGACCTTTATATCTTCAACGCCTCTTACCTGCGCTTGAAAAACATTCAACTGGGCTACACACTGCCTCAGCAGCTGACTTCGAAAATCGGAGTACAGAAATGTCGTTTCAGTGTAAATGCGCAAAATCTGTTCACCCTTTCCAATGTGTCATTCATTGATCCTGAATCATCTGAGTTCGGAAACAATATGGGTGGTGTAGGTGGTGTAGGGGCTAACAGTGGTCGTAATTACCCAACGTTGAAGTACTATGGATTTGGTTTAGACTTAGAATTTTAATCGTTAATCACATGAAAAATAGATTTTTAAAATATAGCGCAGGCCTGGCCACCGCCGCCCTGTTATTCTTCACCTCCTGTAACGAGATGGACCTGGCTCCTACCAATAAATTTACAGAAGCCACCTACTGGACCTCGCCTGAAAAAGCCGAGATGGTTTTGAACATGGCGTACAGCCAAATGTCCAACAGTGATTATTTCTTTAATTCAGAAACCCTTTCCGATAACCTGTACGAAGGTCGCGGTGTGAGTAGCGAAAAAACCATTTCATCAGGTCAGGCGGATGCTTCCAACGGACGCTTCAAGTCTGAATGGGCAGATAGTTATGCAGGCATCAAAACCTGCCATATTTTCCTTGAAAATGTAGACCGTATCCCCAAAATGGATGAAACCTTGAAAACCAGGATGAAAGCGGAAGCCCGTTTCATCAGGGCATTTCTGTATTTCAGACTGGCTAATTGGTATGGCGATGTTCCATTGTTTGATCATGATTTGACTTTAACTGAAGCAAAATCGGTTACCCGTACACCCAAAGCGGAAGTGATTGCCTTTGTGCAAAGCGAGTTGGATGCCATCATTGATCAGCTTCCTACCAAAGATAAGTACGAAAAAGAGGATAAAGGAAGAATTACTTCAGGCGCTGTTGCTGCATTAAAGGCCCGTATTTACCTTTACGACAACGACTGGGCCAATGTGGCTACATGGTGCGAAAAACTGATCAACACTTCTGATTATGGCACTTATTCGCTGTTCCCTTCCTATGAAGGCCTTTTCCTTCCAGAGAACGAAAACAACGATGAAGTTATTCTCGATTTAGGCTATGTTCCCGTTTTACGCACCTGGAGTAACTTTAGAGATGTTGTTCCAGTTTCTATAGGTAACAGGGTTAATTCCTTCGCACCCACCCAGGAACTGGTCGACAATTACATCATGCTGAATGGTAAAACAATTAATGCAGCCGGCTCAGGCTACAGCGAAACGACTCCTTATAAGAATCGTGATCCAAGGCTTACCGCTACTGTGGTTTACGATCAGTACCAATGGAAAAAACCGGACGGAACCGTTTCAACCATTTACATCAAACCTGGAACTTTTCCCAGAGCAAAACCCAACGATCCGGCACCTGATGAATATAAAGGTCAAGGAAGCAATACTACCTCTACAGGATACTATTTGAGAAAATATTATGACCCGACCTCATTGGCTGATCTATCTTCGGGATTAAACCTGATATTGATCCGTTATGCCGATGTGCTTTTGATGTATGCTGAGGCTAAAAATGAACTGGGACAAATGAACCAGAACATCTGGGACCAAACCATCAAAGCCATTCGTGCCCGTGCCGGATTTACCGATCCTGAAGCCCTGGTATACAATGGCAGCTGGTCAAAGTCGGATCTGCAGGATCTCATCCGTCGCGAACGCCGCAGTGAACTGGCCATCGAAGGAACCAGAATTCAGGACCTTCGCCGCTGGCATACTGCCGAAGTAGCCCTGAACGGTTACCCTCACGGAGCCCAGTATGGTGACCCGTCAACTGACAATGGTTACATCCGTCTGGACAAACGCTCTTTCAACAAAGACAGGGATTACCTGTGGGCAGTGCCTCAGTCGGAAAAAGATATCAACCCGGCATTGGGACAAAACCCCAACTATTAATGGGTACTAACTATCAATCAAAATATTCAAACAGAAATAAAAAAAATAATATACCTAAGTTATGAAATCACTATTAATAAAATTTTCAATAATAGCTTCTATGCTTTTGGCCTTCGTGGCATGTTCAGATGACGAGGATTTGAAAGACACCAATGTGACACCTGTCAATTCACTTTACGAACCTACCAATGCAAAATCGGTGGTATTGCAAAGTTCAGCATCTGCTTCTCTGTATTTTGAATGGGAACCTGCTAAGGCTGCTGATGGCGGAATGGTGTTGTATGAAGTAGCCTTTGACAAAGAAGGTGGCGATTTTTCAGCTCCAATTTACAAGATGGCCTCCGATAACAACGGTGGTTACAACCATGCCACCATTTCTCACAAGCAGTTGAACAAGATTGCCGGTATGGCAGGAATCGAGTCTTCAGAAACAGGCAAACTGATCTGGACCGTATTTTCTTCCAAAGGAATCAATGATATACAGGCTAAAGAAGTAAGAACCATTGAATTGACCCGTTTGGCCGGTTTTGCAGATGTTCCTGTGGATGTATATGTAACAGGTGAAGGTTCTGAAGGTGGAACTG
>DATGYU010000344.1:0-8308 GCA_035297625.1 Prolixibacteraceae bacterium
ATATGTACGATCCGCAGGGAGTGCCCATGTCTTTCAGTGAAACCGATAATGGCCGTTCGATTAAAAAGGCTTTTGATGCCGAAAAACCATTGGGAGAATGGAACACCATTGACTTGTATTGTTTTGGCCAAACCACCATCCATGTGGTCAACGGGCAGGCTGTGATGGTCAATACCAAATGCAGCAAGATGGAGAATGGCAAAAGGGTGCCCCTTACCAAAGGAAAGATACAGATACAATCAGAAGGGGGTGAATTTTTTATCCGCAAGATGACCATTGAAAAGATCAAAGGACTGCCTGCAGAGTTTTTAATGTAAGAATCTATAAAAACAATTGTCGGCCGTTAAGAAACAGAGATCGACAATTGCTTCTAAATCTTGTTAAGGCTGTTTAAAGACTCTGTGGTTCTCTGTGTTTTTCACTCAGTGTAACTCTGTGGTTAAGTATTGACAATTGAACCACAGAGTTTAATAGAGTTAATCACTGAGTTTCACAGAGTAGAAATGGCATAATATGAACTTTTTGGACAACCCTTTTCTTGACAAAAGCATTATCATAATAAGAGATACTCCTTAAAGTATGTATATTAAGAACTGAAAGATTTTGCCAAATATTTGTCTTATTTTTGTTTACGTATCTTTTCAAAAAACAGGCATCTGCCTGATAAAATAGAAACAACATGAAACAATTGATTTTAAACATCAACGACAATAAATTCCGCACCTTTCTGGAGTTTGTAAAAACATTGGATTACGTGGAAGTACAAGAAGCAGACAAATCATTGGCCGAACTGCAAAACAGCCTCAAACAGGTAAAGCAGATGCGGGATGGTAAGATTAAAAAGCAATCAGCCAAAGACTTTTTAAATGAGCTATGAAGTAATTCCTACGCCTGATTTTAAAAAGTTGTTTAAAAACCTTTAAAAAAAATACCCTTCCTTAAAAGGCGACCTGAACGAACTAAATTGATATACTTTCTGAAAATCCTGAAACTGGCATATCTCTCGGCCATGGTATTTTCAAAATACGTATGGCCATATCATCTAAAGGCAAAGGAAAATCAGCAGGCGCCCGGATAATCACTTTTATGGTCACTGAAGATAAAGAGGTTTATCTTGTGTACATTTACGATAAAAGCCAGCTCGAAAACATTACCAAACAACAGGTTTGAATTGCTCAAAAACGCCCAACTTTTATAAGCAACTATACATTAATGTGGCATAATAAATCCTAATTCAAGATATTATATTGTCTTGCACCTCTTTTGGTAACCAATTCCACACAGTATAATAATAACAATATAAATATCCCCCTCCCCTTTTTGAACCTTTCCATTTCCGCGTGTACTGTCTCTAAAAAAATACCTTCATGAATTCACAGCGCATCAATAACCTGGTCGGATGGATTGTTTTTGGCATTTCCCTTTTGGTCTATGTGTTAACCCTGGAGCCCACCCTCAGCCTGTGGGACTGCGGCGAATTTCTTACTTCTGCCTATAAGCTGGAAATCAACCATTCGCCGGGGGCGCCTCTGTTCATGCTGATGGGACGTGTGTTTTCCCTTTTAAGCTTTGGAAACCCTGAAAAGGCCGCTTATTTTATCAACCTCGTATCAGCCGTTTCAAGCGCTGCCACCATCCTGTTTTTATTCTGGACGCTGGTCTGGCTGATCGGCAAGATGGAACAGCAGCAGAAAAAAGTATACCCCTTATGGATAAAACTGGATGCAGCAGCCATTGGCGCCCTTTCCTTTGCCTTTACCGACTCTTTCTGGTTCTCGGCCGAGGAGGCGGAAGTGTATGCCCTGTCTTCCCTTTTTTCCGCAGCCATCCTTTGGGCCGCTACCCGCTGGGAAAGAGAAGCCAATCAATCCTTTTCCTCCCGATGGATTGTTTTGATCTTCTTCTTGATAGGTCTTTCCATTGGGGCGCACCTGCTAAACCTATTGGTCATCCCATCGGTGGCCCTGATCATCTATTTCAAAAAATACAAGTATTCACTCAAAGGATTGATTGCCACAATTCTTATCAGCGGCATTGGCATTATTGCCCTTTTGCAGGTGTTTATTCCCGGCATCCTGGACCTTTCAAAAACCCTGGAACTTTTCTTTGTCAATGACCTTCACCTGCCTCTTCATTCGGGTCTGGCGACTTATGCCATTTTATTAATTGCTGCCATTAGTGGTGGTTTGGTTTACAGTCACCGCAAACAGAAGCCTCAACTGAACCTTATGCTGCTGTGCCTTTCCTTTTTGCTGATCGGTTACACTTCCTATGTAGCTACCATCATAAGGGCATCTGCCGGGGTGCCGGTCAACCAGGGAGATCCCGACACCACTTTCAGCCTACTCAATTACCTGAACCGCGAGCAGTATGGCAGCCGCCCTATTCTTTATGGCGAAAGTTTTAACTCTGTCATGACAGCCACCAAAGAACGCGATACCTGGATTGAAGTGAATGGCCGGTATGTTAAAAGTGAGCTAAACCCCGAAGTGGAATATGAACCTCAAACCCTTT
The DNA here is from genome assembly GCA_035297625.1 of Prolixibacteraceae bacterium. GTDB lineage: Bacteria > Bacteroidota > Bacteroidia > Bacteroidales > Prolixibacteraceae > Aquipluma. The sequence continues at coordinate 2,515 of DATGYU010000344.1, forward strand.
CCTTTATGCCCCGGATGCACAGCCGTGATAACGACCACAAAGAGGCCTATCAGCAATGGGTAAAAATAAAGGGAAGGCAAGTCCATCTTACCGATGAGGAAGGAAAAGCCAAGCAAATCATCATTCCTACTTTTGCAGAAAATATGGAATTTCTGGCAAAATACCAGTTCGGATTTATGTACCTGCGTTATTTTATGTGGAACTTTGCCGGACGGCAAAATGATGTGCAAGGCTCAGGCAATTTGCTAAACGGCAACTGGCTTTCGGGCATTTCGGCCATTGATCAGCAGGTGGCTGGTCCGCAAAAGAATTTGCCATCTTCCATGAAAGAAAATAAAGGTCGAAATACCTATTACTTCCTGCCCCTGATTCTGGGAATTTTGGGTTTGATCTTCCAATACCGCCATGACCGGCAGAATTTCCTGAGCATCGGACTGTTGTTTTTTTTGATGAGTTTTGCCCTGGTGGTTTACCTCAATGAAGTTCCCAATACTCCCCGCGAACGCGATTACGTCTACGTAGGCTCTTTTTATGCCTTTTGCATCTGGATTGGACTGGGTGTCTTGTCGGTTTATTCTTTATTGCTGAAAATAATGAAAGAAAAGATAGCTTCAGCAAGTGCATTGACTATCTGCCTGTTGGCCTCTCCTGTTTTGTTAATTTCTGAAAACTATGACGATCATGACCGATCGGGCAGGTATTCTGCACGCGATCTGGCCCGCAATTACCTGGAGTCCTGTGAAAAAAATGCCATTTTATTCACCCATGCCGACAACGATACTTACCCTTTGTGGTACTGCCAGGAGGTGGAGGGAATCCGTAAAGATGTGCGCGTGGTGGTCATGCCATATCTTCAGGCCGAATGGTACATCGAACAGCTGCAACGAAAAATCTATGCCAATGAAGGATTGAAAATGTCCATTCCTTTGGCAAAGTACCAGTCCAGCGAGCTTAACTATGTCTATATCGTTCCGCAGCTTGACACCGAGCAGAAACTGGATGAAGTGCTGGGTTTTGTGGCCAGCGACTCCTCCCATACCAAGCTTACCGTTGGCGAACATGAGAATATCAGCTATATCCCTGTCAATAAAGTAAAGCTTGAAAATCCCAATCAGGAACCCATACATGTAGAATTAAATCAGCGCGGGATGACCAAAGGCGATCTTGCCTTCTGGGATATCATTGTCAGCAACAGGGGAAAACGGCCCATTTTTTTCACTGCCTGGAGCGATCCCGAAGAGCATGGACTAAAGGATAACCTTATTTTCGACGGGCTGGTTTATCGCCTTACAGATCAGAAAACCCAGGGCAAATCAGTCCTTGACATGGGAAAGGTGGACTCCTCGCATTTATACACCATCCTGATGGAAAAATGCAACTGGGACAACCTGGAAAATCCCAATGTTTACTTCGACTGGCATCATAGGCGCATGTTTGCCTCCATGCAGATCCGCAATGCTTTTTACCGTTTAGCTAGCCAGCTTACCCGGGAGCAACAGACCCAAAAGGCCTTAAAGGTCTTGAAAAAAGCCGAACAAACGGTAAGCCTGAAATTATGGCCAGTTGATTATCAATCTGTTTTAATGGCGGGATTGTATGCCAAAAATGGAGATACCCAAACGGGTAAAGCCCGCATCAATGAACTGGCCCGCTCCCTTGAAGAATGGCTGGCATACTATGCCTCTTTCCCCTCCTCCCAAAAATCTTCGATTACAAATGAGGCAGGTTACCAGTTTGCCCTGTATGATGAACTGATCAAACAGGCCTCCGGCACCCTGTCGGAGCAGGAAATCAACCAAATGAAAGACAAACTGCTGAACTATGCCCAAAAGCTGGGATAAAAAACGCTAATCCTTCATTTTAAGCCCTATAGCGGCGATAGTCTGGTAAAAGATAAAGATGGGAAACAATATATTCCATGGCTTTACCATTGCCCATACGCTAACTTTACTTATAAAGGTTTGCTTCTAATCTTATTCATACCATGGTCTTTATTGCTTCAGTACTAATTCGAATATAATTCGAATCTTATTCAAATATAATTCGAATATTATTCGTAATTGCCCGAATTATATATGTATTATATTCGTATTATATTCGAATTAAAGAAGAAGCAAATAAGACGAAGGTATGAATATGGTATGAAGCAAATAGGAATACCCAAAGCAGAGAAAGACAGTTGGAGGGGTCCTAAAACTAAAATAACACTCTTAAGTAAAGGCATAAATAGCTGAAGTACCACTATATAAAAGGGATCAAGCGGAAAACCTGTGGATAGATGTGAGCTTTTCGTTTAAAAGTCCAATTTGCAAAAACTGAAGGATTGAAGGATTGAAGGATTGGCCACTGAACACTGTTCTCACCGCTAACATTCTCATTTTCTCACATTCTCACTTTTAACTTTTAAAATTTAGGAGCTGATGGATTGAAGGACTGAAGGACTGAAGGATTGAGCGATTGGCAACTGACCACTGTTTTCCCTGATCACTGCTCACTTACTCATTTTCTCACTTACTCGTTTTCTCATTTTCTCATCTCACACCTTCATTCCTGTTCTCCTAGCCCCTTGCTCCTTGCCTTTTCCTTAACAACAATCCGGATTGATCTTATAAAAAGGGAGACCAAATATTCTTTCCACGAAATGTGAACCATTTCGGCAGAAAACGGGATAAAATTTTCAAGATAAAAAATAGAAAGCGATCAACTAATAAAAGGGAAAGGGAATGTGCCGACAGCTAAAGTTGGCTAATTTCGAAAGACAAGCTTAGGCCATGAAAGAAATTAAGTATTCATTCTTTTGGTTGAAAACTACCAAATTAATTAAGGCTGTCGGCGTGAATGGAATCAAGGTTTTGAATAATGTTGGTGGAATCGGCTACCAAAACGCGTTTGGTAAACAGGCTGTCGTTTCCCGTAATTGTATCAGATGCGATGTTGAACTGGTAATTCATTACCGAGAAGAACAGAACAGCGGAAATCAGCCCGGCTTTCAGTCCAAGATTTTCTGTAGAAAACGCCCATCCAAAGAAGCTGGCAAATGAATTTTGCTTCACCCTCGACTGGCTGTTTTTCAGCATAAACGAATACATCAGGCGATCTTCAATGGCTTTATCGGGTTCACCAACCTGATCTTTGCCAAGCAAACGAGTGAAAAACTGATTCCTGTTATTACTTATCATGGGTACTGATTTTAAAATTCAATTTCATCTTTTAAATATTCAAGCTTTTCGGCCAGCGTTTTGCGGGCATAAAACAGCCGGGATTTCACAGTTCCTTCCGCCAGATCCAATATTTCTGAAACTTCTTTTACCGAAAAACCTTCTCGGTATCGGAGCAGAAATGCCGAGCGGTGTTCTTCGCCCAAAAGGTCCAGGGTCTGGAATATCTTTTCAATGATCTGTTCTGTATTCACTGTTGACTCACTGATATAATCGACCGGTGGGTTTTGCAGCTCCGAGTTATGGTATTCCTGCCGGATTCCACGCCTGCGGTATTCATTCTTGCACATGTTGTTGGCAATGGAATACAACCAGGTTGAAAAGTTATAGGAAGGGTTATAGCTTTCGGGCCTCTCGATCAACTTCATAAAAAGCTCCTGCAAAAAATCGTTGGCCTGTTCGGTAGAATTACCCAACATTCGGTAGAAATAATAATACATCCGGTCTTTATACCGTTGGTACAATTCGCTGAAAGCGGCCTGATTGCCCGAGACAATCAGTTGCATCAATTCAGCATCAGAAGAGTTCTTATTTTTTCTAAAAAATATCAATTTGCCGGTCTTTTTAAGATTAGCCAGATGAAACCAACATAGGATCCAATGATTACCAGGGGTGATAAAGTGATTCGCCGAAAGCTGAACATTTCATTATTGAAAGTACCAGGATCGGGTGAACTTCCCCCGCTCATCAGAATAAAACCCAAAGTTAGTAAACTGACCATTAGGATGAATAAGATGTACTGCTTTTTATGAAAGATCATTTGCTATAAATTATATCTGAATAATAAAAAGAATAGTAACGCGGATACAGCGGATACAGCGGATTAAAAAGGATTGATAGTCAAGATTTTTAATCATTCAATTTCACAAAGGATTAATGGATGACAGAGAACCTTAAAAGTTTTTTTTAGAACGAAATCCAACAAAACATATTTACTAATAATTTGCTTTTATCAGCACAATGCGCTTAATCCGCGTTGCTATTCTTTTTATACAGTACACCTGAGAAATGAAAGGTTCATTTATCTTGAAAAAAAAACCGGCAAAAGAATAATTTAAGTTATTCTGTTTGCCGGGTCTTTAATCTAGTATGAAAAGTATGTTTGTTGTATAGCGTTACAGCCGGTTCCAGGGGATAGCCATCATTATCACGGCAATGGCAATAAGAAAATAAATAAAGCCTGTTTTGAACTTGTCTTTATCAACGACTGCCTTTTTTGATTTGGCGCGGCCAATATGGACCAAAACCACCGCGATAAGCATCATCGACAGGTGTTCTACCGCATAAAAGCGCAGGTCAGGATCTTGCATGGCTCCTCTAAAATCAGAGAGGGCCAGTTTTGTTATCGGACTAAGGAAAAAGTAGAGTACCACACCTACAATCAGCTGAAGGTCCATCAGGGCGGTAAGTACAAGTCCTAACATATTATCCAATTTTTTCCAGGGCTGATTGCCCAGCCATCCAGCCACATATTTAATCAGCGTAATTAAAAAGGCCAGTAAAATCAACCACCTCAAACCATCGTGTAAATGCAGAAATCCTGTGTACATTATATTTTGCTTTAAAGTAAATACACATAACGTTTAAAAAGGTATTTGGTTGCAGAGAATTGGGAAAATTATGCTTTCAACCCGGGCAAACCACACAAGGAAGGCAAAAAATCATTTTACAGGGTAAATATTTCATCATTTTCAATGGTCCGTAAGCCGATGGCAGGGTCAACAGACAGTTTGATCATCTTTTCGGCCAGAAGGCTGACAGGCATGGGACGGTATTTTTTCATCATAAAGCGGGTAATAAAGTGGGTAACTGTTAATCCCATTTTCTCACCAGGTCTTTTTTCTTGCCTGTTGCCCTCAAGAATAGAAGGCCGGAAGATCATACACTTTCTGAAGGGCAGTTTGGCAACAGCCTCTTCCAGTTCACCCTTTATGCGGGAATAAAAAACGGAAGATCTGGCATTTGCTCCCATGGATGAGACCAGCAGGTAAGCCCCTACCCCATTTTGGGCCGCTGCTTTGGCAAATTCATACTGGTAGGTGTAATCCACCCGGTATTGGTTTTCCTTGCTTCCGGCCGTTTTAAGGGTAGTTCCCAAAGTAGAAAACAATGCTTCGCCCTGAACCAGCACACTCCAGGAGTCGGGATGGTCAAAATCGATAATAATTTCTTCGAGTTTAGGATGTGACATTCCGGAAGGCCTGCGCACAAAAGAACGCACTTTTATATATCGAGGATGGTTCAGCAATTGGGTTAAAAGTTGCTGCCCTACAAGACCACTGGCACCGATGATATTTGCAGTTCTATTCATTTTCAGTTGTTTTTAATGGCGCCATCCTTCATCAATTGGTTAAAGTGTTCTTCCACGGTCTTCTCAAAAGGATAGAACGTGATTCCCAGATCCTTCGCGATACGGCTATTGTCCATTTTAATGTCCACCCCTATATTCCTTTTTACATACTTACGGGTAAAGCCAATCATGGGGGCCATAAGGCTGAACAGCCATTTGGGGACAAACCTGTCAGGCAGGGGAAGGTCAGGGTAGCGTATTTTGACCGCATTGACCAGGTCCATAA
>DATGYU010000345.1:0-3390 GCA_035297625.1 Prolixibacteraceae bacterium
GAATGGGAAATACCGTGGACGGCGATTTGCTGGAGTGGCCAAAGACAATCGATAAGGTGATGGCTAAATTTCCGGATGCCCGCATCGTAATTCCTGGTCACGGATTGATAGGCGGACAGGAAGTGCTCAGGCACACCCGGGAGCTGTTGTCAAAATAAATATTGTCCCATTATTGTAAATCAGACTTACAGCCTTGACCCGGCAAAGGATTATGACATGGCAAGTTTCAGCATTACCAGGTCGATGGGTAATGGTCAACGGCAGGCAAAGGAATCATTTTACCGGGTGGCGGATTATTATATAGAATAAAAGGGATTGAGTTAGTAATAACAAAAGAAAGTAAAGTTTAAAAGCATAAAAGGTAACAACAGGATACGGTTTTTTCGTAAAGTCTTTTCAATTAAAACCAGCAGTTATGGAACTGAAAGATTTGGGTTACCATGAAAGTCTTGAAAAGTACAGGGTAGAAAACAACCTTCAGGGTTTTCAGATCGGAAGAGTGATTGCCGAGCACAAGGAGCGTTATGTGGTAAAGACCGCGGATGGTGAACTGGAAGCGGAGATCACCGGTAATATGCGTTTTACTGCCCGCACACGTGAAGATTTTCCGGCTGTTGGCGATTGGGTGGCCCTGACAGCATATGATACCGATTTTGCCATCATTCACCAGCTGTTGCCCAGGTTTTCGGTTATAAAACGACAGGCAGTGGGGCAGGCAGGTGAGGTACAAATTATTGCTGCCAATATTGATCAGGCCTTTATCGTTCAGGCTGTGGACCGGGATTTTAACATCAACCGGCTGGAAAGATATTTGACCATTTGCAATACTTCCAGGGTAAGTCCCGTCATTGTGCTAAGCAAAAGCGATTTGATTGATCCGGAGCGCCTGGAGGAGATCATGAAAAGCATTCGGCACCGCGTAAAAAATGTCCCACTTGTTGCTATCAGCAATGAAACCCATGAGGGGTATGAAGCCATCCAAAAGATGATTGAAAAAGGCAAGACCTATTGCATGCTAGGCTCTTCAGGAGTAGGCAAATCAACTCTTCTCAATAACCTGTCGGGCAGGGAGATCATGAAGACCGATGCCATCAGTCAGAGTATTCAAAGGGGCAGGCATGTGACCAGCCACAGGGAATTGATTGTGCTAAAGGAAGGGGGCCTGCTGATCGACAATCCCGGCATGCGTGAAGTGGGCATTGCAGATGCCACCGCCGGTCTGGAAGCCACTTTTGACACCATAATGGATCTATCGCAGCATTGCAGGTTTAAAGACTGTACCCATACCACAGAATTGGGCTGTGCCGTACTTGAGGCCATCGAAAAGGGCGAGTTGGATGAAAGCTCCTATGCGAATTACTTAAAGATGGAAAAGGAAAAGGCCCATTTTGAATCTACCGTAGCCGACCGGCGCAAAAGGGACAGGCAATTTGGAAAGATCCTGAAAGACTACCAAAAGAAAGACATCAAAGGAAATCGTAGAGAAATTAGCTGAAAGTTTAAACATAATTGGGTATATTTAAGGTTATAATCGGTTTCCTAAAAGTGGGATAGTTTGATAATTTTTTAGGGACAATGGGCACTCTTGGGACAGTAGGGACGGGGTACTGTCGCCATTGTCCCAGCAATAGTATCTTTTTCAAATAAAATAACTAAAAACAACCAGCCACAATGGAAAAGCCCAACAACCCCACCGGCTTTATACCACCCCATGGTGGCTACCGCAAGCTGATTACTTACCAGAAGGGAGAAATTATTTATGACGGGACTGTGTACTTTACGAGGCGCTTTTTCACAAAATATGACCGCACCGTTGACCAGATGGTACAGGCAGCCCGCAGCTGCAAGCAGAATATCGCTGAGGCAAGCATGGCTTCAGGTACTTCAAAAGAAACGGAGATTAAACTAACCAATGTAGCCCGTGCTTCATTGGAAGAGTTATTAATTGACTATGAAGACTTCTTAAGGACCAATAAATTACCCATTTGGGAAAAAGATCATAGGTTAACCCAACGTTTTAGGGCACTTAACCGCACACCCAATGCTACTTACCAAACTTATATAAAAGCAATTGAAAACCCAGAGCCTGAAATATGTGCCAATTCAATGATTTGCCTGATAAAGATCGTAAGCTACTTGCTGAGCCAGCAGATGAAAACTTTGGAGACAGCATTTATCAATGAAGGGGGATTAAGGGAGCGGATGACAAAAGTTAGGATGGATAAGAGAAAAGGTAGTTAGAAGACAAGGCTATTAGGGGAAAGTGATTAATGACCAGTAGCCCGTGGGACTTTAGGTACCCGGGACTTAGGAAAGGCTTTTTTGCAATAGGTGATTAGAGGTTGGCATTCAGTCCTACAACAAATTAGAAGGCCGGATCATGCATCCGGCCTTCTAAATAAATGTTTCCTATTTTAGTATCAGTTATAATTCTTTTAAACTGATAGCAGTTCCCCCGCCGGGAGCCAGGTGTAAATCGATGACCGAAGAGGCATCCACATCTTTTTCATCTATGGAAACCGGGTAGGGGTTGGTTTTCCAGTCTGATGTGGGAGTATCCGTAAAGAGTTTGGCTTTGTACTTTTTCCCCTTTTCCAGGAAATCCAGTTTCAGGGTCAGGTTACGGGCAGTCTCATCGGTAATGGCTCCTACAAACCAATCACCAGAGTGTTTGTCCTTACGGGCTGTCATTACATAATCGCCTATCTTACCATCCAAAACAATAGACTTGGCCCAATCTACCGGTACCATTTCGATGAATTCGAAAGCCGGGTTGTTGGCATAATTATCAGGCAAATCGGAAGCCATTTGCAAGGGACTGTAAATAACCACATATAACGCCAGCTGCTTGGCCAGGGTTGTTTGCACCCTTGTCTGTGGGTGAACTGGATTGGTAAAGTTGAAAGTGCCGAAGGTAAAATCCATCGGGCCTGCCAGTCCACGGGTAAAGGGCACGGTACAGGTATGCGAAGGAGGGTTTCCCCCATCCTGCGACCATGCATCATATTCCTGTCCGCGTACCCCTTCCTGGGTCATAAAGTTGGGATAGGTACGTTGCCACCCGGTAGGCATTACGGGTTCGTGGTTATCGACCATGATGTGATATTTGGCAGCCGTTTGAACAACTTTTAGGTAATGACGCACACCGTACTGGCTGCTGTGACGCTCTTTCTTGTCCAATAGAGGGTTCACATAACCAGTCTTCACCGAATGGATGCCATGGGCCTGCAGGTAGGCAAAAGCGGAATCCAGCTGGTTCTCGTAATTGATAGTAGATCCCCCGGTTTCATTATGCCCGATGATCTCTACCCCCTTCCCGGCAGCATACTGTACGATCTGGTCAATTTGAAAATCAGGATACGGTTTGGTAAAGCTGAATTGATTGCCATT
>DATGYU010000346.1:0-10245 GCA_035297625.1 Prolixibacteraceae bacterium
AACGGTTGAGATTCTAAACCACTGGTTCGGGCCCAAAGGCATCGGGCTGAACAAGAATCAATTCGTGTATTGGAACATGGACAATGAATGCGATGTATGGAACGGAACGCATGATGATGTGATGCCCAAGCTAATACCTGCTTCGGAATTTATGGATCGTTTTATTTCCGTGGCCAAAAAAGCAAGGGCATTGTTCCCTGGCATAAAAATATGTGGTCCGGTAACAACCTCAGAATGGCAATGGTATAATTGGGGCAACGAATCCATAAGAATTGACGGCAAATATTACTCATGGCTTGAATATTTTATCAAACGATGTGCCGATGAAGAAAAAGCATCGGGAATCCGAGTGATTGATGTGGTGGATCTTCACAATTATCCTTGGGCCAAAAACGGCGATGTCGATGCCCTGCAAAACCACAGAATGTATTTCGACACGAATTATGCCTATCCGGGTGCCAATGGTCTGTATAAGATTAACGGTGGCTGGGATCCCAGTTTGAACAAGGAATATATCTTTAAACGGATCAACGACTGGCTGGCCAAACATTTTGGCGCCAATCACGGGATCACGCTAAGCATCAGCGAATGGGCATCATCGGGCTCGAATCCCAATGTCTGCTCGGTGGCTTATGGATCAGTACTTGGTACATTTGCCAACAATGGTGTTGAACTCTTTACTCCCTGGTCGTGGGATATAGGGATGTGGGAAACCCTGCACCTTTACAGCCGCTATTCGAAAAAGTTCAGCGTATCCAGTACTTCCACACTCGAAAACACCGTTTCGGCTTATACCACAGTGAATGAGGCTGCCGATTCCATGACGGTAATTATTGTGAATCGTGATATGAATGCCTCCCGTAACGTGACAGTGAACCTGAATGGATTTGCGGCCAACAGTGGAAGTTCCACTACCCTTCAGCTGGCATCCTTGCCTGCCACCGAAACCTTTAAATCGCATAGCAGCAATGCCCTCAAGTCCGGTACAGTAGCCGTTTCATCCAATTCGTTTAGTATCACGGTTCCCAAGCTTTCAACAACGGCCGTTTTACTGAAAACCACTGTTACCGGAATATCGAATTACAAAAATCAGCTGCCTGAACTGAAGATTTACCCAAACCCTGCAATTGATATGCTAACGATTAGTTTAAATGCGGATATTGCGGAGCAAACAGAAATTGCTGTTTACGATATGTTGGGAAAAGAAATCAAGAAAACGACAATGAATTTTAACGGATATTCACCCCTGTCATTGGATATATCATCATTGACACAGGGAGTATACATTTTATCGGTAAAAAACAATCATCTTAGTCTGACCAAAAGGTTTTCAGTTGCAGACTAATTAATCAACTTTGCAAATAATGAAGTGTAAACTTCTTACTTAAATCCTTCAATAAATCAAATAGTATGAACAGGGTTTCCTGGTGTATCTTCCTTCTTTACTTTTTATCAGTGGGTATTAACTATGCGGAGATTAAAGCCCCTGCCCCTTTTGGTCCTGTGCCCACAGAAAACCAGTGGAGATGGCAGCAAATGGAATATTACGCCTTTGTTCACTTCTCATTAAATACCTACACCGATCAGTCCTGGGGCTATGGGAATGAAGATGTAAAGCTGTTTAATCCTGAGAAAGCGGATTGCCGCCAGTGGGCGCGTATCTGCAAAGAAGCAGGGATGAAAGGAATCATCATTACTGCCAAACACCACTGCGGTTTTTGCCTGTGGCCCTCTAAATACACCGAATATTCAGTTAAGAATGCTCCGTGGAAAAACGGCAAAGGGGATATGGTTCGCGAAATGGCCAACGCCTGCAAAGAATACGGTTTAAAATTAGGCATCTATTTATCGCCCTGGGACCGTAACAGCCCCGATTACGGGAAGCCTGAATACATTACCTACTTTCGCAACCAGCTCACCGAACTTTTAACCAACTATGGGCCTATCTTCGAGATATGGTTCGACGGAGCCAATGGCGGGTCGGGGTATTACGGCGGAGCCAATGAAACGCGCACCATCGACCGTACCACCTATTACGACTGGAAGAACACCTACGCCCTAATCCGCAAGTTACAGCCCAATATCGTGATATGGAACGATGGAGGCGACCGGGGCGATCTGCGCTGGGTGGGAACCGAAGAAGGCTATGTGGGCGAAACCAACTGGAGTTTGCTCAATGCTACCGGTGATGTACCCTGGAATATGCTGCATTATGGAGTTGAAAACGGCAATGCCTGGGTGCCGGCAGAGGTAAATACTTCCATCAGGCCCGAATGGTTCTATCATCCTGGGGAAGACTCCAAAGTGAAAACGGTGCCTCAGTTAATGGAAACTTATTACAATTCCATTGGACATAACGGCTCATTATTGCTCAACTTTCCGATTATGCCCAATGGGCTGATACATCCCAATGATGAAAAAACAGCCCTTGAATTTGCCCAAGCGGTAAAAGAAACCTTTGCAGTAAATCTTGCAGAAAAGGCCAAAGCAGAAGCTTCCAACGTTCGGGGAAAAGCCAATGAATTTGGAGCAGCCAGGGCTGTAGATGGCAATGACGACACTTACTGGGCTACCGATGACAACGTAACTGCCGCTTCACTGACAATCGATTTTGGCAAACCAACCAACTTCAACCGATTGCTGGTACAGGAATACATCCGTTTGGGACAACGTGTAAAGGCCTTCACTATTGAAGCATTTGTGGATGGGAATTGGAAAGAAGTGGCCAAAGCCACCACTATCGGTTATAAACGCATCCTACGGTTTCCCAGTGTAAAGGCAACAAAGGTTCGCTTGACTATTACCGATTCGAAGAATTGCCCTGTAATTTCAAATATCGGGATTTACAATGCACCGCTATTGCTGCATGCACCCTCTATCGCCAGGAATCAATCCGGAGAAATCAGCCTGTCAGCGGATGATATAGGGCCTGTTTTCTACTTCACATTAGATGGCAGTGAGCCCACCACAAAATCGACAAAATATACGGGCCCTTTTCCAACACAGGGGAAAGTGGATGTAAAGGCCATTGCTTATGACCCTGCTTCGGGTAAAAGCAGTCCGGTAAGCCTTGAAAAGTTTGACATCTGCCGCAAAGATTGGAAAATAGTGGGGACCGACGATAAAAAGGCAAGCTTCCTGTTGGATGGAAACACCTCAACCGTATGGCACCAAAGAGAGAACAAGAAAATGCCCATTGAACTGGTCATTGATCTAGGGAATGAATACAAGGTATGTGGTTTCCGCTACCTTCCGGATCAGAATAAATGGAGTTCAGGCATCATCACCAACTACCAGTTTTATGTTTCCACCGATAACAAAGCATGGAAATTGGCAGATGAAGGAGAATTTTCAAACATCAAAAATAACCCTGTAGGACAAATCAGGAAGTTTGCTTCCGAAAAAGCCCGCTTTGTCAAGCTTACCGCTTTGAAGAATACCTCAAACGATGATGTTGCAGGGTATGCCGAGGTAGATGTAATTACCAAATGATCCTGATATTTGTCGTATGTGGCTTAAGATAAAGGATATATTGGAAAGACGAATTAAAATTAAAACTAACAAATAAGAAAACATTATAATGATGAAACGATTGAATGTTATCGCACTAATTGGCATTTTAAGCTTTTCTTTTCTAATTGGTTTAACTACCCGGGGTCAGGAAAAGCCATCAATGGTGGACCCCGATGACAAGCCTGCATTCAACGATCCGCCAGCCGGGTTCAGGGACAAGCTGGATAATGCCCCGCATGGCGTCCTTACAACGGTTCAGTATGACTCCAAAACACTCTCCACACGGCGTCAAATGCTGGTATATACGCCTCCCGGTTATTCAGCCGATAAAAAGTACCCGGTGATTTATTTACTGCACGGCCTTAATTCCGATGCCGGTCAATGGCCTTATTGGGTCCATGCCGACTATGTCATCGACAACCTGCTGGCTCAGGGGTTGATCGGGCCAATAGTAATGGTCTTTCCCAATTGCAATGCCAGTGTAACTGTGGAAAATCCCAAGCCTGATGAACAGGAGCAACGAAAAGGCGGATATAAAGGTTATGGGTTACTTTTCGAAAACGACCTGCTCCAGGATATCATCCCCTATATTGAGTCTCATTATTCGGTTTATACCGACCGCGAACACCGCGCACTTGCGGGGTTATCCATGGGCGGTGGCCAATCCCTGAACATCGGCCTTCACCATATCGATACCTTCGCATCTATTGGCGGATTTTCTTCGGCTCCCAATACCAATGAATTCGGGGGACTTTCCGACACCAAACTGTTGCCCGACTTGGTGGCAGCCAGGGAGCAACTCAAAGTGCTGTGGCTTGCCTGTGGGAATAAAGATGGCCTGATCAGGGTCAGTCAGCGTGTGCACCAGCATCTCAAAGAACAAGGGATACCGCATGTATATCATGTGGATGGCAATGCGCACGACGATACCGAGTGGGCCAACAACCTGTATCTTTTTGTCCAGCATATTTTCAAATAAAGAGTTGGGCAATAATGTGATTCTGGGTTTAAAGGTTAAACAGGTAAATAAACTACGGGGTTTGCAAGAAGCCCGAATGTCTGTGACCAGGGGAATACTGAAGTGGTTCTTTTCCGCAACAATAAGAAGAGAAAAAGTGTGTACAATTGGAGGGAAAATATAATCTCCTAATGCTATTATCAAATTCAAAATAAAAATGAATCAACTACCTCTAATCATTTAGTCGTGAGAAAAAAAACCGCTTATAAAACCAACCAATATTTTATGTAATGAAAAAATCACTAAAACTTAGATATCTCCATTCAATGAGTTTTATGCTCCTTCTATTTCTGTCTACGAATTTCTCGGCAGAATCCCGAGTACCCGGGACCGCAAAGCAGCTTGCCAGCAAAATGAAAATAGGTTGGAATCTTGGCAACACCCTTGAAGCCACGTGGGTACCCCGCAGCTCCTTTGGCACCACGACCCAAACAGCCATCGATTCGGTTAAAGCAGCCGGGTTCAATACCGTGAGACTTCCTGTGGCATGGTTTCATCACTCCGATACGATCACCAGCCAAATTGATGCAGCATGGCTGGCCCATGTGAAAAAGATAGTAGACTATTGCATAAAGGACAGCATGTATGTGATCATCAATGCGCACTGGGATCATGGCTGGCTGGAAAACAGGGTGAACGCTGCCAATAAGGATATCGTAAACACAAGACAACAAAAATATTGGACACAAATAGCCTATTACTTCAAAGATTATGATGACCACCTGCTTTTTGCCGGAGCCAATGAACCGAATGTGCATGATGCCCCCGGTATGTCCATTTTATTATCCTACCATCAAACCTTTATCGATGCAGTTCGCGCTACAGGAGGCAATAACAGTTCGCGTACACTGATCATCCAGGGTCCCTCCACTGACATTGATAACACCAACCGCTATATGAATACAATGCCAACGGATCCGGTTCCTGAGCGTCTGATGGTAGAAGTTCATTATTATACCCCATGGAACTTCTGTGGTTTGAATGGAGATGCCAGCTGGGGTAAAATGTTTTACTACTGGGGAAAAGGCAACCATTCCACAACCGATGTTACCCGTAATGCCACCTGGGGTGAAGAAAGTGATATGGATAAGTATTTAACCCTTATGAAGACCAAGTTTATCGATAAAGGCATTCCGGTCATTATTGGAGAATATGGTGCTTTCAGAAGAAAACTAAGTGCTCCCTCGGATCAGGCACTTCACAATGCCTCGATAAATACCTATTACAGTTATTTTGTGAAATCTGCCACGAAAATGGGATTCGTTACCTATTGCTGGGATACAGGTGGAATATTCAACTTCACTACCGGCAAGACCAATGACCGGGAGGTGTTAAATGCCATTATGCAGGGAGCAAAATCTGCAACCACCGATATCGCTTTTTTAAATGAGAATTCGATTGAAATCTATCCAAATCCCTTTACAACCTCATTTAATTTAAAGATTAATCATCCCCAGTATGTAAACCACATTATGATTTTCGACAGGATGGGTCATCCGGTTGAAACTGTTGCACCATCGGCAGTTAAAAACCTATTGAATTTAGGTGAAATTTTTAAACCCGACCTGTACATAGTACAGGTCAACGAGAGAAATTGGACCCGATCGTTTAAAGTGATTAAAATGAAATAGTCTGGCAATTGATATACATGAAATTAACCCTTATCGAAAATTAATAATCAAATGAAAATAAACATCCAATCCATAGTACTACCTTTTGTATTGCTATGTTTTGCCACATTGCCGCTTTTTGCTCAAAACACGAATTGTTTTTTGGAGGATTTTGCACCTAAAACAGCCATTCTCCCAATTTCAGTGCTGACAAGTAAAACAACAGACGTACCAACAGTAAACGTCACATTATCGGCCGATACACTGGGCAAAATATCCAAGTATGTTTTTGGAAATGCCCTGGCCGTTTGGATGGGCAATAATACAAGCAATACTACATTTATTAAAAATGTACAAGCCTTGAATCCATCGTTAATTCGGTTTCCCGGGGGAAGCTGGGGCGATATTTTTTTCTTTAATGGAAAACCAACGGATGTTCCCGACTCTGTTTACAACGGCACCACAGGCAAAAAGGAGTTGTTCTATGCCATTTCGGGGAAAAATGACTGGCCCACCACCACAGATAACTATTACAAACTGCGCCAACAAACCGGTTCACAAGGACTCATTACCATCAATTATGCCTATGCCCGGTACGGGCTGAGCGACAAACCTGTTGAACAGGCTGCACATCTTGCTGCCCAATGGGTCCGTTATGACAAAGGGCGCACCAAATTCTGGGAAATTGGAAATGAAAATGGCGGTCCCTGGGAGGCAGGCTGGATGATCGATACCAAAACTAACAAGGATGGTCAACCCCAAATAATTTCAGGCAAATTATATGCTCAACATTGTAAAGTGATTGCCGATTCTATGAAGTCTGCTGCTGCCCAAATTGGTGCCAAGATCTATGTGGGAGGCCAGGTACTTCATTTTGACGGCACCACAAGCTGGAACACGGTGGATAGAACATGGAATGCCGGCTTCTTGCAGGAAATCGGAGATGCAGTGGACTTTTACGTGATGCACAACTATTTTGGGAATGATGCAAACGCTGCTAATTTATTGACGGTTGCGGCTACTGATCCAAAGAAAAATATCAGTTTTATTCAGCAGGATGTGATAAACAAAAAAGCGTTCCCCAAACCCGTAGCCTTGACGGAGTATAACATGAATAGTAATTCAGCCAACGCAACCATGGGAAATTCCTATATCAACGGCATGCAGGCCACCATCTTGTTTAATGAATTAATAAAGAATAATTTTGGATTAGGAGCCAGGTGGTTGCTTGCCTCGGGTGCCGATGGCATGTTTTACCAGGGAGACAACACCAGTTTATTGTGGCAGCCACGCCCGGATTTCTATTATGCCTATTATCAGCAGAAATTTACAGGCGACCATGTAATTTCAGCTACCTCCAGCAACACCTCTATCCTGGCCTATGCTTCCCGGTTTGCCTCGGGAGAAACTGGTGTAGTGATTGTTAACAGGGGTAAAACCGCGCAAGTAGTTAAAATCAATCCAAAAGATATTGGTGTTGGAAATCAATATTACAATTACACGTTAACCGGGGGTACGGACAATGGCGATTTCTCTTTATTTGTCTCAGTCAACGGTGTAAATCCAACAGGAACACAATGGGGGCCACGCCAAAGCCTGGAAACAATCCCGGCCAGTGCCTTTTCAATTGAGGATGCCATCACGGTGAACAGCCCCGGGCGATCGGTTCAGTTTATCATGGTAGAAGCGGGTACCAAAAAACTGTATCCGACAGCAGTAGAAGAGCAACTGAAAAACGATGCTGAAATTACCAGTTATCCCAATCCTTTTAGTGCCACAACCAATATTCAGTTTCAAACTAATTCCGCTTCACCCGTATTGTTGAACGTCTTTGACCAAACAGGTAAGAAAGTTTCCACCTTAATCAATAAAGTTTTGCCTTCAGGAACCCACCAGGCGGAATTTAATGGAAGTTTATTGCCCAATGGTTTGTACTTTTACCAATTGAAAATCGGAGATCATTCCACCACAGGAAAGATGATCCTTGCCAAATAAACTTAAAATAGAAACTAAATAATTAATCCAATGAAAATGAACCATCTTTTTGTATGCCTGCTGGCCATGCTTTTTACAGGACATGTATGGGCACAAGGTAAAAACGCCAGGAAAACAGAAGCACCTGCAAGGGTGATCAATGTGGACTTCAACAGTGAAAAAGGACCTTTGAACACCATGTTTAAAGAATGCGTGGGGGCAGGACGTGCCAACGAGGGGCTTAGGGCCGACTGGCAGCAGCAACTGGCCTATGTAAAAAAGGCCTGTGGATTCAAGTATATCCGTATGCACGGGCTGTTAACCGACGATATGGCCGTTTATAAAGAAGACCGCAAGGGCAATCCCGAATATAATTACATGTATATCGATGTGCTGTTCGACTTTCTGCAAAGCATCGGCATGAAGCCTTTTGTAGAGCTGGGCTTTATGCCCTCTGCCCTGGCCAGCGGCGATAAGACCATTTTCTGGTGGCGTGGCAATGTAACTCCCCCCAAGGATTACAACAAATGGGAGGCCCTGATCCGCAACCTTACCCAGCACTGGACAGAACGCTATGGTGAAGAAGAAGTAAAGACCTGGTATTTTGAAGTATGGAACGAACCTAACCTGTCGCCCGGCTTTTGGTCAAGTACACAGCAGGAATATTTTAAGTTGTATCAATACAGCGCCAAGGCCATCAAAAGTGTTAATCCCGCCTACAGGGTAGGAGGACCCGGTACTGCCGGAGCAGCATGGGAAAGCGAGATGATCGACTTTTGCCAAAAGAATAATGTCCCCATTGATTTTGTAAGTACCCATTCCTATGGTGTTAATCAAGGCTACCTGGATGAGTATGGCAATTCGGGCACGGTGCTCAGCAAAAACCCCATGAGCGTGAGTGGCGATGTTTTGCAGTCGCGCAAGGAAATTGCCGCCTCTGCCAAACCTAACCTTGAACTGCACTATACCGAGTGGAGTGCATCGTACACCCCAGCCGACCCCATCCACGACAGCTATCATGAAGCAGCCTACATCCTGGAAAAACTCAAGCAGGTGGGCACAGCTGCCAACTCGATGTCATACTGGGTATTTACCGATATTTTTGAAGAAGCCGGTCCGCGCTTTACCCCTTTCCACGGCGGCTTTGGCATGCTGAACATTCAGGGCATTGAAAAGCCTGCCTTTTATGCCTACGAATTGCTCAACAAGCTTGGCAACAAAGAACTTACCAATACCGACACCCGCTCCTGGGCCTGCAAGGATGACAAGGGCAATGTACAAGTGCTGGCATGGGATTTTACCTACACACTGCCAGATTCGGTAAACAACCAGACCTATTTTATCCGTGATCTGCCCTCCAAAACAAAAGGTAAACTTAGCGTCAATTTGTCTAATCTGCCCGAAGGAACCTATGCTTTGGAAATATATAAAGTAGGATACCGCAGCAATGATGCTTTCACCTCCTATGTGGATTTGGGAAAACCTTCCCAGCTTAACCGCCAGCAGGTGGAACAGATAAAAAAGCAAAACGACGGCTCGCCCGTTGCCAGAGAAATCATAACAGTAAAAGCCGGATCGCCATTATCAAAAGAACTGGATATCCGTGAAAACGATGTACTGATGGTAAACCTGATAAAAATGTAAAAACTGCTTTTTTTGGATATTGGATATTGGGTATTCATTATTGGAAATTTCATCAGAAAACAATATCCAATATCCAATATTCAACATCCAATTTGTTAAATACCTATCTATATCATTACAACAGCAGCAAAAAGGCCGATATGGCAGTAATCACTATTACCGCTCCCCGGTAGGTATGTTCAGGAATTATCTTTACCAATTTTATCCCTAAAAAAGCGCCAAAGGCAATGGCAGGTAATGTGACCAGGTCAAGCAGCAGGGTATGGGAAGTGATATTATGCCAGACAAATAATTGCAAGGGGAATTTGGTAAAGTTGATGATCATGAAAAACCATGCTCCTGTGCCGATAAAGCTGTTTTTGGGAAGGTGCATGGCCAACAGGTAAATGGCAAATACCGGACCGGCCACGTTACCGATCATGGTGGCAAAACCACCCAGAATGCCCATAAAGGCTGAAAACCACCATTTATCGGGGAACAGATGGG
>DATGYU010000347.1:0-19395 GCA_035297625.1 Prolixibacteraceae bacterium
ACCGATCGCCCCGCCAAAGGCAAGCAACAGTCCTTTTAGATTGTAATCGGTGGTGAGCTTTCTTCGTTTTTCTGATTCGGGCTCCTTCGCCTCCCGTTTAAGAATTACAATGGCGATACCTGTCAGGGTGACCAACATTCCCACCCAGTTGCTGGCACTGAGTACTTCACCCAAAATGACCCACCCCACGAAAGCGGTGATAGGAGGTGCCAAAGCCATGATAAGCATGGAAATACGGGCTCCAACAATAACATAGGCCTGGAAGAGCAGCAAGTCGCCCATGACAAATCCTATCAGCCCGGATAGCGATAACCACATCCAGCTTTCGGTACTCGCATCGGTGGGGAGAAATAAACCCCTGCGGAAATAATTTACAACTCCATAAATGAGAAAGGCTACTACCAAACGAATCAGGTTTACGGATAGAGAACCCACCTTCTTTCCTGCTGATTCAAAAGACATGCTGGTCACTGTCCAGAACACGGCTGTCAATAATGCCGCGATTTCACCAAAATACATCACCATTGAGTTTCTTTTTAAGAAGGCCCGAAGTTATAATTATTTCCAGTATACCTTCCTAAAAATAATGCGCTGGAATCATAGGAATATCCCAAATCGACAAACAACCCTTCTTGACCCTACAGAGGTTGAACGCACTCATACCAAATATGGTTATTAAATACTATTTATATACTATTCTTATACTAGAACATTGAATTTAGTATTAGAATAGTATATAAATAGTATTTAAATAAAGACTGTGATCCATTTGGGTTATTACTTTGTCATGACAATTGTTAAAAGCAAATTGACATTTATTGGAACAGATTTAAGCAAAATAACCATGAGGATTGGTTTTTTAAAACACTCGTCCACAACCATATTATGTGATCCGGTGTTCCTGTCTTTTGCATAAAAAAGGCTGACCTATGCAGATCAGCCTTTTTAGCAATAAGCAGCAAGTATGTTATTTTACCTGTATGGGCGATATGTATTTAATTTCCCTTGAGGAGGTGCCAAGGCTTAATTCAAATTCGCCGGCATCGATTTTCCAGCTGGCGGTTTTGTCATCATAGTAAGCCATGTCATTTACCTTGAAACTGATACTGCCTGTTTTGGTTTCCCCGGCTTTCAGGTATATTTTCTGAAAGCCTTTCAATTCTTTCTCAGGACGTAAAACAGGAGCATTCTTTTGAGTGATATAAACCTGCGCTACTTCAGCTCCATCGACTTTGCCTGTATTTTTAATGGTAAAGTTCAGTTTGATGGTTTCACCTTTGGCATAAACTTTCTTGTCGGTCATTGGTTTGGTGATCTCAAAATTGGTATAGCTTTTACCATAGCCAAAAGGAAAGAGGGGAGTGATGCCTTTGGTATCGAACCACCGATAGCCAACCAGGATGTCTTCCTTGTAAACTTCATGGATACTGTCGCCCGGGTAGCAGAGCTTGTCAAAGGAGTGGGCCCCGCAGTCAGTTAGCTTCACAGGAAAAGAGAAGGGGAGTTTTCCTGAAGGGTTTACTTCACCCGACAGCACTGACGTAATTGCACTACCGGCTTCCGAGCCCAGATACCAGGCCTGCACGATAGCAGGTACACGGTCAACCCAGGGCATTGCGACAGCGTTACCGCTGATAAGCACCACTACCACATTGCTGTTTACCTGCAGAATGTCGGAAAGTAATTTATCCTGGCCAAAAGGAAGGTTGTAGCTCTTGCGGTCACCGCCTTCACAATCCTGCAAATAGTTCTTGTTAAGACCACCTACAAAGATCACCACATCGGCTCCTCTTGCCGCTTTTACTGCTTCAGCTTTTAGTGAGTCGGCATTTAATTTAGAAGGAATTTCCCTTCCGTAGGCAGAAGGGCCTGAGGCATAACCCATGGCATAGGAGATCTTACTGCCATATTTTTCTTTTAAAGATTGAAGGGGGGATACCTCCAAATGTGTTTTCAGGTTGGAGCTTCCACCGCCAATAGTCATGGGACGAATGGCATTTTCACCGATTACTGTGATTTTTTGAAGCTTCGATGCATCCAACGGAAGGATATTCTCTTCATTTTTAAGCAGCACGATTCCTTCTTCAGCTATCTTACGGGCTGCCTGGGCATGTTCGGGAGTGGCAAAACTTCCATAGGGACGTTTTGAATTCATGGTAGTGCGGAAAATCATCCTTAATACACGGGCTGCCTTGTCATTCACAACACTTTCAGGAACCATCCCTTTTTTAAGTTCATCCAGAAACGGCAGGGCCAGGTAATAATTATCATAGGCATTGGTCAGTGAACGGGTCAGCCCGTCGGTACCTGTACCCATTTCAATATCCAGGCCATTCATTGCTGCCTGATGGGTATCATGCGCCCCGCCCCAGTCGGTGATTACGGCACCGTCAAATTTCCATTCTCCTTTTAGGATTTTATTCAAGAGCAGGTCGTTGTGGCAGGCATGTTCTCCTCTGACCTTATTGTAAGATCCCATGATGGACCATGCTTTACCCTCTGTAACAGCTGCTTTGAAGGCAGGAAGGTATATTTCGCGCAGTGCCCGGTCGCTTACCTGCACGTCAATATGATCGCGCCATAATTCCTGGTTGTTCAGTGCATAATGTTTCACACAGGCAGCCACCCCGTTTTTCTGCAATTCCTGGATATAGGGAACTACCATCCGGGAGGCCAGCAAAGGGTCTTCACCCATGTATTCAAAGTTACGCCCGTTAAGGGGAGTGCGGTAAATATTCACCCCCGGGCCCAGCAGGACCGTCTTGTTGCGGTAACGGGCCTCTTCACCAACCGCCTTGCCATAGATGGCCGACATTTCAGGATTCCAGCTTGCTGCCAGGCAGGTAAGGGCTGGAAAGGCGGTACAGGAATCATTGGTCCATTTGGCTTCACTCCAGCTGTCCCACAGGATTTCCTCGCGAACTCCGTGAGGACCGTCGCTCATCCATACTTCAGGAATGCCAAGCCGGGCAACTCCCTTACTGCTGAATTTTGACTGGGCATGGCACAAAGCCACCTTTTCTTCCAGGGTCATCAGCGACAAGGCGTTCTTTACCCTTTCCTCCATGGGGCGCGTTTCGTCAAGGTAAACAGGTTTTAAGGGCTGAGCCTTAAGAGTTACTGCTGTGGCAAATAGAAATACCGTAAGCAGCCTTAAAACATTTAAAATACGATTATTCATACGTTTTTATTTTGAATCACAAGGTATGTTTGATTAGATAAAAATAACAGGGCGGTAAAAGTATCAGTAAATTGCATCTTAAGAAAACCAGAAACAAAAACTTACTATAAATGATCATTTTGTGATAACATTTATTTACAAGGAACAACGAAAACAGGAATTGACAAGAGAAACCCAGCGAATTGGATATACTGTGCACAGATAGTTTTAGGTGGCGGTTTTTACAGGCGATGGCTTGCGACTTCTCATGTTGATGAGATAAACTCCTGCCAGTACAAGCAACATGCAGGCAAGGTGGAGTAATGTGATGGTTTCATTGTCAAGTACCCCCCACAGGATAGCAAAGACAGGGATGACATACGTGACCGATGAGGCAGCAACCGCAGAGGAATGCCGAATCAGGCTGTTCATCATTAGCATGGCAAGGGCAGTGCCAAGGATTCCCAGTACAGCAAGGGCCAGCAGGTGCAAGGGCCAACCCGGAGAATGAATGACAGGTTCAAAACTGGTGGTAAGCAGATAAGTCAATGCTACAGGACCGATAAATACGAACGAAAGGCAGGTAACTTCTACTCCCGACAGGTGAGACAATCGGGATTTGATCTGGTTAATACTGATGGCATAAAACAAGGTAGCCAGGACAATGTATAACGCATAGCTGTTGACCGGGCCCAGGTGGAAACCATCCCCGGCAAGTATCAATCCGGCAGCACCTGCCAGACCTAAGCCCAGGCCTGCTACTTGTCGCCTCCTAAAGGCTGTTTGATGAAAGAGCAGCCCAACAATAAGGGTAAATACGGGGGTAAGGGAATTAAGCATCCCGGCCAATGAACTGTCGATGCGTGTTTCGGCTTTCATAAACAGAAAGGCAGGAAACAGGCTGCCAATAAATCCTGCTATGAGTAAACTTGGAAGATCTTTCTTTTTTAATAGATAGAATTTTTTGAATGAAATGGGCAAGAGTACCAGTGAGGCCAGGACAATACGGATGGCCGCTGCCTGGTCACTGCTGAAACTCTTAAGGCCCATTTTCATCAATATAAAGGAACTACCCCATATAAAAGCCAACATTAAAAGGATTGTAAACTGAAACCATCGTTTTT
Organism: Prolixibacteraceae bacterium; assembly: GCA_035297625.1. Classification (GTDB taxonomy): domain Bacteria; phylum Bacteroidota; class Bacteroidia; order Bacteroidales; family Prolixibacteraceae; genus Aquipluma. Next base: position 4,285 of record DATGYU010000347.1, read on the forward strand.
CCCAGATCATAAAAGTCAGCTCTTATTGGAATAGAATTAGAGAATGATTATTGTTTGTCAAACAGAAATGTTTCTTTCATCTCCCCGAAAGAAGAATTGGCAGAAACCTCCAGCTTTAAATTGTTATCCTGCATCTGGTAGATTTCCACGATGGTCATCTCATTGCCATCCTGCATGGGCATTTTACTGGTGATGGTAAGGGTTTTTTCGTCGGTTGACCATACGGCTACAGAGGTCTTTTGGGAATCCTGCCATCCTTTGTTGATACATTCTTTCCCATCCAGGGTAAATTTGTCGTTGATGGTAAATTCCTGATCCTGCCACGAGGCATGTTTTTCAACATCCAGCACATCCGCGCTCTGTTGAAGGATGATTTGGCTGGGGGCCATGCTGAACTGTTCGTTCAATGTGCTTTTTTCTTTATTCAGGTTCCAGGTCCCTGAAAAGTCAGCTACTTTGGCCATAGAGGTTAAGGTGAGCAACGAGAAGATCAGCAGATAAAGGATTTTTTTCATAATGATTAGTTTAAAGGTTGATGTGTAAAGTTTTCTATTTAAGCATTACTTTTAAATCATCGTTATTGCTCTCAGGATCAGGAATAAGCTCCCAAGTCTGGGAGGCCTGTATGCTGGCACCCGGGGCTATTTTTTCATAGGCAAAATGCATCTCCAGTTCCTGTAAATCTTTGGCCTTATCCGATGAGTTTTCTACATATATCTCGATGCGGCCCTGCTCGGGATGAATGCTTTTTTGGTCAATCCTATTGCTTCGGATAATTAACCATTGTTTGGCCTTGTTGCCAATGATTACAGGATTATTGGACGAGATAAAGGACTTAGACTTGTAAACCTGTTGCCCTTTCAGTGGTTCTGCCGCCTGGTAAGAGAAGTACCCATTGGAATATTTAAATGCCGGAAGATGAAGATCCTGCGGATTCATATACTGGGTTTTAATAAGATCCGAGGAGTCGCCGGGAACCATCACCTTATCCCAGCCATTCATCCGGGTATTAAACCAAAGGCCCCAGCTGATGGTGTCGGGGCTGCAATTACGGGCGAAGGCCGAGATATAAATCCTGTTGCCTTCGATACGGAAGTTTTTGGTAAGCTGAACATGGGTATTGGGGCTTTCAGGGCCCACCAGGGTGATCTCATTGTCTTTATGGGTGATAATCCTGTACGGGGCACAGGTAAGATAGGGGTCCGGAGGCCATACCGAATGTTTGTTTTTCAATTCAGGATACTTATCCTGTTTTACCCACCATTCACTTTGAGGACTCAGCCAAACGATCATCCCATTATACGCTTTGAATGGTGCAGCGGGATCCATTGTAGGGCGTTTTTCAGGAGATTCATGCCACTGGGTCGAATCGGAATTAAGAATGTTCTCCTGTCCTGTAAGGGAGGCATATACCAGGGTGCCGCCCACATCAGCCAATACCTTTATCTCAACAGTACCATTGGATAAGGTAACAACAGGCCCCTCTTTTTTGCTTTTAGCCGTACAGCTGAAGAAGAGGAATACCAGGGCAAGGGCTATATGATATGGTTTCATGAGTTGCTATATTTAAAATATCAAAGATGAATAAAATTATGCAAAAAAAAGATATTTACTGCCAATGTCCATCCGGATAGTTCAAATTACTGGCTATTGGCTTCTGGTTACCGGCAAAACCATGCTACGGTTATCATACGCCAGTGCTGTTAGAAGTAATTTCTTTCCCTGAGAATTCCGCACCAGCCGCTATTGGCATTTGGCATGTAGCAAAAGCAGGTTATTAACTTCTGAGCCGGACTCTAACTGAAGCATTTCCTGGCCCCGATTTATCAGGACCAGAAGCCCTTAATGCTTATTGTTCACAGTAGTCAGGCAGGCAAACTTTCTGATGCCGGCAACTTGTGTTGGTCAGTTTTAGGCTATTTTACCTTTTGTTTAAATCCATGCTTAAGAAAATACAAATAGTTACCAATTGGTAAGTTTATCTATCTTTGTGGCTTTAAGATAAAGATGGAAAAAACCAACAATCGGCTGGAAGTATGTTTATCTCCTGCGATCTATTCTAAACATGCTGATGATGATAATCTTGTAGTGATTGTCGATATTCTGCGTGCGACCTCTTCTATCTGTGCAGCCATCCATAACGGGGTGAAAGCAATTATCCCTGTAGCAACTGTGGAAGAAGCACGTGCCATGAAAGCCCGCGGATATATGGTGGCCTCTGAACGTGATGGCTATGTGCTGGACTTTGCCGATTTTGGCAACTCTCCCTTTAATTTTACCCCTGAGAAAGTCAAAGACAAGGAAATAGTATATTCCACCACCAATGGTACCCGGTGCATACATATGGCCAGCCATTCAAAAGCGGTAGTCATAGGTTCATTCCTCAATATCTCTGCCATAACCGAATGGTTGTGCTCACAAAACGCCCCTGTACTTATCTTCTGCGCTTCATGGAAAGATCGTTTTAGTTTGGAAGATACTGTCTTTGCCGGTGCTCTGGCAGAGAAACTTCTTACATCGGGCCTTTATCAAAGCAACTGCGATGCGGTCACTGCTTCGCTTGACTTGTGGAACCTGGCAAAAAATAACCTTGTCAGCTATATTGACAAATCAGCACAGAAATCAAGACTGGCTTCCAAAGGATTGGAAGATTGTATTGAATATTGTCTGACAATGGACCAGACAACGGTGGTACCATTGTTTCAGGATGAGCGCCTAAGGGATGTGTCTATGGATTTGACAGCGAAACGATAGATAAACATTGTACGACATATTTGCTGTCACTACGATAAATTACTATCGGGGAAACCCGTAAGAATAAAAAAAACGAAAAAATAATGCCTTTCAGGATTGTTGGCTCGATTTTTTATTCGAATTTTGAAGTTCTGAATAGATTTTAATAACTTGTTGTGTAATAAGTAAGTCATAATAAGCAGTCAATAATGCTTTTATTAAGCTTTATTTACAGCACACAGAATGTAAATTAGGCAAGTTGCCAGTTACCAGAGGCCGGGCAGCTTGAGTATTGAAAAGGATCAACAAATAAAGGCTGCTGGCGGCAAGCAAGAAATGCTTCGATCAGCGGTAACGAAAGATGATGGCAGCATGTTTTGTCAGTTGACAGTAGCAGGCAACTTGAATTAAATAGTTATTAACCCATAATATTAAACCATATGAAGAAGCATAACTTTTATGCCGGGCCCTCCATTTTACCCGAATTCACCAAAGAAAAAGTAGCCGAGGCTATCACCAATTTTGCCGGAACAGGGCTTTCAGTAATGGAAGTTTCGCATCGCAGCAAGGAGTTTGTTGCTGTGATGGATGAAGCTGTTGCTTTAGTAAAGGAATTGCTGAAAGTTCCCGAAGGATATTCTGTTCTTTTCCTTCAAGGTGGGGCGAGCCTGCAGTTTTTGATGGCTCCTTACAACCTGATGAATAAAAAGGCCGCATACAGCAATACCGGCGCCTGGTCGACGGCTGCCATTAAAGAGGCTAAGTTTTTCGGTGAGGTAGTAGAGGTCGCTTCTTCCAAGGATGCCAACTTTAATTATATCCCCAAAGGATATGCTATTCCTGAAGATGTGGATTATTTCCATTTTACCTCCAACAATACTATTTTTGGAACAGAGGTGTTTACAGACTATGATGTGAACGTTCCGGTGGTAAGTGATATGTCTTCCGATATTTTCAGCCGTGTGATCGATGTGTCAAAATATGCCCTGATTTATGCAGGGGCTCAGAAAAACCTTGGCCCTTCAGGAGCGACCCTAGTTATCGTGCGCAATGATGTCCTGGGTAAGGTAGAACGTCCAATTCCTACCATGCTGGATTATAAAACCCATATTAAAGGAGAATCCATGTTTAACACCCCGGCTACAGTTCCGGTATTCGGCTGCCTGCAGACTCTTCGCTGGCTCAAAGAACAGGGTGGGGTAGAAGGCATGGAAAAGATCAACATTGCCAAGGCAAACCTTTTATATGGCGAACTTGACCGTAACAAGATGTTCAAGCCAACAGTTCCAAATCCAGAAGACCGTTCCAGGATGAACGTCACCTTTGTGATGACAGAAGCCTACCAGGCCTTTGAAAAGGAATTCGATGTGTTTGCCGAGTCTAAGGGAATGATAGGTCTTAAGGGCCACCGTTCAGTAGGCGGGTTCCGCGCTTCCCTTTACAATGCCATGCCGCTGGAAAGTGTGCAGGCCCTGGTGGATGCGATGAAGGAATTTGAACAACTTAAAGCATAAACAATTTAACGGGAAAAGCAGAATGGAGAATTCTGCTTTTCTTTTTAACCAACAGGTATAACCATGAAAAAAGTATTAATAGCTACAGAAAAACCATTTGCTCCGGTAGCGCTGAAGCAAATAGCCCAGTTGCTCGAAGAGGCAGGTTATGAAGTTCGCGTGCTTGAAAAATATACCTCTAAGTTGGAATTGATGGAGGCGGTCAGGGAGGTTCATGCCCTGATTGTAAGAAGTGATATTGTCGACCGCCAGGTGTTGGAAGCAGCCCCTGAATTAAAGGTGGTGGTAAGGGCAGGCGCCGGATTCGATAACCTGGACCTGGCAACCTGTACCGAAAAAGGCGTGGTAGCCATGAATACTCCCGGGCAGAACTCCAATGCGGTAGCCGAACTGGCCATGGGTATGATGATATTTATGGCCCGTGGACAGTTTAAAGGGGGTGCCGGCAGTGAATTGAAAGGCAAAACCATAGGGGTGTATGGTTGCGGCAACATCGGTCGCCGGGTAGCTAAGATATCCCAGGCTTTTGGTATGAAGGCAGTAGCCCTCGACCCTTGTGTGACAAAAGTGAGCATGGAACCTTACGAGGTGATGGTGGTAAAAAATGTGGAAGAACTGTTTTCCACCAGTCATTACCTTTCTTTACATATCCCCCTTAACGAGAAAACCAGGCAATCGGTAAACTTTGAGATGATGAATAAGATGCCAAAGGGGGCAACCCTTGTCAACACGGCCCGCAAAGAAGTGATTGATGAACAAGGCCTGATACAAATGTTTGAACAAAGACCCGATTTTAAATATATCAGCGATATCGCCCCCGCTTGCCATGAAGAACTGACGGCCCGGTTTGATGTCAGGTATTATTCCACCCCAAAAAAACAGGGGGCAGAAACAGCAGAAGCCAACTTCAACGCAGGAGTTGCTGCAGCTGAACAGATCGTAGCTTTCTTTAACGACAACGACCAGACATACCGCGTTAACAGATAGATTGAATGTTCATGAAAGATAAGGTTTACGACAACGAGAATTTTAACAATATCAGTTACAAAGATCAGCGAATTGTCAATACAGAATTTGAAGACTGCACGTTTGTCAACTGCGACTTTTCAAACAGTAATCTTTTGGAGGATGATTTCATCAACTGCCGCTTTGAAAGTTGTAACTTTTCGATAACCCTGCTTAGCGGATCAGGGATGAAGGATGTCTCCTTTAAAGACTGCAAACTGATAGGCATTAATTTTGAGCATTGTTCTGACTTCCTTTTTGCCGTAAGCTTTAGCAACTGTGTCCTTGATTATTCATCCTTTACAAAGAAAAAGATGAAAAAGACGCGCTTCCAAAACTGCTCTTTGCAGGAGGTTGACTTTTCAGGGACTGATCTCTCCATGGCAGTATTTGGCAACACCAATCTGTCAAGGGCTGTATTTCAGGGAAGCAACCTTGAAAAGGCAGACTTCCGTACAGCTTATAATTATAACATTGACCTTGAAGTAAACAAGGTTACCAAAGCCAGGTTCTCTTATGCCGGATTAGCCGGCCTGCTTACAAAATATAAGATTGAATTAGAGTAACAACAGAAGAAACGATTACAGAAGATGTCTTTGAGATTTAGAATTGTATTTTATAATGTGATGATCTTTTTATTTCTGTTCGATATACTTTACCTTTTCGTATGGTTATTGTCGATCGAAATGGGTTGGGTTAAAACCATTATAGTGGCAGTCGTCACTGCAGTAGTAATGCCTTGGGCCAGAAAAAATACAACACCCGCAAAAAGAAAAGTAGTAATACGCAGTATTGGCTACCATCTTTACAAGAAATACCAAACAAGCAAGATTAGTTAAAACCTCTATACAAAAACACATTTATGGCTATTGTAAAACCCTTTAAAGGACTTTGTCCCCCGCAAGCGATCGCTAAAGATCTGGCCTGTCTTCCCTATGATGTAATGAACAGTACTGAAGCTGCCCAGATGGCGCAGGGTAAAGAATGCTCGTTGCTGCATATCACCCGTGCCGAGATCGATTGCCCCGAGGGTACAGATGTGCATTCAGAAATCGTTTACCTGAAATCGGTAGAAAACTTTCAGCAGTTTCAGAAAAAGGGCTGGCTTACCCAGGATGACGAACCCCGTTATTATATCTATGCCCAGACCATGAACGGACGCACCCAATACGGGATAGTAGGGGCCGCTTCCTGCGAGGATTATCACAGGGGCATCATCAAAAAACATGAGCTTACCCGCCCCGATAAGGAAGAAGACCGCATGATTCTGACTCGTTACCTGAATGCTAACATCGAACCCGTGTTCTTCTCTTACAAAGCGGTGCCTGAAATAGATGCTATCGTAAGCCGCATTGTAAAGGTTCAGCCTGCTGATTATGATTTTGTGGCAGAAGACGGCTTTGGCCATCATTTCTGGGCTATTAGGGATAAACATACCAATGATAGCATTGAAGCGCTTTTTGCTTCCAAAGTACCGTTTACCTATGTAGCCGATGGTCATCACCGAACGGCTGCCGCTGCACGTATTGGGTTGGAAAAGAAAAGCCAGAACCCAGGCCATACCGGCGATGAAGAATACAACTTCTTTATGGCAGTTCATTTCCCGGATAATCAGTTGCAGATCATCGACTACAACCGTACGGTCAAAGACCTGAACGGGCTAAGTGAAACACAACTGATAGAAAAGCTAAAAGAGAACTTTGAAGTTGAGGCCGCAGGAAAAGAAATATACAAGCCTTCAAGGCTTCACGAGTTCAGTATGTATCTCCAGGGCCAGTGGTATCGTCTGTCGGCCAAAGCCGGCACTTTTGACGATAATGACCCTATCGGGGTGTTGGATGTAACCATCCTTTCCAATCTGGTACTGGATAAAATTCTGGGTATTGACGATTTGAGAACTTCTACCCGTATCGACTTTGTGGGTGGTATCCGTGGCCTTGGTGAACTGCAAAAAAGGGTAGACAGCGGCGATATGAAGGTAGCCTTTGCCCTTTACCCCGTTTCGATGCAGCAGCTGATCAACATCGCCGACTCAGGCAATATTATGCCTCCGAAGACCACCTGGTTTGAACCCAAGTTGCGCTCAGGGTTGGTAATCCATAAGCTGGATTAAGAAATGGAGAAGGGAAGAAGTGGGGAAAGTGAGAAATGTAGTAGTGATCTGTAAAAATGGTCTGGGATTGGTAATCAGCAAAGATTTTCTTGGGATCAGCCTGCAATTTTAGTTTTCTTTTTTCTAATCATCCTTGTATTTGATGATAGTTTATTAACAACGCTTTAATTTAAGATATCAGGGCAGGAGGCAACTTCGGCCCTGTTTTTTTATGCTTTTACTGCAAAGTCTCTGTCAATACAAAGAAATAAACTTTTCAATTGAATGTTATTGCCTTTCATTTAGTGAGTTACGGTTATTTTTATACGTATTAATTATGTGCACAAATAATGTGCTTGGTATTGCGCATGAATAAGGATAAAAAAAGATATTAACAATTCTTTTTTTAATGATTTTTTATATCTATCCTTGGCCCTTATTGTAATCCAGACTAAAAGGACTTGAAATAAAATATATCATAGAACGAAATGCTGATAGAGGTTTAACATTACATTTTTTCAACATTGATTCAATTTATTTATTTAAGAAAAATAGTTCAAAAGGATTTTATAACTGCCTTTTTTTTAGGCAGATTAATCGCTCATTTTCGTGCATTGTCACATCATTATAAGGGATTGCATTCAAATTCTCCGGCTTTCTTATCTTCTTTGACTACGATTATCACGGCCGGTTACATCATAAAATATACTCCTTACTATAAAAGAAAATGTATTGATCCATGTCGGGCAATAATTATGGCCGGGCATGGTAGTCATGCGGTTTTTTAGATAATCCTACTATTAATCACTTAAATTAAATGCTTAAAAAAATCAAATTTTGAATTTATGAAGAAAAATGTACTTTTAGTAATCAGCTTTTGCCTGACTGCCTTACTTTATTGTCAGGCAGCCTTCGCACAAGCGCCAACCGGGGTCTTTGCCAAAGCAACTGTTGCTCCTAAAGTTGATGGTGTTGTTGATGATGTTTGGGCGGATGCCACCGTGTATAACATTGACAAGCCCCTTAAGACTGAAACACCTTCCTTAGGAACTTCAGGCCAAACCACTTGGCAAGCCTTGTGGAACAATGATGGTGTTTATATTCTGCTTAAAGTTACGGACGATGTATTTTTCCCCAATTGGGCCGTTACACCAGCTGGGAACAACTGGGAGTATGATAAACCAGAAATTTATTTCGACGTGAATACTGTACTGAACGATACGTATGGTCCAGGGACAGCTGCACCAAATAACAAAGGCCATTATCAGGTGGCTCCTAGTTTTCCCAAAGGTTATGTCGATGGTACTAAAATCATCCAATCGGATGGCATTAGTTATGCATTTAAAGTGACCGATAACAACTACATGGCTGAGTATTTTGTTCCATTTTCAAAACTTCTGGATAAAGATGGCAAACAGGTAAAAAAGACCGCTACCATCGGGTTTGACGTACAGCTCATTGACAGGGATGTTACAGCTGTTACAAAATCAAGACAAGTTTGGGCCAATAATCTTGCTGTTGCCGGTGAATCATACACCAACATGGATGCATGTGGAACAGTTACCTTACAGGGTGGAGATTTATTTGTCGATGTCCTTGGCGTAACTTTAAACTCAGGAGGTACCATTACAACTAACAATGGCACTTTACAGATGGTTCCTACTTTTGATCCAGCAAATGCAAGCAACCAAGCTATAAAATGGTCCGTGACCAACGGTACTGGAATGGCTTGCATTAGTCCTACAGGGCTTCTTACTGCACTAAAAGATGGTACTGTAACAGTAAAGGCTGAGTCAACCGACGAAAAGAAATTATCAGCAACAGCTGAAGTCGTTATCAGTGGACAAGGGACAACAACTGATAAAATTGATGTTTGGAATGCCTTAAACCTGATCAAGAACTGGAATTTTGATATTGACATGAGTTCTTGGAGCAATTGGGTGGATGGCAATAGTCAGCTTGCGCCTATGGTTGAAGATGGCGTTTGCGTGATGAGAGTTAACAAAGCTACCGATAACGCCGCATGGCATTATCAGGTCAATCAATCGGGGTTTGTGGCTGCACCCAATGTCGCTTACACCTTGAAATTTAAATCGTGGGCCAATGTGGATGGCACTCCTTCTTCTGTTGACTTCGAGGATACCGCAGCCAATGGTAACAAACGTTATGGCACTTCAACAGATGCTGAAGCAGTAAGTGGCGCTTCAGAATGGAAATACACTGTCAATACAACTCCTCAATGGTTTACCTTCCATGTAGTCTTTGACAAAATGGTGGCAACTACTGTTCAGAAACTTCAATGGATGAATTCACTTTCGCTCGCGAAGATCTCAGTGGATAGCGTCCTTCTGATCAAAGATTCAGAATTACCTGTTTTTGTTGATAAAATTACTTTAAATACCGAAGGTACAATTACAACTAAAGGAGGTACCTTGCAGATGGTTGCTACCGTTCTGCCTGAAACTGCTACAAACAAAGAAGTGAAGTGGTCGGTAACTCCTGAAGGGATTGCTACGATCAGCCCGGAAGGTCTTCTTACTGCGTTAGCAGATGGAACGGCAACTGTAAAAGCTGAGTCTACTGACGGAACATTGAAATCAGTAACTGCAAATGTTGTGATCAGTAGGCAGGTAGCTGTAAAAGATCTTTGGAGCAGCAGCTACAACCTGATCAAGAACTGGAACTTTGATACCGACATGACCTCTTGGGGCGGTTGGGTAGATGGTACTCCTGCCGGCATGGTGAAACCAGCTGTTGTGGATGGTGTTGCTGTAATGAAAGTTAGTAAATCAGCTGATGCATGGCATTATCAGCACAGCCAGTCTCCTCTGACTGCTGAGCCCAATGTTGCCTATACCCTGAAATTCAAATCATGGGCAACTGCTGATAACACTCCCTGTGCTGTTGACTTTGAAAGCGGATCCAGCATTAAGCCAGAAAATGGCGGGGATCAGTATGGTCGTTACGGAGCTACTACCGATCCTGAATCATCGGATTTAAGATCTGAATGGCATTACAATGTAGGTACTACTCCTCAATGGTTTACTTTCCATGTAACCTTTGACAAAATCATTCCAACTACTATTCAAAAGATCCAATGGATGCTTTCCCTTTCCAACGAAACCATTTCACTGGATAGCGTTCTTTTGGTCAAGGAAGAGTATTTATACTTGCCTGTTGTAGAAGCACCAGTTGCCAAAGCAGGTGAAGATCAATCAGTAGATGAAGGTGCAACAGTCACCTTGGATGGTTCATTGTCTTCTGTTCCTGCAGGTAATGACATCAATTACCGTTGGGTAGCTCCGGCTGGAGTAACCCTTAGCTCGACAACTGTAGCCAACCCAACCTTTACAGCCCCTGAAGTAACTGCCGATAAGAAATACACCCTTACCCTTGTAGTTGGTTATGGAACAGTGAAGCCGGTAGCCGACCAGGTAGTTGTTACCGTCAAACAGGTGAACAAAGCTCCTGTTGCCAATGCTGGTATCGACCAATCCGTAAATGAAGGTGCAACTGTTACCTTAAACGGTTCATTATCTGCTGATGCCGACAAAACCGCTCTTACTTATCTGTGGACTGCACCCGAAGGTATTACCCTCAGTTCTGCTACAGTAGCTAAACCGACATTTACAGCTCCTGAAGTAACGGCCGATAAAACCTATACTTTCACTTTGGTAGTTAATGACGGAACAGTTAACTCAATCACTGATGAAGTGGTGGTGACAGTAAAACAGGTGGATAAAGCGCCTTACATCAAATTGCCTATAGAAGATGTTGCAGTGGACAAAGGCGCTGCCGTTAAAACAATCGATCTTAGCACCGTATTTGCCGATGACGACCTTGGCGATGTGTTGGCATACACTGTAACCAATTCAAACGAAGAAGTGGTTACTGCCTATATTTCAGCAGGCAACCTAACGTTGACTTTCGCAACTACTAAAGTTGGTACTTCTGAAATCGTAATTACTGCGTCTTCTAACGGAAAAGAAGTGAAGGAAACCATCCAGGTGGATGTTAAATCTCCAACAGGAATCGATGCCATCGCTGATCAATCTTTCGTACAGCTCTTCCCGAATCCAACAAACGGTAAGGTAGAACTTAAATTAAACCAGGTTTCAAAGGCTGGAACAATGATCACCGTTTACAACCATGTAGGACAGGTAATCCTTAAAACTATTACCAATGACATGAATGTGAACCTTGACCTGAGCGGAAACCCTGCTGGTATGTATTTCATCAAAGTGGGCCAGAAAACAGTTAAACTGGTGGTTGAATAATCCCGGTTGAAAGTTTTTTATAATATTCTTACAAGAGGCTGTCCGCAAAGACAGCCTCTTTTTCTATTATACAAAAGTCAATGTCGGGTCTACCGTTAATTTTTAATGCTTACAATCTACCGGTATGAACAATATCGCGGCTCCGTCTGTCTTTATTGCTTAATTTTATAAAATGAAAAAGATATTGATCGCAGGCGCCCTTTCGATGGCCCTGGCCGTTTTACTGGGCGCTTTTGGCGCCCATGCCCTGAAAACCATCTTAACGCCCCAGATGCTAACCATTTATCATACCGGGGTAGACTACCAGTTTTACCATTCCATCGGATTACTCATCATTGGACTGACTGGCTATCACCTTCCATCCAAATGGCTTAATTGGGCAGGGACTTTACTAATAGCGGGCATTATCCTGTTTTCGGGAAGCCTGTACCTTATTTCGCTCTCCGGCGTGAAAGGGATTGGCATGATTACCCCCATAGGAGGCCTTTCTTTTGTGGCCGGCTGGATTTGCCTGGCCATAGGGTTGTGGAAACGATGAAAGGCAAGTTTTTGGCTGCTGGCTACTGGCTATTGGCAAGAAAAGTAGCCGGTTAGCACAGCACTTGCCAGCTGCCAGCCGCTAGTAGCTAGAAACCAGCTCCCATAGGTAATTATTCTTCTTCAATCCTTAATTATCTTAGTAATCGGCCAAGACCTGACCTTTCTCATTTTTCTCTCCCCTAAAATACAGCTTCTTTACCGGCTCAATGAGTTGGGTATAATTGTTGTACCCATGGAATCATTATATTTGTGGCAATTACAAAACAAAATCGATATTGAACATGATAAGAAAAATGAAGCGGGCTTTTGTGCTGGCTCTTTTAATGGTAGCAGGTGCAGGAATAAATGTTTCCAACGGATGTACCAACTTTTTAATCACCAGGGGTGCCACCGTTGACGGATCGGCCATGATCACCTATGCGGCTGATTCCCATACCCTGTATGGCGAACTGTATTATTTGCCGGCAAAGGATCATGCCCCGGGGGCATTGCGTGATATTTACGAATGGGATACAGGCAAGTTTCTTGGACGAATTCCCGAACCGGCACACACCTACAGTGTGGTAGGCAATATGAATGAGAACCAGGTAGCCATCGGCGAGACTACCTTTGGCGGTCGCGAGGAACTTCAGAAACAGACAGGTGCCGTAGTAGACTATGGAAGCCTGATGTATATCGCCCTGCAGCGTTCCAAAACTGCGCGTGAAGCCATTAAGGTAATGACTGACCTGGTGGATAAATACGGCTATGCCAGTGAAGGGGAGTCTTTCTCTATCTCCGATCCCAACGAGGTGTGGATCATGGAAATGATTGGCAAGGGTGAAGGTGAAAAAGGGGCGGTATGGGTGGCCCAGCGTATTCCTGACGGTTATATCTGCGGACACGCCAACCAGGCACGTATCACTACTTTTCCAATGAATGATGAAGAGAACTGCATGTTTGCAAACGATGTGATCTCCTTTGCCCGTGAAAAAGGATGGTACGAAGGCCTCAACAAGGATTTTAGCTTCTCGGATGTCTATGCACCGGTCGACTTTAGCGGAGCCCGTTTTAGCGATGCACGCGTATTTGCCGGTTTTAACAAGGTGTGTTCTACCATGAAGCAATACGAATCCTATGTCATGGGTAATGTGAAACATGACGGAGAACATAAATTCCCAAGCAACCGAATGCCTTTATGGGTGAAGCCTGATAAGAAGCTTGCCCTTCAGGATGTGATCAGCATGATGAGGGATCATTATGAAGGTACCGCCCTTGACATGACAAAAGATGTGGGTGCAGGTCCTTATAAGCTGCCTTACCGCTGGCGCCCGTTGACCTTTAAGGTCGATTCGGCCCACTATGTCAACGAAAGGGCTATCTCTACCCAGCAAACCGGTTTTTCTTTCGTGGCCCAGTCACGCTCCGGATTGCCCAACCCCATTGGCGGCATCATCTGGTTTGGGGTCGATGATACTTACAGCACCTGCTATGTTCCCATGTATTGCGGCATCACTGAAATACCCGAATGTTTCAGGGTTGGCAATGGCGATCTGCTTACCTTCTCCGAGACTTCCGCTTTCTGGACTTTTAATACGGTAGCCAATTTTGCCTACCTGCGCTATGATTCCATGATTGCCGATGTGCAGAAAGTACAAAAAAGCCTTGAAGATAAATTTATAGCCTATGCCCCCAGTGTTGACCTGGCGGCCCGTGAACTTTGGAATGCAGGCAAGAAAAAGGAAGCTCTTCAGTTCCTGACCGACTATTCAGTAGCCCAGGCCAACGGGATGACCAGCGAATGGAAAAAGTTGTCACGGTACCTGATCGTTAAATATATTGATGGAAACATCAAAAAGGAAAAGGATGGGGTCTTTGAACGCACTGAAACCGGGATGCCTGCCAGTCCAGATCAGCCGGGCTATCCCGACTGGTGGAAAAAGGTGATTGTCAACACAACAGGTGACCACCTTAAGATGATCGGAGCACCAACGCATTGATTTTTCTACTATAGAATAGGAACGCGGATTGGACGGATCCAGCGGATTAAAACGGATTAATAAAAACAAATATTTATATTTTAAAAATCCGCTTCATCCGCTAGATCCGCCAAATCCGCGTTCCTATTTTTTTGTTTATTCACTTCATTACTTATTTGTTGTGAATGAGTAGTTATCATGTGAATTATTTTATTATTTTTGCGCCACATTTTGCAATCTCTTACTCATTCAGTTGATGTAATATTGCCACTAAAACTTATAAAAATGGATTTAATTAAAGTTGCACAAGACGCGTTTGTTGCTGAGAAAAAACAACATACGCCATTTACCTCGGGTGATACCATTACTGTTTCCTATAAGATCATCGAAGGAAACAAAGAGCGTATCCAGAACTACCGTGGTGTTGTTATTCAAGTAAAAGGAACCGGTGTCACTAAAACCTTCACTGTTCGTAAGATGTCAGGAAACGTGGGTGTAGAAAGAATTTTCCCTCTTTATTCCCCTTTCATCGACAATATCGAAATGAATAAAAAAGGTAGCGTGCGCAGGGCAAAACTGTATTATTTACGTGCTCTTACCGGCAAGAAAGCCCGTATCAAAGAGAAACGCGTATAAGAAAAATATTTTGTATCTGTCGAAGAGGTTGGCCCGAAAGTGCCAGCCTCTTTTTTTTGGCCCACTATGCATGTTGATTTTCATTATACATACCCTTTTAACTGATGCTGAAATTTCAGGTTCTATCTTTTATTCATTATCTGAATATTGCCACTTTCTCTAAGGTTTCTGTAAGGTTTCTGTAATGTTGTACGTATGGGTAAAAAATAACAAGGAGCATTATTAGTTATTTATTCAGACGATTATCTTTACATCCCGGCTTATGTTCCAGTAGAGAAAAATAGATTGTTTGCAATAAATGGCAGGGCGTATAGCGGATCACAACTTGTTCCGATAAAACGGGAGATCCGCAGTTA
>DATGYU010000348.1:0-4911 GCA_035297625.1 Prolixibacteraceae bacterium
GATATAATTGCAGCAGGAGATTAATATGAATAAAAATGACAGGTATAGTGCTTTCATTTTATTAATTGTTAATGGTTGGACTTTTTAAGGGAGTCAAAACTCATCCGATGACTTCAAGTCAGTGAATGAGTAAATACTGCAATGATTATTTCACCACGATCATCTTTTTGGTCTGTATAAATTTACCTGCCTTAAGCTGGTAGAAGTAAATGCCCTTTGGAAGGGTTGAGGCATTGATAAGTGTTTCATATTTGCCGGCTGGCTGGTATTCATCTACAAGGACAGCTACCTTTCTTCCCATGATATCGTAGACCGACAAAGAGGCCCTGTTGCCTTTTGCCAGCTGCCATTGGATGGTGGACTGGGAATTAAACGGGTTGGGATAATTCTGATTGAGCAAGTTTGTTAAGGGAAGTAATGGTCTTTCATTTATGGAAGTAGGGGTTACAGCAATGGTTGTATCCAATACCCAATAAGGCCACCCCTGGCTTGAAACAATAAACTTAAGATCGAAATGGCTTTGGAAAGTGGCAGTATCACACGATAATTTGAATGCTGTCAGTTTTTGTACCTGTCCCGGTTTTAAAGCCGCACAGTAAGCTTCAGAGGGAGCAATGAAAGTGACCCAAGGGTTGGCATTCAGCTTAACAGAGATTGTTTGTTCAATACTTTTAAAGTCTCCTTCATTTTTGATGTATGGTTGAATGGTATACTTATAATCCGCAAGCTTTTTTATATCCAGGCTGTCCAGGATTAAAGGAACAGTTGTGAAGCGGGTCATGTGTTTGTTGGTGAAGAAAGTACCATTGGTTTTGTCTTCCACCTTAACCGACAGCCAGTAAAAGTTTTCAGGAAGATCGCTTATGGTAAAATGGGCTTGCCATTGCTTTTCCTGGTTTTGAGCGCTTTGAGCAATTTGAGTGGAATCAACTACTGTTTTGTCAATGCTTTCAATAATCAACATAGCTGAAAGATCATGGGATTCAGGATTTTCAATAATGGCCGTTGCATGAATGGTATCTTTTTCTGTCATTAATGACATTTTATTAAGTACGAGGCTGTGCCCGTAAGCCAGGTTGTTGATCCATTCCTTGGCCTTTTCAACAATGGGGTCAATACCCTTGGCGACATCATCTTTATTGAACCAGACAGGGAAGTCGATGGGGAATTCTTTTCTTTCCAGATAGTTTCCTGGATCGTTTGTATGATACATGTCCGCACTTGGATAATGGAGCCACCAATTTTTAATATCTCCAGCAGATGTATCTCCGCCTAATGAACCATGAGAACTTTTACCAAAAAATCTTACCATTGGATGGTATTTTATTCTATAGGCGTTAATATCACCCATGCTAAAAGAACTTGGGCCTAATAAAACTGCAATCGGTTTGTCAAAATAATCCGGTTTATTTCCAGCTATTTGATAACTGGCCCAGTTGCTTTGTGGGCAAAGGTAAAATGTACTTGTATTACAACGAAAAGCATCTGCTAAAGTCTTGTTAAATTCATTAAATAAAATATCTAATCCATTATTTAATAATGCCCAGCCACCATGGTTCATTCTCATATCAATGATTAATGCATCCGTATTCTTTAGAGAATTTACAGCATTAAAGAATTGGTTGTCGGCAAAATCCTTTTCATTTGAAAGAAAAATATATCCAATATTGGTATTCTCAAGTATACCATATGTTACGTCTGAATAAGGCAAGTTAGGGTTACGAACAACGTTGGGGAACGGAATATTTTTAATAGGCAACTGTTCGTTGTTTGACATTGATGGCAGTTTTAAGGTTAACATCGGCTCCAGCGATTGATGGAGCGTATCTCCCGTTGAATATTTTAAAATGTCAATAGTGCTAAATAAATGCCAATTCATTCCTGCACCCATAAGATTGTGATACGTATCAGCCGATTTACAGCCTCCGGTTCTCCCAATGAATGGGATACCTGCATTAAATAATTCTTTTACCAAATTTTTCCAGGGTATGCCCTCATATCCTAGAATAATATCTCCTGGCTGAAGATTTAAAGGATGATTAGGAGCCACTCTTAAAATCAATGTAGCGCTATCAGGCAATATAGTTGTAACAGCTCCAAAGTGTTCTATATCAATAAGACTGCTTATTAATAATATTGGAATGCCGGGATTCAGGGCTGTATAAAAAACTGAATCATCAAGGGCTAATGCATGCGCTTCTTTCAAATTATAAGCAAAATGATTCATAATTGCTGCGAATGCTCCTTTACTGGTGGAATCATTGATCTGATTGAGATAATGGTTGTATAGTGAATCCCAATTTAATTTCAACGATTGAAATCCAGAAAATTTGTCATGTATCACATTAGCATAGGTATTAAAAATCATTAGTTTTTCTGCCAATGGAGCACCTGGTCCCCAAGTGGTATCAATGATATGTTTCCATTCAGATTTTCTTTGATAGAATGATTTATCCGGGAATTTGGCTGACTTTAAAAAGTTGGGATCATGGCTTTTGGGGGTGAAGAAAAGGGGTTGATCCGGATTGTTTATTCTGTGGTTTGCCTCCTGGGAATAGGAAAAGGTGTTGAAGCAGGAGATTACAATGATTAGGAAAAATGACAGGTATAGTGCTTTCATCATTATTTCTTTTTCACGTATATGTTGACGACGGATATACGCCAGGCTTTGCTGTTATACAAAGTGGTTTAAAGGAGACGTAAAAACAGAAATCTTCCTGCCATAGCTTATCGTTGAACTTTAGTAATTCAAAGCCAATGATAATAGTTTGACAGTCGGCAACCAGAAGCTTAAAGGTCAATTATAAAGCAAGAAATGAGTTTGGAAGGATTAATGAGATGAATTGTTGTGCAATGAAAAATTATAGCGTCGTATGAAGACCAGTTAAAAGGTTTAATAATAGACAAACGATAAATGAGCGATAAGCGCTTAATGCCTAACTTAGGTCAATTCGAACCTACCTTTTGCAGTAGACTTTTAGTTTTTATTTTCAAAAGGTCATACGAAAGGAATAAATCTTTTGATACATTTTCAAAGGAATTGTTAGGGTTAAATTTGTTGTAAGTGGTTTGTAGATAGGAATATTCAATAGTGCTTTAAAAACTAAAGGGCAACATCCTTTCGGATATCGCCCCTTACCAATCTTCCAATTTTACTTACTGTTGAAATTGAGAGAATCTATTTCTTGATCCAGCTGACGATCTTATCATCGTCGGGCTTTACTTTTGATTCATATACATTGACCAGCTTGCCATTTTCATCGATAAGGTACTTCTGGAAGTTCCATTTTACTTCTGAGTCCATAACGCCATTTTCCTTTTTACTGGTCAGCCATTTATATAAAGGATGCATATCATTGCCTTTCACAGATATCTTGGACATGATGGGGAAGGAGACCCCATAATTCTTTTTGCAGAATTCTTCCACCTCAGCATCAGTTCCGGGCTCCTGGCTGCCAAAATTATTGGCCGGGAAAGCTATAACGGTAAATTTGTCGTTGCCATAAGTCCGGTAGATGGATTCCAGCTGTTCATACTGTGGAGTATATCCACACTTGGAGGCCGTATTCACCACAAGAACCTTCTTTCCTTTCAGCGAGGAGAGGTCAAATTCCTTGCCGTTGATGTCCTTCACTTTAAAATCATAAAACGATTCCTGACTGTATCCGATTGCGGAAATGATTAACAGACTGAGTATGATTGTAAGTTTCTTCATATTTGTTGATGAATTATATTGATTAATGAAACAAGGAAAGGATAAAAAAGTTTATAAGTATAAAAATATAGGAACGCGGATCAAGCGGATCAAAGCGGATTCTTAAAATTTCCTTAGTCTCAGTATAAAACTATAAGAATTGTTTTTTTTATCCGTATTTTATCCGCTCAATCCGCACAATCCGCGTTCCTATTATTAAAATTCTTGTTGATAAGTTTTGTTATTGCCTTTAGGGGAGAATGATTATATTTGAGCCTTCAATGAAGAGGATTTTATGGAGAATTTTATTGTTTCAGCACGAAAATACAGACCCGATACATTTCAGACCGTTGTAGGACAGGCATCGATCACATCGACCCTGAAAAATGCGATCAAGAATAGTCAGCTTGCTCATGCTTATTTGTTCTGCGGACCAAGAGGGGTGGGGAAGACTACCTGTGCCCGTATTTTCGCCAAGACCATCAACTGTCAGAATCTATCTCCTGAAATCGAGGCCTGCAACGAATGTGAATCGTGCAAGGCTTTTAACGGGAGCCGTTCGTACAACATCCATGAGCTGGATGCCGCTTCCAATAACTCGGTAGACGATATCCGTAACCTAACCGATCAGGTAAGGATTCCGCCACAGATTGGAAAATACAGCATCTATATCATCGATGAGGTTCACATGTTGTCGCCCTCGGCTTTCAATGCCTTTTTGAAAACACTGGAAGAGCCGCCACGTCATGCCATCTTTATCCTGGCGACCACAGAAAAGCACAAGATCATACCAACCATATTATCACGCTGCCAGATCTTTGATTTCAACAGGATCAAAATCCATGATATTGCAGGCCATCTTGGCAATGTTGCCAACAGCGAACACGTGAAAGTGGAAGATGAGGCCCTGAATGTGATTGCCCAGAAGGCCGATGGGGCTATGCGTGACGCGTTATCCATCTTTGACCAGATTGTCAGCTTCTCAGGGAAAAATATCACCTATAAAGATGTCATCAGCAACCTGAATGTGCTCGACTACGATTACTATTTCCGCCTGGTGGATATGTTCCTGAAAAATGACATTACCAACAGTTTGCTGCTCTTCAACGAGGTACTGGATCACGGCTTTGACGGCCATCATTTTATTACCGGTTTAAGCTCTCATTTCCGGGATGTGATGATGTGCAAAGATCCCATTACCATCCAGCTGCTGGAAG
>DATGYU010000349.1:0-4947 GCA_035297625.1 Prolixibacteraceae bacterium
GTGGTTATTAAGGAAAATATTTTAAAATCTTAATTTGGAATAAAATATTAAAACGAGCTATGAGTTAGTCTTACTCTCGTGTTTTTATGGAAAAGACAGCTTATGACAATACATTTTTTATTTCAATAGTAGGATTTTTAAAAAAGCGGCGTAAATTGCATGACAACAATATTTAAAAGCCGATCAACTAAAAAAATAAACCAATTACCAAATGACTACAAAGTATCTATTGTTTCTATTGCCTTTTCTTTTTGTGCTGAATGGATTTACGCAAAGCGCGATCATTAGGGTTAACCAGCTAACCACCAATTCTATTCAGTTTGAAAAAACAGAATTCGACATTGATTTGATAACCGGTTTTACCAATCCTTTCGATTCAAAGGAAATTGCACTGGATATGCTGATCACATCGCCTGCAGGCAAAACATTGGCCTTGCCTTGTTATTTCGATTCGGGTAATAGCGCAGCCTCCAAATGGAAAGCACGCTTTGCGGCCCAGGAAAACGGCACTTACCAATACCACTTTACTTTAACCAAAAACCAAGTCATTGTTGAAACCTCAACGGATTATAGCTTGAATGTAACTCCTTCAGCCGGTAACGGGTTCTTGCATAAAAATCCAAACAGCACCTGGTCGTTTTTGTTTGATTCCGGGAACTCCTTTCGCGGAATAGGAGAGAATGTGGCATGGGAATCACGTTCATGGGAAAACGCAACCTATACTTATGATTTGTTTTTAAAAGAGTTGGCAGACAATGGGGCCAATTTCTTCCGCACATGGATGTGCCCGTGGAATTTACCCCTGGAATGGAAGAAGGTCGTGGATACCAAGCGGTACACCAACTCAACGGAATATTTTCATCCGGGAGGGATCAAGCGCATGGATGAACTGGTGGAAAAGGCGGAATCGCTGGGAATGTATATGATGCTGGCTTTGGACTGGCATGGCGCGGTGATGAACAGTGACAGGTGGGCCCAGAATAATTACAATATGGCCAACGGAGGTCCTATTGCTACTCCTGCTGAATTTTTCACCTCTACCCTTGCAAAAGACAAATACAAGAATCGATTGCGCTATCTGGTAGCACGATGGGGATACAGCACCAGCATAGGGGCCTGGGAATTTTTCAATGAGATTGACAATGCTTCCTACGCAACACCCACCATTCCGGATGCCGATATTAAAAACTGGCACAGTGAAATGAGCACCTACCTGAGCCAGATTGACCCGTATCATCACCTGATTACTACCAGTGTTTCACACAGGGACATTAGCGGTATGGCGGCGTTACCACACCTGGATTTCAATCAACGCCATGTTTACAACAATACCGGAGGCATATCCTCCACCATAAAATCCTACACTGCTTCAACGGGGAAACCTTATGTGATCGGTGAATTTGGCTATGATTGGGATTGGAACAATGTAAATGAAGCCAATGGGCCCAATTTTGACTTCGACTTAAAACGCGGCATGTGGTATGGGTTATTTACACCCACCCCCATTCTGCCTATGGCATGGTGGTGGGAATTTTCGCATGAGCGCAATATGATTCCGTATTTTCGAGGAATAAAAATGATTTCTGACCGTATGAATTCCGCGGGAAATGGTTCGATTACAGCAGCAACGGTAAGTGCAGGCAGTTTTGAATCCTATGCCGTAAAATGCGGAACTTCTTATTTTATCTATCTTTTGAATAACACTGCCAGCAATGCAAGCCAAACAATTGCCTTGACTGTATCCTCCAATATTTCCTATGCAATCCAATCATTCAACCCTGCTGACCTTCGTTATACAGGTTTGAATGCCATTACCGCCAGTGGTGGAAAATTATCGATTCCTGCAGTTAATTTGAATTCAAAGAAGGAAATTGTTTTCATCGTTACCCCCTCGGGAACCAGCGTTGGGGAAACTACTCCATATAAAAACAGGATAGCGCTTCCGGGAACCCTTGAAGCTGAAGATTTTGACAACGGGGGAGAAAACATCGCCTGGCATGATGCCGATCCTTCCAACCTGGATGGGGCATACCGCGCCGAGGTGGGTGTAGATATTGAATCCGCAGGTGATGGGATCAATTGCATCAGTCATATTGTCACCGGGGAATGGATCAAATATTCGGTCAATGTATCGAAAAGCGGAAGTTATAACATGGAAGCTAAAGTTCAATCCAATGGCACGGGTGGAAGTTTTCACCTTGAACTGGATGGCTTGCCTGTAACCGCTTCTGTAAACATTCCCGATACCGGAGGACAATGGCAAACGGTAAGTGCCAGCATCATTCCAGTCATTGCCGGAGATAAAACACTCCGACTGGTGATGGATGCAGGCGATTTCAAGATCGATCAACTACAGTTTTCATTGGTTAATCAGGCACCCCTTGTAAGCCTTACATCGCCGGATAATGGCACTGCGGCTTCCTGGCCAACAACCTTTACCTTAAAAGCCGATGCAAGTGACGCGGACGGGTTGGTTGCCCGTGTAGAATATTACAATGGTAATCTTAAGATAGGTACTTCCACTGCACCGCCCTTTGAAATTCAATGGACACCGGCAGTGGGGAATATTGAATTGACGGCCAAAGCCATAGACGATAAAGGGTTGGCCACTCTCTCAGCTCCCATAGGCATAACGGTAACGGCTTTGAAAGTGCAAACTCCCTATGAAACAAATCCCTACACTATTCCGGGTAAAATTGAAGCTGAGAATTTCGATAAAGGTGTCGAAGGCATTGCCTATCATGAGTTGACGGCAGGCAACAAATTCAACGTTTACCGCTCTGAGGATGTTGACGTGGAAGCTTGTACGGATGCCGGCGGGGGGTATAATCTTGGGGATATGCAGCTCAACGAATGGGTTGAATATACGGTCAATGTGACCGATGCAGGTCTTTATACCCTTGAATTCAGGGTGGCAACACAAATGGCCGGGACTAAATTTCACCTGGAGTTAGATGGGGTAAACATCACCGGATCATTGGCAGTGCCCAATACAGGTGGCTGGCAGATTTGGCAAACTTTAAAGAAAGAGAACGTCCAAATGACCGTTGGTAAAAAAGTACTGCGTCTGGTGATAGAAGGAGAATATTTTAATCTAAACCATTTGAATTTTATCCTGACGCAACCTACAGCAATAGAGGTAAGACCCGAAAATGGAATTAAATTTTACCCTAATCCTGTGAAAGATATTCTATTGATAGAAAGCAGTTATGGAAAAGATTCACGGTTAATCGTTACCAATTTATTCGGACAGGAAGTATTTCAGACTGAACTTAACAGCCAGTCAGTTGATTTATCGTCCTTGCCTAAGGGCTTTTACATGGCCACTTTAATGGACCGGTCAAATATAAAGCTGGGGATTTTCAAATTTGTGAAAGAATAAAATGGTTTGAATTTTAAAAGGAATAAAGGAGTCAGGGATCATAAAAAGGGAATCCATATTGAATGTTGTGGAGGAAAAGGCAAGGAGCGAGGGCGAGGAGGACTGGAAAGAAGGAGTGAGATGAGAAAGTGAGAAAGTGAGCAATGATCAGTGAGAACAGGGGTCAGTTGTCAATCATTCAATCCTTCAGTCCTTCAGTACCTTAACGTTAAACGTTAAACGTTTTCGCCCCAACATTTACGTTTGCTGCACAAAAAGTATGAAGATATCTTTAGTTTTATTAACGGATCTTTTCAAGCAGGACCACCGCGTGTACTGATATTCCTTCTTCGCGACCTTCAAATCCCAGCTCTTCGGTGGTGGTGGCTTTAATGGAAACTGTATCGGGATCGATGCCCAGAATCCTGGCAAGGGTATTTTCCATTTCAGGGATAAAAGGTTTCAATTTGGGGCGTTGAGCAGCAACCGTTACATCGAGGTTACCCACACGGTAGTTTTTGGTGGCAATCAGCTCGTTGGTTTTGGCCAAAAGGATTTTGCTGTCTATGTTTTTAAAGTCGGCTGAGGTATCCGGGAAATGGCGGCCGATATCGCCCATTTTGGCAGCCCCGAGCATGGCATCGCACAGGGCATGAATAAGCACATCGCCGTCGGAATGGGCAACGGTACCCTTGGTGTGGGGAATGAGAACACCGCCCAGCCATAAGGTTTCTCCTTCAGCTAAGCGGTGTACATCATAACCGTATCCTATGCGGAAATTCATCGATTTAAAGGTTATTTGAGTTTGGCATTGAGTGCAACATGACGTTTCATTAATAGATCAAGCGGAAAATATATGGAAAGAAGGCCATAGAACTGAAGGATTGAAGGACTGAATTACTGGTTGCTGATCACTGATCACTTTCAGTACCTCTGCTCCTTACCTTCTTTTCCTTTGTCTTATCTCCCAGTATTACCACCTGATGTTAACCATACCAGTAGTGAGAGCCCTGATGTCTTTTATCATCAGTATCCTTACCACTATCATGGTCTTTTTCTTCTTCAATCCTTTTCATTTCACCCAATAACTCATCTAAAGAGAACTTTTCAGGAAGTCGGGCGATCGTTTGGATGACTTTTTTCTTCGTCAACATAGCTGTACACATTTAAAGATTCAAACAATGACTTCTCTATCGTAATATCCCCAGCTATTGGGCAAAGTCCCTTATTTGCGCTGTTTGTTGAATGCTTCGAAGTCGAAGGACAAGGTAAAGCGCAGGGTATTAGCCAGAGGATTATTTTGCGCAACAGGCAATAAATAGGAGAAATCGAGCGCGAAAACATTCATTTTCAATCCCGCACCTGCGGTAACGAATTTTCTGTTTCCTTTGCTTGCATCTTCATAAAAATAACCAGCGCGCAGAGCAAACTGCTTGTTGTACCAATATTCGGCACCCAATGAAAGGGTCACTTCTTTTAATTCTTCAGACATCCCGCCCGGGGCATCCGAAAAGGAAGAAAAGATAGCGGCAACAACAGATTTGGAAGAGCCCGGATCTGTGATAATATTTAGATCAGTAGTATCA
>DATGYU010000350.1:0-4932 GCA_035297625.1 Prolixibacteraceae bacterium
AAACTGCCAGGTGCCGTTAAGGTTGAGGATGGTTCTTTCTTCACTAAAAACAGTAATGCATACCAGGCAAAGCAGCAGGCTAAGACCAAGGAGTCGTTGTTTCATAAAAGCAGGTATTGATTAGTTAGGTTATGAAACCAAAGTTAAGGGAATTTGCAAATAATACATCTTATCTTGTCATTCTTCTCAACCAGAAAACCATTATTGAGATTAAGATAGACAAAATACCATATTTCTAAATCCAAGCACACCGGGTTCAGTTATAAGTAAACGATAGATATTGGGCAATTTCATAATGAGCCTGCACCGTTGAGTTATTCGCCAGGCACGCTATAAAATAATGAAGGGTGCCCCATAATGGAAGCACCCTCAATTAATATATGATCACTTCTTATTTAACAAGGATCAGTTTCCGTGTTGTGACTTTCTTGTTTGCTGTCATCTGAAGAATGTAATTGCCACTTTTTAGATTTCCGGAAGAAAGGGTTAAGGTGTATTTTCCGGCAGACTTGATACCTTCATTTATTACCCTTACTTCATTTCCTTTGTCATCCAGCAGACGGAAACAAACATCTGCCGTTTGAGTAACCTGGTATGGAATAATGGTGGTATTGGTAAACGGATTGGGGTAGTTTTGTCCCAATTCGGCGCTTGGCATAGGCAGATGGTCCTGTAAGGCGGTTACTTGGGTGGTGGCATCCCCTAATTTGGCCACCTGTTCCGCTGTCAGGGCCACATCCCATATACTTACTTCCGAACAATCAATCAGTCCATCCTCACCGTCGTTATCGGCAAAGAGCAGTAGTTCACTGGCCAGGGCAAATCGCCCGTCTACCTGCTGGCCGGCAGCATCCAACCAGTTTTCTCCGTTGATATATATTCTGAAGAAAGAACCATTTCTGACAGTGATTACCATTCGGTACCAGGTATTGGCCGAAATGGTATTGGCCGTATAACTAGTGGCACCGGTGCCTATCGCATTATCCATATTGGTGAACAGGTCGGCATCACTTAAGTTTTCCGGCTCTGTCTGGAAGAAAGCATGCCATATTCCTGCCTGAGGAATTAAAAAATCAATCTGAAGGGTATATTCGTTCACCATAAATCCGTCTCCATTGCCATAGATGCCATGCATCATGGTTAAATAGCTTCCCGATGAAATCTCAACGGCATTGTTTCCCGCAACGGGTCCATTTACTGAATAAATAGTTCCTGTTTGTGTTAGATTATTGCCAATGGTTGCCTTATTAAGGTTATTAGTATCTTCAAATTCCCATCGGCCCACTCGCTGAGGAATCTGGATGGTGGGATTGCTGCCGATATCGGCAATTTCCGTTTCATTCAGGGCCACTTCCCAAATGCTTAATTCGGAACAAACAATGTTGCCACTCTTGCCACTGTTATCGGCAAAAAGCAGGAGAACATCCGAAAGGGCATACCTTCCGTCTACCGCCTGCCCGGCAGCATCCAGCCAAAGTTCTCCGTTCATGTATACCTTAAAGAATTCTCCGTTTTTAACACTAATGATCATCCGGTACCAGTTATTGGCCGAAATGGTATTGGAGGAATAGTTGGTTCCTGTCGATCCAATGGCATTGGTACTATTGGTGAACAACTGTGCCTCAGTTGCGTTTGCCGCATCAGTTTGTAAGAAGGAATGCAGCAGAGTGGCATCCGGAATTAAAAAATCAATCTGAAGTGAATATTCATTGACAAGGGTACCGCCACCGTTGGGAAATAATCCATGGGTCATTTTTAAATAACTATCAGCACCCAATTTAATGGCTTTATTATCCTCTGAAGGACCTGCAACCGATTGTTGGGTTCCGACCAGCTGAAGCGGACTGCCCAATTCGGCATCTAAAATATGAGTTGGATCATCAAATTTCCACCATCCCAATTTGGTTCTCACCGGTACCCGCTCACCCGTTGCACCTCCCAGTGCCAGCGCTTCATCCTCATTAAGGGCAATATCCCATATACCCAGTTCAGAACATTGAATGGTAGCATCGTCACCATCATTATCGGCAAACATCAGCACTGAACTGAGCAATGCAAAACGGCCATCGACATCCCTTACCGATCCATCCAGCCAAAGCGACCCATCGATGTATATGCGAAAAAACTCTCCATTTTTAACCGATACCACCATCCGATACCAGGTATTGGCTAAAAGTCCTTTGGCCGAATAGCCTGTTTCGGCAACACCAACCGAATTGCTGGTGTTTGCAAACAATTCCGCATCACTTGCGTTGGTGGGATCTAATTGAAAAAACGAATGCCAAACACCGGCCTCGGGAATCAAAAAGTCTATTTGCATCGTGTATTCGTTGACCAAACTGCCGCCTCCATTGGGCTGCATTCCATGGGTCAACAGTAGATAGCTTCCTTTGGCAATTTCAACGGCTTTATTGCCTGCCTTAGGGCCATCAACTGAAAGAACGGATCCTGCGAATTCAAGGGGAGCGCCAATCTCAGCTTTTGACAGATTGGAGGGATCATCAAATTTCCATAGCCCTTTGCGTTCAGGCACCTGAGCCAATGCCGTGGAAACTGCAATTAGGATAAATAAAGAAATTGTTGCTAAAAATTTTGTTTTCATAGGTAGAAGTTATTTAGAAAGTTTAAGGTTCTGGCAAATAACACGTTATCAGTTATTCTATATCAAATATAATCATTTATTTCTATAAAATTAATGACATTTAACAGATTATTCAAATAATGTATTATGACATTTCTATCCAATCGATGCTGCTAACCTTACCGGAAATCAAATAATTAGAATTGTGGTGCGAGATAAGTTGTCTTTTCTGCAATGATCATTCATCTGTCCCTTGAATTTACACTTTAGTTTATTGTAAGGAAAATGGAAATATCGGGTCAAGTATATTAGGCGGAGGATAAAATGATCAATCAGGCAAAAACAATTGGCATGATTCTAAAAAAAATCGGACTGTCCTATCCACAGAGTCTATATCAAGGCTATAGTAAGGCTATGTAAAAGCTATATTTTGAAAATTTTAATTAACCAAGGTATATTCTTGATATAGGGTTGATATAGACTCTGTGGATAGGCTAGTTTATATTTACAATTAAAACAGGCATTTACCTGATGATAGCTGGAGGTATGACGGGATCAGCCGGAAGGCAGTAGATTGCTTTTCTACTGCCTTTTGTACGTGAAGGAATATCTGAAAAATAATGATCACAATAACCGTTCGACAGAAAGGCCAACCGGGAAGAAATGCCGATTCCTTGGACGTATTTTAGTTGTATCGGTCTATGAGGCGTTGTAAACTAACTTCCGGAATGAGCACTCCGGTTCAGTTCTTCAACGCCTGTTCCAGTTCCATTAATAGTTGTGGTACCAGTTCATAGGGTTTGTAAGGGGTTCCTTTTACGGACAGAGTTTCAACAGGCAAATAGCCCCTGTAACCACTTTTCTTTATTATTTTAGATAAGCGGTTAAAGTCAGTTCTTATGGGACTTCCAATGCCAAATACACTTTCTTTGATCTGCCAGTTGACCGTATAGGGAATTACCGCTTCAATGTCGACATAGGGATCCGGCACCTTGAAGTTCCCGGTATCAAGGATAATGCCTGCCCATTTAGAGTCTACCGCTTTTATCACCTTGATGCACTGCTCGGCGGTCTGCAGCATGTCGCCATGGTTTTGGATGCCGATCATCACCCCATGCCGGGCGCCAAAATCAGCACACTCCTTAAAACACTGGATCATCCACCCGGCCACTTCATCCCATTTATTCTCATAGCCTTTGGGAATTTCACCGGCAAACAAACGGATCACCGGGGCCCCAAGTTTAGAGGCCACGATGATCCATTTTTTAGCCCTTTCCACATCGGCCGCCCTTATAGCCGGATCGGGAGAGGCAAAGTTATTGCGGATGCCCGTTCCGCTGATGTCAATGCCCAATTGGAAAGCTTTACGCTTGATTTCATAGAGGTATTCATCGGAAGGCACCTCGGGGTAGCCCGGGAAATAATAACCCGTCAGATCAATTGCCTCAATGTTTTGTGTGGCGCACCAGTCCAAAAGCTCAAATAAACTTATAGCAGGCTTATTGTCTTTTTGCCCGCTGCCTGTAAGCAAATCGTTAAAGGAATAGGCATTCAGTGCCAGGGTAACATGGGAAGCATGATTTAACTTCTTTTCCCCCTGTGCCAGCAAAGTATTGGAACCAATGCCCCATACAAGAATTGAAATGAATAAAAAGAATCTTATCAACCACCTGCTTGTTTTACCTGAAGCCATTTTCATTGATTTGCCTGTTGGATTATAAACATTTAAAAAAATACAAATACCTGCTATTGAATCAGTACGTTTTATCTACCCATTCAAAAGATAAGGCATCATTTATTTTTCATACTGCGCTTTTTTCTTTTTATAGAAGTCCTGCAAGACATAAAACGCTTTCTTTTTATCGCCTGTTTGCGAGATCAGGCCCTTGCGGTTCCAGCCATCCTGTATGTCAGGAAGCACCCGTCTTGGCGAGCGGAAGTCGGCCAGTATCCATGGGGTGATACCGCGCAACTGAGGAATCTTATCCAGCATTAGGAGGGTTTCCTTAAATAAATCTTCCTGAAATTCTTCGGTCCACCGGGCATCCTTTGAACCATGATTTCCCTGCAGGGCATCGCCTCCAAACTCAGAGATCATGACCGGCTTGTCAAAGTTGATTTCAAATTGGGCTGTTTTACACTTTTCGGGCAGCCCATCATACCAGCCGATGTATTCGTTAAAACTAATTACATCCACCAGCTCCTGGAGCGGGTCGGCAATGACCTGCGTATTTTGCGAGCCTTCCTTGGTGTGTCTTTCCAGGGCGGCACTCACCAAACGAACAGGATCCATACCCCGGGTTGTTTCAATCATCCGTTTGAGAAAGTCGGTACGGTCCTGCGATACGGGT
>DATGYU010000351.1:0-38419 GCA_035297625.1 Prolixibacteraceae bacterium
GCCACTGCCGGGGTGTAATTCAGGGTAGCAGTTCCTGAGCTGCAAACCAGCACCACGGGCCTTTGATTTTTCAAAGCCAGTCCAAGGGCAAAATAGCCTGCGCTGCGTTCGTCCACGATGTTACGGCAAGTAAATCCCTCGGTTCCTGTAAAGGTGTTGATCATGGGGGCATTGCGGCTCCCGGGGGAAATCACAATGTCCGTAATCCCTTTTTTTAGCAACAGGGCTGCCAGTTGTTGAATATGTCGTTTGTCTGATATCATTCAGTCGATGTATTTGTCTGTTCTAGCTGCTGGCAAAACCTTGCTGCTGTCATCTTTCATTACCTCTGATTGAAGTATTTTTTTTGCCAGTAGCCAGTAGCTAGCAGCCAGCCGCCTTTTTACGAATTCTACTTCCTATTTTAAGTTACTGAATACTGTTCACTGAACACTGATTACTGCTCACTTGCCTGAATCACCTCCAGCAACGTCCTTGCCTTTTGGTTGGTTTCCTCCCATTCGCGCTCCGCAACAGATTTTGCCGTAATGCCACCTCCTGCATAAAGGATAAATTCATCATCAGTGATTTCCATGCAGCGTAAATTTACAAAAAGATTCACCTGGTCGTTCAGTTTCCATGGACCCAGGTAGCCGGTATAGTATTTACGCTCGTGTTTTTCTTTCTGGTGAATAAACTCCTGGGCCAGTTCTTTTGGAAGTCCGCAGACGGCAGGGGTAGGGTGCAGCTCGGCAATAAAGTTGCCCAACCTGTTTTCAATCTTCTGCGCAGGAAAGAAAAATGAAGTCTTTAAATGGGCTACTTTGCCGCTTTCCAACGTCTCCGGTCCGGTGGTTTTATATTTATGAATGTCGAAACAATAAAACAATTCAAGCATGTATCTTGACACAAAAGCCTGCTCCTCAATATCCTTGGTGTTCCAGTAATAATCCTCGGAATCATATTTTCTAACCTGGGTGCCTGCCAGTGAAACAGTTTCAAAATCATCACCCTGCGATTTGAGCAGCACTTCGGGGGTAGCACCCATCCATCTGCCTGCCGCCGGTAAATTGACCAGGTAAGTAAAGGCATTGGGAGTTTTTTCATTCAGCTGCAAGAAGATCCGGCCCAATGACCGTTGGGGTCTTGCCACCGGTATCTGTCTTGAAATGATCACTTTGGACATTTCCCCTTCCCGGATAGCCTCAACGGTCTCTTCAATGATCTGAAGATAGTCTTCCTTGGAGCGGTCAGGACAGTGCTCTTCCCTTTCTTTTTCCTGTTGAAAAGGCACCAGGCCACTAAAATCAAGCTGTTCAGCCGAAGTAAAATCTTCAAGGTAAAGGGAAGGCTTCAGCAGTATGACCGGGCACTTGTCTGTAATGCGGAAAGGGGCAAAGACAAAACCTGCCTCCCCGTTTAAATGATCAAAGCGGTCGAATAGCATAACATCCTGAGCATTGCCTGCCACAATGCCCATACGACTGTCGCGCGGGTTGAACCAGCAGGCAAAAGCGATTTGTCTTTCTAAAAGTTGATCAATGACCCCGGCCAGGGGCAGTTTATTTTCCATTGCGTTTTACAATCATGTTGGTCACCCGGGCGGTGGATACCAGTTTGCCCGATTCGGATTTGATGTCCACGTTCCATACCTGTGTCCTTTTGCCAAGGTGCAACGCCTCGGCCCGGGCATACA
Source organism: Prolixibacteraceae bacterium (assembly GCA_035297625.1). Taxonomy (GTDB): domain Bacteria; phylum Bacteroidota; class Bacteroidia; order Bacteroidales; family Prolixibacteraceae; genus Aquipluma. Next base: position 1,676 of record DATGYU010000351.1, read on the forward strand.
CCATCGTGCCTTCGGCCTTACCCGTATGGTTGGCGCTCACCTGGATGCCCCTCACATCATGATCCTGGATATCGACCGTGAGCATGGAGCCAAAGCCGGCAATGGTTTCTGCCAAAGCAAGGTTGGCGCCCCCGTGCAAAATACCCCCGGGACGGAAAGTACGGTGGTCAATGGGCATGGTCGCCTCTACCCATCCTTCGCCAAAAGCCGTTAAGCGAATCCCAAGGTGCTCGATCATCGTATTTTTCATGTACTGCTCGATCCACTCCAGGGGAGTATCAATGGTAAGTTTTGGAATTGTCATCCTAAGCTAAAATTAAAAGCGTGAAATTAGGAAATTGAAGCGAAGCGGCCAAAATTACTTTAAGTTCCAGATTAAAGGTTAAAGTTGGGTACTGCAGAAGGCCGTTTTCCTTCACCAGGCCCGACTTTAAGGACCTTAAAGTCTTTAAAGTCCTTAAGGTTGGACCTGAGAGGGAAACTACATTGCCCATGCTAAAACCGATTTTATACGCAACAATGAAACAATCGTGCCAAATTCAACGTATCACGGAGTAACTTTGCAATTTTAATTTTAGGACTTATTGTATTGGGTTGATTGGTTTTTTGGTGAAAGCAAAGTTCGTAAGGTAATTTTAGTTGTTTGTTGAAAGAAAAGCGATGGTCCAAAAGCCATCGCTTTTCCTTTTTATCCCCATTGGTTATTGGTTATTTTACATTGAATATTGAATATTTTACGGACTATAAATATCCAATATCGAATTTTCAATATCCAATTGAAAAATGCAGTATACCTACCTATTCCATGATAATTTTTAATGTCTGTATTAGGGTATGTTATGGTTGATGATCTCTTTTATATCCAGTTCCAAAAAACTCTTATCGCGAATACTATAAAATTTGGTGCCTAACAATTTAGTTTTCATGGCAACATCAATGGTGGCTACCTTCCTTTGAAGGTTATCAATTACAATCGTTTTATCCCCATTTACCAAAAACCTGTAATCTTTTTCCTGAAGTGTATTCAGGTATAATTCATTGAAATCATAGTTTTTAATAATTTCAAGCCGATCATTAATTACCAGCACCTTTTTCTTTTCAGTAAAAATACAGTGCGTGGTCGTGTCTGTCAGCGCTAGGCTGTTATATAGTGAATCGGTCTTAACATACACATGGTTTCCTACATAGCTTAACAAGCTTTCATCGGGTTTTATTTTAAATTTCTTTTCCCTGATCAGGGAACCATCAACTAATGAATACTGTGCCATGTTGTTTTTAAAAACGATGGACAACTGATCTTTTCTTGTCTGAAATGTATTAATTTTTGCTTTTCTTTTACTTAATGTTTTTAAATAAAGCTGTTTGCCGGTATTTGCATTGAAAGCTGCCAGGTAGGGTTTACCATAACGGGTGGGATAGTAAAAACTATAGGCATATCCATAATTGACCATATACAGGATGCTGTCTCTTTTAAAGATGCCCGATTTGCTTGTTAATTCCAAAGGCAGAGGAGTTGACCAAATTACTTTCCCGTCATTATTTAAGCGTGTAATCTTTTCTTTGGAAGCAAAATAGATGTTCGCGCTGTCTCCTGTCAGGTTTGAAACCATGTCGTATACCAAATTATTATTTCTCATGAAGCTTCTCTCTCCTGTTAGGGCATCGTAATCCCACCCCTCGCCATTCTTTAAATTGACTGAATGAAGCCCCGATGCCACTATAATCAGCGTGGAATCATTGATATGTGAAATATTATTTATCCCGCATGACTGGCTTATTTTTATTTTCCATCTCGAGATACCGTTGGTCAAATCAATGCCTTCCAACTGATCATTCACAGGACCAAAATCTTTCACCTTATACCCTATGCCCATCTTTTGATCCGGATCATTATAGATGATTTTATTTTTTACTTCCCATTTTTCTACTCCGGTTTCAGCATCCAGGGAATAACTTCTTTTGCCTGTTGTTTGAATAATAAGATCATTATATTGATCTATATCGGTTTGCAAATAATTGATCTTCTTTGACCATTTTTCTTTTTGAAGCCCAAGGTCATAAACGACCATGGTACCCGTATTGTGTGTGATTTTTCCCTCGGGGCTTAAGTAGCGCAGCTGAACAGTAATACGATTGGCATTGGTGTCGATATAAGTCTTATAAATAGTCTCAGGGAAAACGATTTCTTTGGCCAGGATGTCCTTATTGGTCATGTAGTTTTTACCAACTGGTTTCAGCTGATGGATAATTTCAATATCGGATTGCGCGTATATTGTCAATCCCACCAAATTCATAAAGCTTGCTAGCAGGAGCCTTTTTACATTAATCATCATATCTTTATTTTATCATTTGTTAAGGTAAATTGTTGTTTATCACATCATCGATATCCACCACCAGGAATTTCTGCTCGTGGACATCGAAAAGCTTTGTTCCTATCAATTTGCTGTATTTTGAGAGTTCTGCTTCGGCAACCACTTTGCTGTTGTTGTCGATAACAATGGCATGATTCGCTTTTTCCAGGAACCTGTAATCTTTGTACTGAAGATAACAGGTATATAAATCTTTGGAATCCAACTGTTCTACGATCTCTAGCTGATCATTGATCACCAGAATCTTATCCTTTTTTGTAAAAATAAAATGCCGGGTAGTATCCGACAAAATCAGGCTCTGATAAGTGGAATCCTTCTTGAAATAGGTCGTTCTGTCGGCAAAACAGTCTAATTCTCCGTAATTTTCAGTATTATAAGCCTTCTCAGAAATCAAAGCGCCATCCTGCAGTGAATATTTTGAAATCCTGTCTTTAAAAATTAGAGAAATGGCATCCTCGCTGATATGAAACCCATGAACTATATCATTCTTCACACTTGATCTGCTGACATAAAGCTGGTGTCCGGTCTTTATATCAAAGGCTGCGATAAAAGGAACATTGTCATGATACAGTACTCCCATGTCAACATAGCCTGTATTGATCATGCCAATCCTGTCATCCATTTTAAACAGGATGGACTGGCTGGTTAAATCAAGGGGCAGTGGGGCCGACCATATTATTTGTCCCTGGTGGTTCAACCGGGCAATCTGTTCTTTGGCAGCAAAATAAAGGTCCGTATTATCCATGAGAACATTGGAAGCGATCCCTCCCACTGACCGGGCTCCGTTGGATAACCCTGTGGGGGTATCATAATCCCATCCTGTACCATTTTTGACATTTACCTCATGCAATCCGGAGGATACAATCATCAGACAGGAATCGTTTAATCGCATCACCTTATCCCATCCAAATTCATGGTCCATCTCTCTTTTCCACAGAACCTGTCCATTTCGCAAATCAATGCCTTCAAGAGTGTTGTTGATATCCCTAAAAGTTTTGATTTTATAGCCCAAGGCTATCTGATGATCGAAATCAACATAGCTAAAGGTATTTTTTACCTCCCACTGTTCTTCTCCGTTTTCGGGATTAAGACGATAACTTTTGTTTCCTATAACCTGAACAATAAGATTACCCTGTTGTACTATTCCGCTTACCGGATAACTAATAGCCTTTAACCATTTGGCCGTATCCTTTGCCAGGTCAAAGATCGTGAACCATCCTTCATCATTATAATATTTTCCGTTTTTACTCTTACCACGAATCTGTAAGGTGATGCAGTTGGACAGGGTATCGGGATAGACATGGTAAATATCCAAAGGAAAAACAATCTCTTTGGCGGTAATCTCTTTGTTCGTAAGCAGGTTTTTACCAACAGGCCTTTCATGATATTGAATCACCCATTCAGTTTGGGCAAAAACAGTAAGCCCGATCAAATTTATAAATCCTGTCAGCAGGAGCCTTTTTAAAGTATACATTATATCATTTTTGAGCTATTTGTTGAAGTGGCTATAATACTACTTTTCTTTTACATATGTATTGGTGAAAAGCAAAGTTCATAAGGTAATTTTAGTTGTTTGTTGAAAAGCGATGGTCCAAAAACCATCGCTTTTCCTTTTTTATCCATATTGGATATTCTACATTGGATATTGGTTATTTTTCAGAATGATAAAGGTCTACAATCCACTATCCAATTATCCCAAAGTCCATTTTTAAATAACAATATCCCATCTTTTTGTAAAAATCATATCCCCTCTGCTATGGATCCCTTAAACTTTTCCACTTACTCAATACCTTGTCAATACCCGCTCAATATCCCCTCAAGTCTTTAGGGGTAGATACTGGGTAGATACTGGGTAGATAATGGGTTTATGAACCCAGTATCTACCCAGTATCTACCTATTATGTACCCAGTATGTACCCAGTAGCTCAAGAGCGGGTATTGAGCGGATATTGACAGGGTATTGAGCAGCTAATCATGCTAAAGGAAACAAATGTGATGTTGCGGAAGATGGATTTACCCTTCCTGTTTATTTTATCTTCTTTAATGATAGAAAGAATAATTGATCTTCACTTTTTAAAAAATTAATAAAAGTATTTGTGTATTTGTGAAAAAAATGAAATATCTTTGTAGGGAGCCATCCGAAAATAGGCTGTTATAACCTCAAACAAGCGTCGCCATGAACCTTGTCATTCAAAAGAATAATTTACAAAAGCGCAAGATCCTCAAGCACTTGTTTCTGTATGGGACCATGGCCATTACCGATATTGTGCGCTATCTGAAATTGAGTACTCCCAAGGTGATCAGCCTTTTAAATGAGCTGAAGAATGAAGGGATGATCGAGGAATTGGGACAGGGCAATTCGAGCGGGGGCAGGCGCCCCAATTTGTATGGCAACAAGGAGGATGCTTTTTTTATCGTGGTAATCTCCATCAACCTGTACAAAACTTGGGTGACCATTTTCAATGCCAAAAATCAAAAGGTAGGAGAGGATCACATTCTTCCCCTGACCATTTCGCATGGCCCGGCTATCATTGATCCCATCGTTGAATTTACCAAAAGCATTATCAGTGAACTGCAAATTCCGCAGGAGAAGATTTTGGGCGTTGGCATCGAGATGCCCGGTCTGGTGGATTCGCAGACGGGGATCAACAAAACGTACATGATTTCTGACCGGCCCGTCGGAGAGGTATTCCGTGAAAAGTTCGGGCTGGATGTGTTAATTGAAAATGATGCCAAGACCAAAGCCATTGCAGAACTTCGTTTTGGCGCGGCACGCAATAAACGCAATGTGCTGGTGCTGCATTTGGACTGGGGCATCGGAATGGGTATAATAGTGAATGGAAAGCTTTACAAGGGCCGCGATGGTTTTGCAGGAGAATTTGGCCATTTACCCATGGTGGATAATGGCATTCTGTGCCAGTGCGGCAAACAAGGGTGCCTGGAGACCATGGCCTCGGGAACTGCCATTGTGCGAATGGTCAAAGAGGGCATCGGGGAAGGACGCACTTCTTTGTCTGCTTTGATGGAAACGTCTGCCATCGATAAAATTGAAATCAAGGAAGTGGTACAGGCTGCCCTGAAAGGAGACCAGTATGCTGTTTCGGTGCTGGCCGATGTAGGCCGTTGGCTGGGAAAAGGACTCTCGATGCTCATCCAGATCTTCAATCCTGAAATGATCATCCTTGGGGGTGAAATGTCGCTGGCCCATTCATTTATTCTTCCCCCGATCCATCAGTCTATTCAAATATTCTGCAATCCTGAACTGGGAAACGAAGTTCCCATTAAGGTGTCGGAACTGGGTGCACAGGCCGGGATACAGGGAGTGGCGGCTCTTTTGGCTGAACAGTTTTTGGAAAAGAATTAACCGATTATGTATTGGGAACTAAATAATGCTGGATTTAAAACAAAAATAGGAACGCGGATTGAGCGGATTAAGCGGGTGAAAGCGGATCTAAAAAAAACAATAAATAGCTATATAAACTTAAAACGAACCATTTAAAATCCGTTTTGATCCGCTCAATCCGCGTTCCTATTCTTTAATAATTACTTTAATTTAAATACATCATACAAATGACAACATTCAAGCTTAGCAAGGTAGAACAGGCTTTTTTGCAGAAGGCAGAAGCCGGACAGATGAGCACGCGGATACCGTATCTTACGGCCGAGAATTTTCCCCGGCTGGGAATGCTTGCTTCACTTCGCTTTTTGGAATGGGTGGCTGAAAACCCCGAAGGGGTGATCAGTCTTCCGACAGGAAAGACACCGGAATTCTTTATCAAATATACCCATTTTTTTTTGCAGAACTGGGACCAGCCAAAGGCCAGGGATATTTTAAATGCATACGGTTTGGCGGGTTTGAAAAAACCTTCGCTCAGCGGCCTTCAGTTTGTGCAGATGGATGAGTTTTACCCCATCGCCTCGCACCAGCACAACAGTTTTTATAACTATGTCGAGAAATATTATATTCATGGGTTTGGGTTGGACCCGGCAAAGGCGCTGCTGATCAACTCAGATGAAATTCCACTGGTGGAAGGCAAATCCTACAACGAGGTATTTCCCGGGTTGAAGATTGACCTTTCGCTTCGGTACCGTGAGGCCAAATCGCCCATGGAAAAGCTGCAGCAACAGTCGATTTTCAGCATTGACAACTGGTGCTCTACCTATGAGCAGAAAATAAGGGATAAGGGAGGCATCGGCTTCTGGCTTGGGGGCCTTGGCCCGGATGGGCATATTGCTTTCAACACCCGTGGAACGGATCATCATTCCACGACCCGATTGACGGCTACCAACTTTGAGACACAGGCAGTGGCAGCAGGTGATCTGGGAGGCATTGAGGTGTCGCGCAACCGGCTGGTGATTACCATCGGGCTGGAAACGATCACTTTTAATCCTCAGGCAGTAGCCATCGTTTTTGCCTCCGGGGAAGCCAAAGCCGATGTGGTAAAAGATGCCATTGAAAATGAGCCTTCCAACCAGTACCCGGCCAGCTGTTTATACAAATTGCCCAACAGCCGTTTTTATCTTACCAAGGGGGCTGCCGTGAAACTAACCGACAGTGTGGATGCTTATTACCGCACGGGCGAGTGGACCCATCAGAAAACAGAAAGAGCCGTGATCGACTTACTTCCCCGCATCAATAAATTTGGACCCAAGGTTACCATGGAAGAGCTTCAGGCAGACAAGTATACCAGCATGATTCCCAATTTGGATGAAAATACCGTACAGTCGGTGATTGACTCCATCACGGCCAAGTTTAACAAGGGAATGGAAAAGGAATCCAACCAGGTGTATTATCACACGGGGCCCCACCATGACGATATCATGCTGGGCATCATGCCACAGACCAACCGACAGCTACGGGATGCCTCCAACGAGTTTCACTTCTCGGTACTTACCTCAGGCTTTAATGCCGTGATCAACCAGTATGTGATCGATCTATTAAACCAGTCGCTAAGGCTGATTGGCAACGACCAGATACAGATGATCAAGTTTCCTGATTTTTATGAAGAAGGCTATAAATTCAAGTGGGACAAGGATATTTACCATTATCTGGACAGCGTGGCCGCGAACGATCCCTTTGAGCAAAGGCGCGGGGTATGCCATAGGGTGATCCGTTCCATCGTGCAGATCTGGGAGGTAAAGGATGAAAAACAGCTGATTTCGGTCATTTTTGAAATACTGGATACCCTGAAGAACAGTTACGATGGCAGCAAAAACCCGCCAAAGATACAGGTGTTGAAAGGGATGATCCGCGAGATGGAAGAAGAGCTGGTATGGGCCCATTTTGGGGTGCCGGTTAAAAACGTGCACCATCTAAGACTGGGTTTTTACCAGGGGGATATTTTCACAGAGCAACCGGATGACAAGCGGGATGTGCTGCCCATCCTGGAAGAGTTCCGTAAATACAAGCCTACAGTGATCAGTTTGGCCATGGATCCCGAGGGAAGTGGTCCCGACACCCACTACAAGGTGTTAAAAGCCATCGCTGCAGCAGTGAAGGAATGGAAAAAGGAAGAGGATTTGTCCAACCTTCGCATGGTGGGCTACCGCAACGTGTGGTTCCGCTATCACCCGGCCGATGTGGAAGTGATTGTGCCCGTATCGCTGAATGCACTGGCCATATTGGATACCTCCTTCTCACAGTGCTACCTGAGCCAGGTGGATGCTCCCTTCCCCAGCTATCAGCATGATGGCAAGTTCAGCGAACTGACCCAAAAGGTGTGGGTAGAACAGTTAAAGCAGATACAATTCCTTCTTGGCAAGAACTTCTTTTACCAGCATGAAAAACCACTGGTAAGGGCTACTCACGGGCTGGTGTATATCCGCGAGATGAGCGTGGATCAGTTCATCCAGCAGGCCGAAGAGCTGGAAAAATCAATGGAAGGAGTGGAGATATAAGATTCGTTGGCAAGGGGCAAGGGGCAATGGAGACCGGAAAATGAGGGGACGATGGGACGAGAGGGTGAGGGGGTGAAGCCAAAATTTTAGAAACCAATTTCAATAGGTAAAATACGTATGCTGTTGGACGTTTTAGTACGACAGTAATGATTGCTAATTACATAAATTTATTACAGGACAAGGCGTTTCACCAAAAGGATGAAATGCCTTGTTGCATTATAGGACTTTCTCTTGTTTTAATTTAATATATAAGGTTATTTTCAAAATATGATAAAAACATGTTTTTGGAGGGTAACCTTTTGGTGTTTTTCGGAATTAATAGTAGACAAACTTTTATTTATACAAACCAAACATTTTACAATGAAATATCTCTTTTGTTTTATCGCTCTTATAATGCTTAATTATTCAATTTACGGGCAGGAAAAGTTTCAACGATTCACCTTTAACTTAGGTTTAACGCACGCAGTCTATATAGGCTCCAATCCTGTAGAAAAATTCTCCATTGTCCCTGAGGCCGAATTTTTGATAAATCTCCCGCTTCATAAAACCACTAAATTATCGACAGGAATAGGGATTGAATCAGGAAAACATTATATAGCAGAAGCGGTTGCCTATTTGGTTTGGGTGGAATCCTTGAATAGCTGGTGGCCATATGAAGGTACAAATTACTGGAACCTGGATTTTATTAGCATGAAAGTGCCTGTATATGCCTCTGTACCATTCAATAATTCTTTTTTAGATTCTTTCACATTTGGAGCCGGTTTGGGTTGGATATTGAACTATAAACTTACAGAGCACCAAACCCCAAATACATCCCACATAAAAATTAACCGATCCTTTCTGGATTTAAGTTTTGGGGTACAAAAGAAGCTTTTCCAATTCAATAAAGTATCGTTGGGCTTATCTCCGGTTGTAGGCTACCGCGCTTATTTATCTGATCGCAATGATTGGCAAAAAAAATGTTTTTTGGGTAAAATGAAATTAAATATAAACTTTTAAACCATGCAGCTATGATTAAAACCATTTGTTTATTATTCTTCATTTTGTTTATTCCTTCATTAATTTATGCCCAGTTATTTCCTTACAATTCACGGGAATGGGATACTAATTGGATTTATACAAAATTTAGTGACTCGTTTACCGGCACATTATTAGATAAAACTAAGTGGGAAGTAGTAAAAGACTATGGCAGGGGTAAATGCGTTTTTGTTGATTCTGAAGGAACTACGTATTCGGTCAACAATGGCCTAAGCTTAAGCATGATTTATCACCCTGGGTACTGTTATAATGATGGAACTAATCATTGTCCAGATTATATTTCGGCAGAAATAGTTTCTAGGGAAAAGTTTAAATATGGAATTTATGAAGGGCGAATGAAATTTGCCACAGGCGAAGGTTCTTGGCCTGCTTTTTGGTTCTATGGTGGTTCTGGGGCCGACGATCCAAAATACAACACTGGTTATGCAAGTGAGATTGACATAGCAGAATATAATTGGCGGAAGAAAGAATGGCCTTCGGGTGGCTATTATGTCCATACCGACCATGTTTTCCACTGGTGGTGGCCTCAAAGTATTTATGGAACGCGAGAGATGAATATATATGATGGGATAAAAAACAATTATATAGCCTGGAACACCTCGCATACGTTTAAACTTATTTATACTCCATATGATATTAAATTTTATATTGATGGTATATTAAATTGGAGAAGATCAAGATTTTATACTATAGTAGATAATTTACCAGTAGATATATTCATTGAAAATATGAATGGAAGTACCCAATACCCAGAAAATGAATGGTTCCCAAAACATGAAGGTCAAATTATATTATCTCAACAAGTGTCTGGAAATGTGTGGGATGGAGACGTTTCAGCTCCTCAAACGTCATTATTCGAATGGGTAACATACAAAAAGTTTTTTCTTTCTCCTGAGATCACAGTCCCCAGTTATATCTGTTCCACTGGGACTGCCACTTTGGATGTAGACCCTTTGGCTTCCAATATAACCTGGCAGCTAACCCCTTCTTCTCTTTTTGCAACTTCAAGCGGAACGGGAAAAACAGCCAATATTGTAAAAGCCCCCGTAGAATCTGGTATGGGAAAAATTACTTATACTTTTCAGATGCCCGGTGGAGAGACCTTCACGGCAGAGAAGAGTTTTCGCATAGGCTTAACAGGGTCTTTTACCGGGAGTGCATCAGTTGCTTACAAAGGAACTGGTATCTGGAATGCTGTTGCCTCCTGCGGTACTACTCCCTACACATTCGAGTGGTGGTTAAGAGAAGAAGGGACAGGCGTTGAGGCACAACTGGTTGCAACAGGAAGTCAGCTTAGATTACTTTCAGTACCCAGGACAACCATGGCCGCAAATCAGCAGGATGTAAAAACAGACACAAATCCAATCATAAATCAACCGGTTACTTATACCTATTATGATCTTTATTTAAGGGTTGTAGATGGCAACGGGGTGAAATACATTGAGTATACCACTCCTGAGCAAAGAATCATTGCCTCGGGGAATGTTGATTTGGTATCCAGATCACCGAATAGGATGGCAGATGGGCTAACGGAACCTGATAATGGCATATTGATCAACGCATTTCCTAATCCAACCGGTAGTGAAACCACCATTGAACTGGCAGGTACAAAAATTGACAGCATGAATGTTTCAACCACATGGGACATGGAGGTGTATGATCCATATTCAATGCTTAAAACAAAAGCCAATAAAATACAGGGTAAGACATTTAAGATCAATACTTCTGATTGGAAAGACGGTGTTTATGTATTAAGGGCGAAAGTGAACGATGAAATAATTACAGAAAAGCTGTTTGTAAAACATTAACCTTATATAAAGGATTCTCTTCTATCAAAAAGGGAGAGAATCCTTTTTTTATATAAAGTAAATAGGTGCATAAACTTGTATTAATAGTAGATAGATTATTATTTTTGATAAACCAAATGACTCAAAACATGGAACAGCCCCCACCTAAATAAAGATTCAGAAGAATTAATATTTATAATCAATAAAATTTACAATTATGAAATATATAAAGTTACTTTTAGTAGTCTTTGTTTTGATGAGTGTCTATTGTTCTGCTCAGGAAAGTAAAAGCGATTTAGTTTTTAGTGGAACATTAGCACATTATCAACGATTAGGTGGAAATACTGGTATACAAGGATTCTATAATTACCCGGTTGACCCTGGGATTGAAGTCCTTTATCAATATAGAGTTGCCAATACATTCTTATTAAGTTCCGGCCTTTGCTATCAATATGGAAGAATTGCAAGTTGGAAAGGGTCTGAAAATAGGTTTCGTTTTGGTGAAATTAGTTTACCTCTCATTTTTAAGCAACTGCTAGTTAAAGATGACAAATTAAATCTTTTTACATCTTTTGGGATTTCATATGGTAAAATGTTAAATCTTGACTGGGAAGTACCTGAAAAAGGTACTGGTTGGGGTGCTGTTGACAGACATCAAAATGAGCATTATTCTGTAAAAAATGCATTTTCTGACTTATTATTCGATGTAGGAGTCTCTTTTCCTTTATCTAATCAGAACGCTATTGCAATTTCACCTTATTTAAAATATAGATTGAAAGACTACTGGATGGAATATTTCCGAAAAGACGTATATTATGGAATAAAAATCAGTTATCTGTTCAGCTTAAGAAAAAATGAATAATAATTCCTTGTCTTTGGGATGTTTAAGAGAGATTTCCCTGGCACCGTTAATAAATACCGGGTCAATACTTATCTGAAAAAGTCAATTATGGGTATAAACTTTAATTATTCTTTAAGATTAAAAACCAATTGAATATAAAACAGGATCATAAATAAATCCATAAACACAAATATCAATAGAATAAATCATTTCATCGGTTCTTATTCGTGTTTAATATTGGTGTTTATTTGTGTTCCTTAAGGGATTGCTCCTTGTTTTTTGTTTTAGTTTAGAGAAATAACTCTTATATTTAACCGTGATTTTAAATGGACGGCCTTATTCTGTTGAACGGGGCTGCCTGAAAAATTGTATTACCTAACTAAACTAATAACAATGAGTACTACCCGTAGAACATTTATCAGAAACTCCGTGGCAGCAACTGCCGGAATGGGTTTTATTTCCAGTCTGCCGGGAAGCCTTCAGGCAGCCGGTAAAATGGTGGCTCCCAGCGACCAGATCAACATTGCCTTAATTGGCTGCCGCAGCATGGGCTTTGGCGATTTGAAGAACCATTTGAACATTCCCGGGGTGAAATGTATCGGCCTTTGCGACATCGATCAGAATGTGCTGAACGAAAAGGCTGCCGAAATTCAAAAGACTTATAATCAAACTCCCAAACTGTATGCCGATTACCGCAAGCTTTTGGAAAATAAAGACCTTCATGCCGTAGTGATTGGTACACCCGACCACTGGCATTGCCTTCCGATGGTCAATGCCTGCGAAGCCGGACTGGACGTCTATGTTGAAAAACCAATGGCCAACAGCATTGAGGAATGCAACCTGATGGTAAAAGCCGAGAAACGCTACAACCGCATCGTGCAGGTAGGGCAGCAGCAAAGAAGCGGGGCCCACTGGAACAAGATCAACCAGATGATCAAATCGGGGCGCATCGGTAAACTTAGAAAAACCAACGTGTGGGGTAATTTCAATTATGGCATCGGACAGCCCGTCGTAGCGGATACAGCCATACCGGCAGGCGTAGATTTTGACATGTGGTTAGGCCCTGCTCCAATGAGAAGCTTTAACCCAAGCCGTTATCATGGTTCATGGCGCATGTTCTGGGATTACGGGGGCGGTCTTGTCACCGACTGGGGCGTTCACCTTTTGGATATGGCCCTGTGGGCAAAAGATATTAAGACCCCTCCCAACAAGATACTGGCAACGGGAGGCAACCTTTCCTTTAGTGACCATGCCCATGAGACCTTTGATACCATGTCGGTCATCTTCGAGATGGGCGATTACCAGGTAACCTGGCAGCATACGGCCGGCATTCAAAACGGGCCGTGGGGTAAGAACTACGGTATCGAGTTTATTGGCGATGCAGGTACCATTGTAGCGGATCGTGGCGGTTATAAGGTAATCCCCCAGTGGGATGATCAGCAAAAGAAAAATAAGACGGAAGCCGAAGAGTTCGATAAAGGGACAGAGAACCATCAGGAGCATGCACAGAACTTTATCGACTGTATCAAATCAAGGCAGAAGCCTGTTTGTACCACCGAGATTGGCCGTGCTGTGGCTGTAGCTGCCCACAGTGCCAACATTGCCGTACGTTCGGGAGAAAACCTGTTGTTATGGGATGAGGCTCAAGGCAAGTTTACCAATTCAGAAAAAGCCAACCAGTACATCGTGCCGCAATACCGCAAGCCGTGGGCGCTGCCAAAGGTGTAAATATTGACTAGTAAAAATGTTTCAACAGGGCAGTATCCTTTGCCGTCAGCTTTAGCTGACGGACAGCAGACAATCGATGCAGAATGCATCCGTTGCCTAAAGGCAAACGGCAAAGGATATAGCTCTGATCAAACAGCAAGCTCCATGCCATGGATTGAAATCCATGGCTACAAAATGCCCCGTTCCTACGGAACTAGCGCCCTGCCATGGTGGAGCTGCCTGTGAGAAGTGTGCAGAGCCGTAGGCTCGGTAGTTGTTGTAGGGCCGGATTTCAATCCGGTTGGATAAATAGAATTATTAAAATCATAACCAACAAACAATGAATACCAACAGACGTCAATTTATTACCACCCTTGGATTATCGGCTATGGCTGTATCGGCAGGCATACCGGCTTGGGCCATGGGGAAGGCCGGTCAACTGGAAAAGATAGGTTTTATCTCGGGCATCGTAGATAATTTTATCAAGGAAGACTGGAAAGGCACTCTTGAAAAGCTTGCCAAACAAGGGTACACAGAAATGGAGAGCGGGAATTATATGGGAGATTCGCCTGCCGAGTTTAAAAAAGTATGCCAAAGCCTTGGCATTAATCCTTTTGCCGGAGGCTCTTCGATGGCCGGAATGCTTAAAGATACCGACAAGCAGATAGCAGAAGCCCTGGAAGCAGGGAAACAGTACTGGGTATGTTACTGGCCCTGGCAGACCGATGCCAAAAACATCACGGCTGATGAGGCCAAACAGGCAGCCGATAACCTTAATAAACTTGGACAGGCCTGTAAAAAGGCAGGCATCAAGTTCTGCTGGCATAACCACAACTGGGAATTTGAAAAGCCTACCTCGGAAGGACTGCCTTTTGATATTTTAATGAAAAATACCGACCCGCAAAACGTAAAGCAGGAACTGGACATTTATTGGGTGCGCAAGGGAGGAGGCGATCCGATCAAATGCCTGAAGGACTATCCCGGACGCTTTGAGATCCTGCATGTAAAGGATATGGACAACACCCCCGAGAAGTCATTTGCTTGCCCGGGATCGGGTATTATAGATTTTAAACCCATTTTCCGCGAAGCATGGGATCAGGGTGTGAGACATTACATCGTGGAGAAAGACGGAGAGAAGAATGGGATTGAGTGCTTAAAGTCAAGTGCGCAGTATTTAAAGAACGTAAGGTTTTAAGTTGTTGATTGTTTTTACATTAACAGAATGTCATGTGAATGTCGTCCCAATGGCGTGGTAAATACAACTACATTGTTTGGACAGTTTTTAAGTTAATTATAATCTTGCCTTAAATTTTCAATGGATCGATGAAACAACCAGATTTAGGCAAAAAGATCGCTGAACTTAGAAAAGCCAAAGGCTTGACTCAGGAGGAATTAGTTCAGAAGTGTAATTTAAGTGTGCGGACACTTCAACGGATTGAATCCGGTGAAGTGACCCCCCGGAGTTACACCATCAGGATCATTTTTGCCGCCCTGGATTACAACATTTATGATTCATCGAAAAGGTCACCTAATAAGTTCATTGACAAGGAACTTATTGAAAATCGGCTCGGGCAACTTTATAAATATGCAATTGATTTATTTAACTTAAAAACACACCCCATGAAAAAGTTATTGATTTTATCACTACCCTTTTTGACCATATGCACCGTTCTGGTATTGGCCTATAGCTCAAGTGCCAAAGCTGAGAACAGAATGAAGATTCGCGAACAGTTGGAAAATGTAAGTTCCAACACTAAGTTTATGGAGTTATTTAATGCCGGACAGATTGATTCTGTTAGCATCCGTTACATGGATCATGCCTGTTTGATGGCAGACCAGTATCCGGTAGTTAATGACCAGAAAAGTATCAATGAGTATTTTACGCAATTGTACAATCGTGGATTACGTTTTTCAAAACTTAGAAGCATTTCTAAAGTTATTACCGATTCCATAGCAATTGACAGGGGAGTCTGGGATATTAGCATTAATTCGGTGGTAGTATCATCAGGGACCTATCTGACCCAGTGGCATTATATCAACGGACGATGGAAAATTGAAAATGAGATGTCCAAAGCAGATCAAACGACTACGGCAGATGAGAAAAAATAGCGTTTAAGCAGTACATCCCTTTCTATTAGCAGGTGAATTTCTTAACTTTGTATAGGTGCAAACACCTTTGAACAAGAAAATTACCTGCTAATATCAGCTTGATTGATATTGTAAGTCAATATAAAATCACTCATCCGATCAATTGAATTCAATATGGAAAAAATGAAAGCAATTGTATGCACCAGGTATGGACCGCCTGAAGTTCTTCAGTTGAAGGAAGTGGAAAAACCGTTCCCCAAAGATCATGAAGTATTGATCAAGGTAATTGCAACAACAGTACATATCGGCGATACCAAGGTTCGGCGTTTAGCGCCAGGTTTAGGACCTGTCAAAGATTTCTTTTTCAAGCCCATGATGCGTATCATAGTCGGTTTCAGGGGACCAAGGAAGAAAATACTTGGAATGGAACTTTCAGGAGATATAGAAGCCGTTGGCAAAGATGTTACCTTGTTTAAGGCAGGGGATCCCGTTTTTGCCTCCACTGAATTTGATTTTGGCGCCTATGTACAGTATCGCTGTATGCGGGAAAATGCGGTACTTGCCATTAAGCCAGCCAATATGACCTACGAGGAAGCCGCCCCGGTTTCCAATGGTGGATTGACCGCCTTGTGTCATCTTCGCAAAGCAAATATTCAGCAGGGTCAAAAGGTTCTAGTCTATGGAGCTTCCGGTAGTGTTGGCACTTATGCCATACAGCTTGCCAAATACTACGGGGCAGAAGTGACCGCGGTATGCAGTACTGCCAATCTGGAAATGGTGAAATCTCTTGGGGCGGATAAGGTGATCGATTACACAAGGGAAGATTTTACCCAAAATGGGGAGGTTTATGATGTTATTTATGATGCGGTAGGCAAGATTCCATCCTCAAAACGTAAAAGATCCTTAACCAAATCAGGCGTTTATCTCAATGTTTTTGCTCTGTCAGGCAACCTGAAGCTGAAGGTGGCAGATCTGCTCTTTTTAAAAGAACTCTGTGAGACAGGAAAGCTTAAAACTGTAATTGACAAACGCTATCCTATGGAGCAAATCGTAGAAGCCCACCGATACGTTGACAAAGGCCACAAAAAAGGGAATGTGGTCATTACTGTTTGAAATTCGGATGATAAGTATAAAGAAACACTATTAATGCATTGCTCTTAAATGGATTGAATCATCTTTTTCCATGTTTTAGAATTAATAAAACAGTTGCAAGATAAACTTCAATTATTCCCTTTGAAAGTGTCATATGATACCATCAACTATATTTATTTATAAAAATTGACCTCATTATTATAAGTTGACGAAGCTGTCACTTGCAAGCTTTCCATAATTTTCTTACAATTGTAACCTTGACACTTAAACCTAATCAAGCCTGTTTATGAATCGTATTCACCTTTTTCTGTTACTATTTTTACTATTCTTTCTGCCAGATGCTTATGCCCAGCAGAAGCCTTTTTTGGAGAATCTCTACGATTATATAGAAAATCCCCAGATGATTGGCCTCAATCAGGAGGAAGGCCATGTGCCGTTGCTTCCCTATGCCAGCGTGCAGTCTGCCATTGCAGGCAATTCTGCACAATCTTCAGGGTACCTTTCCCTGGATGGGAAATGGAAATTCCTGTATGCAGTAAATCCCGATGGCATTCAAAAGGACTTTTATAAACCGGAGTTTAATGAAAAAGGTATGAAGGAAATTACCGTTCCGGCCAACTGGCAGATGCAGGGTTACGGAGAGAAGATCTTTCGTAACGTCGCCCAGCCTTTTAAAGCAAACCCTCCCTTTATCCCAAGAGATTATAACCCCGTTGGTTCTTACCGAAAAACAATTACTGTTCCCGCGGGCTTTAAAGGCAAACAACTGTTCCTGCATTTTGAAGGGGTAAGCTCCGCTTTTTTTCTGTGGGTGAATGGTCAGGAAGTGGGCTATAACCAGGGGGCCAATGAGCCTGCCGAGTTTGATGTGACAAAATATATGAAGCCGGGAAAGAATACCGTTTCCGTGATGGTATTTCAATATTCGGACGGTACCTACAATGAAGATCAGGACTTTTGGCGTATGTCAGGTATCTTCCGCAGCGTCTATCTGATGGCAACGCCCAAAGTGCATATCCGGGATTATTACGTGACCACGGACCTGGATGAGAAATATGAAGATGCCACTTTAAAGGTGGAAGCTGAAATACAGAATTTTTCCAATGCGCCCATCAAGGATTACCAGGTAAAGGTGACCCTGCTGGATCAGGAAAATCAGCCTGTACTGACTGACCTGACTTCTGAAAAGATATCCCTGGCAGCAGGCGAGAAGGCTACCATCCATTTAAATGCACTGGTTAAATCCCCCAGGAAATGGTCGGATGAAAAACCCAACCTTTATCATATAGGCTTTGAATTATTAAACCCTGCCGGTAAGACCACCGAAGCACTGGCTGATCGTATTGGCTTTAAAGAGGTGGAGATCAGGCACCAGGTGTTGTATGTTAACGGCGTTCCGGTAAAGCTAAACGGGGTCAACTCTCACATGCAGCATCCCGACCTTGGTCATGCGATGGACGTGGAGACCATCCGCAAGGATTTCTATCTGATGAAGCAGTTCAATATCAACTGTGTGCGTACCTGTCATTATCCCCCGGTAAAGGAATACTTAAAGCTGGCCGATGAACTGGGTATGTATATCGTGGATGAGGCAGGCGTGGAGGCCCATGCCACCGTGTATATTTCCGAAATGAAAGAGTTTACCAAATCCTATGTCGAGAGGGCCGAAAAGATGGTACTTCGTGATCGAAACCACCCCTGTGTCATCTTCTGGAGTGCAGGCAATGAAAGCGGTTCGGGATTCAACATCTGCGAGGTCATCGCTGCCGGAAAACGCCTGGACCCCAGCAAGCCTGGGTGGATGTATGGCGGGAACGATTTGGATTTTCCGGGAAAGAATCCCGTTAAATGTGAAGACATCATTGGTCCCAGGTATGGCACTCCCTATGATTTGAAAGTATACTACGGTCAGTCGCCCGAAGAGATAGACCCCCGCCCATCGTTTATGGACGAGTACCTTGCTGCCACGGGAAACAGTCTGGGCGGGATGGATGAATACTGGGAGGTGATTTACCAGTATCCCCGCTGCATCGGTGGGGCCATCTGGGATTGGGTGAGCCCTGGTTTAAGAGAAAAGTATATCAGTACTCCCGACGCTTCTGGAAATAATATCAGCGCCGCCCTGATGGGCAAAACCGAGCTGGTGGAAGGGAAGGCCGGTAAAGCGGTTCAACTCTCCGGCACCGATACCTGGGTGGAACTGTACCGCGACCCGAAGCTGGATATTGCCGGTAAAGCCCTGACTGTATCGTTTTGGGTAAAGCCACGCGAATGGAACGGGAACGGCACATTTCTTTCCAAAGGATTTTACCAGCTGGGTGTAGAGCAAACAAGTGAGAAGGAACTGGAATTCTATATAGGAGATAAGAAAACAACCAGTGTAAAGACTAGCCTTCCCGAAAGGTGGCAGGGTAACTGGCATCTGATAACCGGGATATACAACGGCACACAGCTGCAATTGTATATCGACGGTGAGAAAAAAGCAGAAACGCCTTGCACCATCAGCATTGAAAATAAGCCTTTTCCCATCAATATAGGACGTAATCCTGAAATTGAGGCACAGGAGAACCCTAATCATTACAGCAATGCTGTTTTTGACCAGGTGGCCATCTTTGATAAGGTAGTCAAAGTGCAAGACCTGCTTCAGCCAACGGAAACCTTAAAAAAAGAAGCCCTTTGCTGGCTGGATTTTGATGAGCAGAAAGCAGGTCAGGAGTTTTTCAGCATGGGCGTTGGAGGCAGAACCTACGGATTGATATGGCCTGACCGCACCGTTCAACCTGAGCTGTGGCAGGTAAAGAAATCGGCCCAGCCCATCTCGGTTAAGATGATCGATGAACAAAAGGGTGAGGTGGAAGTATGGAACCGCATGCATTTTACCAATAGCTCGGAAATGGAAGGTATCTGGCAACTGCAGTGCGAAGGAGTGGTGGTTAAAGAAGGGGTATTGCCAACAACCGTGGCTCCTTTAAGTAAGGCCAATTACACGGTGTCCTATCTTCCCTTTGAACAGCAGGCCGGCAAAGAATATTTCCTTTTACTAAGTTTTCGCCAAAAGCAGGATAAGCCATGGGCGGAAAAAGGATTTGAGATTGCATGGGATCAGTTGCCCCTGAAGGTAAAATCTCTATTACCCGATGAAACTGTCGCTACGGGACCAATTCCAGAAGTGAAGGATAGTGAAAAGACATTGCAGGTTAAAGGCAGTGACTTTTCTTACACCTTTAGCAAGGAAACCGGCAGCCTTATTTCTGTCCGGTATGGAGAGGAGGAGCTGTTGAAACAGGAAATGATCCTTAACCTTTGGCGGGCTCCCCTGGCCAACGATATTGACCAGTGGACTACCTATGCCTCAGGCTTATCCCGTCAGCCCGGATGGGGCCTTGGCCAGTCAAACATTTGGTTTGCCTACGGGCTGGATCATCTGACTACCAAACTGGACAGGATTCAATGGACTGCGCAACACAATCAGGTAAAGCTGTTTGTTGAAAGTCATTCATGGGCGGGCGAACCGGGCACCTCCTTTGAAAACAGGTTTGAATATACCATTTCAACCACCGGCAAAATGAGTATGGATCACACCGTCACGCCCAATGGACGCATGCCCGAATGGCTGCCAAGGGTAGGAGTTCAGATGGTATTGAATCAAGCCTTTGGCCAGGTAAAATGGTATGGCCGTGGCCCTTTTGAAACTTATCCGGATCGCAAAACAGGTGCAAAAATAGGGGTTTATACCAGTTCGGTGGCTGAGCAGTATAACCCGTATCTGATACCCCAGGAAAATGGCAACAAGACGGATGTTCGCTGGACAAGTCTTCAGAACGGGCAAGGGATGGGGGTAAAGATTTCTTCCTCCGAGACCTTTAATTTCAGTGCCCAGCCAACAGAATCAGATAACCTATCGCGGGCATTGTATCCTTTCCAGTTAAAGCCCTTTGACGGGGTGACACTCAATGTGGATTATGCCTTAAGCGGGGTAGGATGTACGGCTATCTCGGTGTTGAACAAATACCGGGTGATGCCTTCGGAGCGAAGGTTTCAACTGGTATTTGAACCGGTAAGAAAATAAAGAACTTATTGCTTTTATTATTCTTAAAAAACCCTGCAGACAGTAATGTATGCAGGGTTTTTTGTGATATACGAACCCTTAAAATAACATAAATTGGTATGATTATTGTTTTATTCATATAAATTATCTAACCCTTACACATTAGCCAGATGGAAACCAAATACCTTATAGCGGTTATTATTTCTGTTCTTTGGCTTACCATGACAACCAACCATGTGAAAGCTTTTCCTTTTTCCAGGAAGGTGGATTCTATTCAAATTGTTTTTGATAATCAACAGTTGGTATTACCCGGTGAATCATTTCGAATTGGGGTTACTTCTTACAGAAATGGCAAGGCAAAAAATACAATGGGACTGTTGGGCGGGTCGGTATGGTGGTTGAAATATAAAGTGGATGTTACTGGAGGAACGGATTTTGGTGGAAAGATAATGGTCAATGAAAAGCTGGTGCCTTCCAAGGGAAAATACATCGGACTAAGGGTGTATCCCCGCAGGCAGTCCTTGCTTCAAAAGGAATTACTGATCCCGTTAAATTATGATACTAAAATTGTATACCGTCCTATCGAACGGTTTGACAAGGCGCCCGGCAGCCAGATAAAAGGAGAAGTGGAAGCTGAATTTAATAATGGTATTAAACGGGTATACGATAACTTAAAAACTTCAAAAGAATCGGATTATTTCCGGTTTTCGCCCCATGGAGGCAACTGGAACAATGGAAAGTTTATCATCGATCCTGATTTTATGAATATCCAGGGCCATAAGGCTTCCCTGGTTGTCAGCTCAATGCTCAACAAGTCTGTGACTGATACTTTTGCCGTACTGCTGGATTATAGGCATGCCTATCAGTTGCATTTTACAGGAGAAAGTGGTTTTCCCGGCTTATGCGGAGGCAGTGGACATTCAGGCCCCTTGGGCGCCAACGGTTCGGATGGTCAGAGTGGGGGAGATGGAGGCCAGGGAATGGATGGCCCCGAGGTAGGCGTTTGGGTGGATTTGTACCACGATTCGATACTTCATACCGATTTGCTGTATGTTTATGCCCAGAATCAATGGACCGGAAAGGAATACCGGTATTTGATAAATCCCGATGGTGGCAGGCTGGAGGTAAGTTCTGAAGGGGGTAATGGCGGAAGAGGGGGCAATGGGGGCAATGGTGGTATGGGAGGACAAGGACAGGAAGGTGAACGGTGGATTGAAAGTCATATTGAAAAAAAGACCATCCAGAAGCCGGTAGTTAAAAAGGTGATCAAAAAGCGAACCCGTAAGACCACCGATGCCAATGGCAAGGAGGTAGAAACAGAGATTGATGTTGAAGTGGAAGAAACCGTTTACGTGGAGGAGGTCATAGAGGTGGTTGTTCAAGAGGTAAAATACGGGCCGGGCGGGCCGGGCGGCAATGGTGGCTGGGGTGGTGCCGGTGGATATGGCGGACAGGGAGGTAATGGCGGAAACATTTTTCTCTTTTTTACTGAGGATGCCAGGTCCTATCAGAATGTGATCATGGCCACAAGTAATGGAGGTTCTGGAGGTATCCATGGCAACGGTGGCTCGGGAGGCAGTGGCGGTGTTGGAGGATTTGGAAATCCCACCGGGCCAAATGGCATTAGCGGGCAATCTGGTCTTTCCGCCACAGGATGGGCGAGCGATGGCCATGAGGGTAAAATAAGCATTCAGCCAACCGAGGAGTTTTTCTTTTATGTTCCTAAAATGGAAGCTTCCCAAACGGACAAACCGTAACTATCTTCCTAAAAAAAACGATTTATATTGAATTATTTTTCCATTTTTGCGGTGCATTAAACCTACTAATTCACAGATCATGAAACACTGCAAAATCTTTGCCCTTATCTTGCTTTCCTTGTATTCTCTTTGGGGATGCAGTCAAAAAGAACCCAATTTGACAATCTCTACCGAGATTTCCGATGGCTGGACTTTCCGTCAAGCCGATAAACAAGAATGGCTTCCGGCCACAGTGCCCGGTTGCGTTCATACCGACCTGTTGAAGAATGGTAAGATTGAAGATCCTTTCTACCGGCTCAATGAGCACAACGTGCAATGGATTGATAAAGTAAACTGGGAATATAAAACCAGCTTTACAGTTGATAAAGCAACCTTTAACCGTGAGCGTATTGCCCTTGACTTCAAAGGACTGGACACTTATGCCGATGTATTTGTAAACGACACGCAGGTGCTTTCGGCCGACAACATGTTCCGCGAATGGATGGTTGACATTAAACCACAGGTGAAAGAAGGAGCTAATGAGTTGCGTATCCTGTTCCGCTCACCCATTGTGGAAGGACTAAAAAAATATGATGCCAACGGATATGTGATTCCAGTGTCGCCCAATGATCTTGCAGAGATTGGCCAGGTGGAAGGCAAAAAAATGGTATCGGTTTATACCCGTAAGGCAGGCTATCATTTTGGTTGGGACTGGGGACCCCGACTGGTATCCAGCGGCATATGGCGCCCCGTACTGCTCACCGCCTGGGATGATGCCTGTATTAAAAATTTGCAGTTGAAACAAAACCAGGTATCCGAAAAAGAAGCCACCTTAACTGCGGTCTTTGAAATTGAGGCCAATACCGACAACAAGGCCACCGTCTCCATAGAAAATGACGGTAATGAACTGGCCCGTGCCGATATTCAACTCACCAAAGGAATATCGACCTATCCGGTAGACTTTAAAATTGAGAACCCAAAGCTGTGGTGGACTAACGGCCTTGGAGAAGCATATCTTTATAACCTCAAGGGAAAACTGTTGGTAGGCAGCCGTTCAGCGGAAAAAACAGAACGTATCGGTATCCGTACTTTGGAGCTTGTAAGAGATAAGGATGCCAAGGGAACCTCTTTCTACTTCAAGTTAAATGGCGTACCTGTGTTTATGAAAGGGGCCAATTATATCCCCAACGACATTTTTCCTGCACGAGTAACCGATGAGATGTATAAAAATGTCATCCACACTTCAAAAATATCCAACTTCAACATGCTGCGCGTTTGGGGTGGGGGTATCTATGAAAACGACCGTTTTTACGACCTGTGTGATGAAAACGGTATCCTGGTATGGCAGGATTTCATGTTTGCCTGTGCCATGTTCCCCGGAGACGAAGCCTTCCTGAACAACGTCAAAGAGGAAGCCAACGATAATATCAAGCGCCTGCGCAATCACCCAAGTATTGCCATGTATTGCGGCAACAACGAGATACTGGCAGCCTGGTTTGGCTGGGGATGGAATAAAAGTGAAGAAGCCAAAAGCAAGGAGACGGCAGATAAAATATGGAAGTCCTACACCGATGTTTTCCATCATATCCTGCCCGATGCGGTGGCTGCCAATGATCCGGGGCGTTTCTACTGGGATTCGTCTCCCTGCTCGGGAATGGGCCTTCCCGCTGACCTTGTCAACGGCGACGAGCACTACTGGGGCGTATGGTGGGGAAAAGATCCATTTAGCAACTATGCCACCCACATTGCCCGTTTCATGAGTGAATACGGTTTCCAGTCGTTCCCTGAGATGAAAACAGTAAAGCAGTATGCCACTCCAGAAGACTACAACATCTATTCGGATGTGATGAAATCGCACCAGCGTTCTTCCATCGGAAATGAAACTATTGAGTATTACCTTTTGCAGGATTATAAAAAGCCAAAGGACTTTGAATCGTTCCTCTATGTAAATCATGTGCTGCAGGCCGAAGGAATTAAGTTTGCCCTGGAAGGCCATCGCCGTGCCGCGCCATTCTGCATGGGATCTCTGTTTTGGCAGATTAATGATGTGTGGCCCGTTGCCTCCTGGAGCTCAACAGATTATTACCAACGGTGGAAAGCTTTGCAGTATTTTGCCAAGAAAGGCTTTGAACCAGTGTTAGTATCTCCATATAAAGAAAAAGACTCTTTGAAAGTGGATATCATCAATGACAAATTAAATGAAATTAAAGGCCAGCTGGTGGTTAAAGTGCTGGATTTTGACGGTAAGGAGATAGTAAAAGAGACAAAAGAGGTAACTGTTCCCGCCAATTCAAGCAATACTTTCTTTGGAGTAAAAACGGCCGATTATCTTAAGAAGGTGCAGGCAGGAAGTCAGTTCCTGGTAGTTGAACTTATTGAAAACGGTGCTGTGATTTCAACCAATAGCCTTTTCTTCAAACCAATTAAGAATATTAATTTACCAAAGCCTCAGGTTAAATATGAGTTGACTGCTACAGATGGAGGTTTTGAAATCAGCCTTTCAACAGATAAACTGGCCAAGAACCTTTACATGACCCTTGGTGATGAAGAGGGTTTCTTTACTGATAACTATTTTGATCTGATTCCCGGGCAGCCTGTAAAGGTGAAGCTGGAAACCAAAATAGCGCAGGATAAGCTGAACCAGGTGTTTGCTATTCATACCCTGGATGCAGCTTTCTAGGAGCCTGAGCTTTTAGCAATAAAGCCATAAAAGAAATAAGGAATATCGAATATGGAATAAGAAATATAAAAGGAAATGCTTCAATCTGGCATCCTTTTACATTCCTTATTTCTTGTTCCTTATTCCTTATTTTTTTAATAGTAAGTCTGGATTGAGTATCCTGACTTGCTATTAAAGTTAAATATTCCTCTTCGCATTTAAATACCTTATCCTGCTTGTTGTAAATTTCAACTATCTTTGTCACCCTCAATAAATAAAAGTGCAATGACTGATTTTAAACGTACCCTTATTACTTCGGCCTTACCCTATGCCAATGGACCTGTGCACATTGGTCACCTTGCCGGGGTATATGTTCCTGCCGATATATATGCCCGTTTTTTAAGAATGAACGGACAGGAAGTAGCCTTTATCGGTGGCTCTGATGAACATGGCGTGCCCATTACCCTGAAAGCAAAGAATGAAGGGGTAACCCCACAGGATGTGGTGGATAAGTACCACAATATGATCAAAGATTCGTTTGAGCGTTTTGGTATTTCTTTCGACATTTATTCCCGCACGAGCAATAAGGTACACCATGAAACGGCCGCGGACTTCTTTTTGAAGCTGTATAAGGATGGCAAATTCATTGAAAAGACCTCTGAGCAATACTATGATGCCGAGAACAAACAGTTTTTGGCCGACCGATATATCACAGGTACCTGCCCAAAGTGTGGTTTTGAAAGGGCTTATGGTGACCAGTGCGAAAGCTGCGGTACTTCACTGAGTCCCAACGAACTGATCAACCCAAAATCGATGATCAGCGGCAATACCCCTGAGCTGAAGGAAACCAAGCACTGGTATTTGCCCTTGGACCAGTATGAACCATGGCTGAAGGAATGGATTCTGGAAGGACATAAGGAATGGAAAACCAACGTGTACGGGCAGTGCAAGTCATGGATCGACAGTGGGCTTCAGCCCCGTGCGGTAACGCGTGACCTTGATTGGGGAGTGCCTGTCCCACTGGATGAAGCCGCGGGAAAAGTGTTGTATGTTTGGTTTGATGCCCCCATTGGCTATATCTCCGCCACCAAGGAACTGACTCCCCAATGGGAGAAATGGTGGAAAGATCCCGAAACCAAGATGGTACATTTTATCGGAAAGGACAACATTGTTTTTCATTGCATCATTTTTCCTGCCATGCTGAAAGCCGACGGGACATATATTTTACCAGACAATGTGCCTGCCAATGAGTTTTTGAACCTTGAAGGAGATAAGATTTCCACCTCGCGCAACTGGGCCGTGTGGCTGCATGAATACCTGGAAGAGTTTCCGGGTAAGGAAGATGTGCTGAAATATGTCCTTACGGCCAATGCCCCCGAGACCAAGGACAATGATTTTACCTGGAAAGATTTTCAGACCCGCAATAACAATGAGCTGGTGGCTGTGCTTGGCAATTTTGTCAACCGGGCGCTGGTACTGACCCAAAAATACTACAATGGCATCATTCCGCAACCTGGTGAGCTTACCGAAACGGATAAGGATGCGCTGGCCCAGATTTCAGCCATCAAGGCAGAGGTGGAAAAGAGCATCGGTCAGTACCGTTTCCGTGAAGCCCTGAAATACGCCATGGATTTGGCCCGCCTGGGCAATAAATACCTGGCTGATGCTGAACCTTGGATCGTGGTAAAAACGAACCCTGAGCGCGTTAAAACCATCATGTACGTCAGTTTACAGATCACCGCGAACCTGACGGTCATCTTTGCCCCCTTCCTTCCATTCAGTATGGATAAGTTAAGAGGCTTTTTGAACATGGAAGAGCTGAACTGGAGCAATTTGGGCCGTACCGATCTTTTGCCTGCAGGTCATAAGGTAAATACTCCAGAGCTGTTGTTTGAGAAGATTGAGGACAGTGTGATCGAAAAGCAGGTCAACAAGCTGCTGGAGACCAAAAAGGCTAACGAGGCAGCCAATGCCACGGTTACCCCGGCCAAGGAAAACTGCACTTTTGATGATTTCAACAAGATGGATATCCGTACAGGAACTATCCTTGAGGCAGAAAGGGTACCCAAGACCAAAAAGCTTTTAAAGCTGAAGATAGATACCGGTATTGATAAACGCACCGTGGTATCGGGTATTGCAGAATATTACAATCCTGAAGAAATCATCGGTCAGCAGGTGAGCATACTGGTAAACCTTGAACCCAAGGAGCTGAAAGGCATCCAGTCGCAGGGGATGATCCTGATGGCCCAGGATGCGGATGGATCACTTAAATTTGTCACTCCCGTACAGCCGGTAAAGAACGGGTCGGAGGTGAAGTAAGGCCACGTTATAGCGTGGCCGTACCTGCCATGCAATGGAATCAAGATGCAACCGCGTCCACTATTGTGGAAGGCGGTTTTCGTAAGCCTCAGTGCCGCTTAGGCGGGTCGGTTGCTTACTCTATATATGTAAACCGCCTTCTTACGGGAAGGCGGTTTTTTTATTTCCAAATGAACCATTTACGGAACTAGTACGAACAACGGCGGACCAGTATTTTAGCAGAAGTGAGATGTGTTTTTATCCCTGTATTAAATACTCATTAGATACCCATCTGATACCTTTCTGTAACCTTAGGTTACAGAAAGGTATCAGATGGGTATCAGAAAGGTATCTTAAGCAGGCAAAAAATTGGCATTCAAAGGTGGATGTATACTAGTTTCCTGGGCATCAAATCCAACACCTTGAGCTGACAATTCAACCCATTCAGCAGAAGCTAATTTGTGTCAGAGAGAATTGGACTTCCATAGCAGTTGTAGATTATATCTTTCCATTTATAGGAATACTAATTCCCATAGAATTAAAATCAGGTGAAGTGGATAATTTGAAGTTACTGCTTCTTTCATGGAGGTACCCCTGCATAGGATGGCCGATGGCTTATATTCAAGAGAATTTTGTTTAACCCTGGTAAATACAACTACAGGTATAGTAAATCAGCTTTTAAATCTACCTTTTTACCTGGGTACAGCATTGGAGAAATATTTAGAACGGCTTCAAATCTCATGACTCAAAAGGGCAATATTTCAGGTTGAAAAAAACTATAACTAATATATTTCAAGGCTAGGTAATCAAGAAAAATTTACCATTTTTAAAACTTATACCTGCGATTGGAAGAATGGCCATTGTTTGCTTTCAGCCAACCAGTTATGTGTGTAAGACTAAACCTGACAAATAAAACTTAGAATGAACTTTAAAAACCTGAAGTGCAGCCGGATTATTTTTGTATCTGCGTTGTTAACTTTTATTTTAACAAATGTTGTTAAAGCTGAATCAAAACGGGATACCCTTGTATGCAAAGCATGGCGTGATACCTTCAAGGTTCGCAAAGCCCAGATTGTTGATGTTGATTCCTCCTATTCTTTGATGTTTTACAGGCCCAAACCCCTTCAGTTTTTTGCAAATATACCATCCGATCTTGCCGGTTTGGGAAAGGCTGTTGTTGCAAAGAAAAATCTTCCTGAATTGGGAATTCTTCTGGCTGCAACAGCAATAATAGTACCTTTTGATCAAAGGATTACCGATGCTTCGCAGCAATTCGGAAGATATCTTCATCTTGATCCTTCCCGTGAATCAAAAACACTGCTGCAATTTAATATTGGTAATTTTCATGTGAATGCTCTTGAAATCCCGGATAACGCGAATTCCACCATTTATTACTTAGGTGAGGGATGGTCGAGCATACTGTTAGCAGGCAGCTTTTATGGCTATGGACTTATTTCCAATGATTACCGTGCGGTTCAAACTTCTTCTCAAATTGTAGAGTCGATCTTTGCCTTGGGATTGACCACCCAATTTTTAAAAAGGATTACCGGACGACAAAGTCCATTCAGAGTTGAAATGGATTCGGATCCCACGCCCGGGGGTAAATGGCATCCTTTTATCTCTCCTGCCAAATACCAGAAAAGCGTGTCCAATTATGATGCTTATCCCTCAGGACATTTGGCAACAATCATGTCTACAATAACGATCCTGGCACAAAACTATCCTGAGAAGAAATATATCAAACCGGTCGGGTATTCATTAATGACATTGTTGGGCTACTCCATGTTAAACAATGGGGTTCACTGGATGAGCGATTATCCGCTGGCAATTGCCATTGGATATACCACCGGGAAAATAATCTCCTCCCGTGGACATCAAATTATTCCTAAATTAAGTAACAACGCCGGATCCTTTTCATCGGTTACACCGGCTTATTATGGAAATGGCGGTTTTGGATTAAGCTACAGGGCAACTTTCTAAAGTTTTTTGCCCTTAGTTATTTTCACGTTATTATTTACTCTCTTTCTGAACCGATCAAAAAAAGCATGACTGTAATAAAACAGTCATGCTTAACACTCAAGAACATTTCGACAATTTAATAGACCATTCTATTGTTTTTTGCTGCGAGTATTGCGTTGGTAGCTTGCTTCGCTATTGGTGCATTATTGGCTATTATCAATGTTTTTTACAGCCTACAATAATTTCCTTGCTTCCCGGTCGGGATCAGCCTTTAACACAGGCTTATCATCAAGGATCATGGTTGTCCCTTTTTCTGAAGTGTAGACTTCCCATTCAGGAAGACCACCGCCATTGGGGCTGCCGGTTCTCATGAACTGCAGCAGGGCGCCCGACATCTTATCCGATAGGGCGCGCGGACGTTTGCCTCCCCCGGTATGGGTTAACATCAGATCGGTGTTGGCAAACCAAAAACAGATGTCCAGGCAGTGGAAAGCGCGCATCCGGTTGTCGAACAGGGGGGGCTGCCAGCCAAACCAGGCAAGGTAAACGGGTGCCTTTTGATTGGCTTTAGCATTGGCAGTTTCTATGGCTCCTTTACGGTTACTGCTCACCAGGGTCATGATTTCAATGGGTTTGGCATCCGGGAAAGCTTTGGCATAAGCATCATAAACGGCTGCTGCTTTCTCGCCCAATCCGCCTGTAAAGCCTGCACGTTCTCGGAGCATTTCCTTGGCCTTTTCAGCCGTGATATTTTCCATTTCGGGCATGGTACGGGCCATTCCCCATTCGTGGAAAGTGGTGCAAATCAGCATGGGCACCTCGGAGGAAAGACCATTGGGTTCTGTGAAAAATTGTCCTTTTAAAATATCTGTTCCATCGGCTACTGGGCTAAAACCTCCCCGCATCCCTATGCCCGTGTTTTCTGCAGTGAACTTCCGGGCTGCTTTATCAGCCAGCTGTATATAATCTTTCCAGGGCATTTCCTG
Organism: Prolixibacteraceae bacterium; assembly: GCA_035297625.1. GTDB lineage: Bacteria > Bacteroidota > Bacteroidia > Bacteroidales > Prolixibacteraceae > Aquipluma. The sequence goes on from DATGYU010000351.1 coordinate 32,182, forward strand.
GAGCTTATCAATTTCTGAGGCCGTAAGACCTACTTCTTTTAAGATGTATTCACCCAGTTTTTGTGATACACTCTGATCCATGGCCTTAATGCTGGAACCGCTTAAGGGAACCGCTTTATGGAATAAGCCTTTTGCTTTAGGCATGGCCGCTAATATACACACCTTGGCACCCCCGCCCGACTGCCCCATAATAGTTACGTTGGCGGGATCGCCTCCAAAACCGGCAATGTTATTATGCACCCATTCCAGGGCAGCCACCATGTCAAGGGCGCCTACATTGCCTGAATGGGCATATTTTTCTCCTCCTACAGCCGACAGGTCAGAAAAACCGATAGGTCCAAGGCGGTGATTAATTGAGACAAACACGATATTTCCTTTACGGCTAAAGTTTTCACCATCGTAGCCATCCTGTTCTATGCCGTTGCCGTTGGTATATCCGCCACCATGAAGCCAAACCATCACGGGGCGTTTTTTGGTATCAATAGCCGGGGTCCAGATATTCAGCTTCAGGCAGTCTTCGCTCACATCGTCATAATTCCAGTGATCGGCAAAAGAGGCGTAGGCGTTGGCATAACGATTGTCCATGATCTGGGGAGCCGTGTTGCCCCACCATACTGCCGGCAGAACATCCTTCCATGGCTTGGGTGGCTGGGGAGGCATAAAGCGGTTTTTGCCTGAAGTGTCAGCACCGTAAGGAATTCCCCTGAAATTGAAAATTCCTCTTAATATAAATCCTTTTACTTTTCCATATTGGGTATCGGCAATGGCTATGTTATCGCCAATAAATAACTGCTGGTCATCATTACCTGCTTTTGAGGCATTGGAAGCGCTGGAAATAAATGGCATGGATGTTAACCCAAGTCCTGCTGCCCCTGCTCCAAGGGTTTGAAAAAAACTGCGTCTGTTAGTCTTCATGTCGTTTAATATATAGGTTGAACTTCATATGTCGGGGCGAGTAGCTATTGGTTTTCCGCTCCTGCCTTTTGGCAACTGGCAAGAATTGCCATGATTGAAAACCGGCATTAATTTGAAGCAATTCCTGGCGGCCGCCAACCGCCAGTAGCCAGTTTATCTGATATGTTCCGGATCAAATACAATCGTTGCTCCTCCCAGGGTAACCATCATCGGGTGCTCTGACCCGATGGACACCTTTTGTGGATGAGGCTCTGCTTTTGGGGCAGTTCCATTGACAAGCTGTTCGGCCAGGGTGCGCATCTCAGTAATATATTGCTTATTATATGCTTTTTTCACGTAAGGGTAATGACCACAATATATTTTGGTGATACCTTCGTCCATCAGTTTTTCCATTTTTTCACAGGATTCAATATAAGTCTTCATGGGAGAATATGGCTTTAATTGCAGCCATACCTGGTTGGATCCAAAAGCATCCCCTGAATAACAGTTACCTGCTTTTTTATCGATCAGCACAATGGATCCGGGGGTGTGCGCCGGCATGTGTTTTACTTCAATCTTTTTACCTCCAAGATCAAATACATCGCCATCTTTCACAAAATTGACCTTGCCCTTATAGGAGGGGTCAAGTAAGCTCATATCTGACTGGTGAAGATAAATCTCCTTAAAATAACGAATGTTGCCTGCATGGTCGCCATGGGCATGGGTGACAACGACATACAGTGGCTTTTTAGTAACCAGACCTACGATAGAATCCAGCTTTTCACATTTGGTGCCGGTATCAATAAGCATGGCTTTTTTTGTGCCTTCGATGATGTACATGGTGGTCATGTCGGTGGTTTCGACTACCCACATGTCTTTTTCAAGCTTAGTGATGGCAAGATCTTTGTTTTTAAATACCTGTGCCTGTAGGCTCATCCAGTTTGTGAGCAGGCAAAATACGGTTAACAGGAAAGTACTTCTTTTCATGGTAGTAATTATTTAAAAAGCAGGGGTACAAATTCTGAGAGATAAACGCGCCAGTTGGTCCAGGTATGGCCTCCTTCGCTTTCACGATAAACGTATTTCATGCCCATCTTATCCAGCTTATCACGATAGTCGGTAACATTTTTATACAAGAAGTCGGTTTTGCCGATGCCAATCCAGTATAACTTATATCCATTTTTCATTTGATTTTTCAATGTGGCATCAAAATCGGCGTAGACCTTTGAATCTGCTTTGTCGTTGGGCATGATGGCCGCAGAAAACAAACCTACATAATCGAAAGTGTTGGGGTAATATCTTGAAATATGCAGCGAGTGGTAGCCTCCCATCGACAACCCGGCAATGGCACGTGACGATTTTTCAGCCTTTGCCCGATAGTTGCTTTCTATGAATTTGATTACATCTGTAAATGACTCTTCAAACTTGCCGTCCATCGTATTGGGCACTTGCATGGAAGGCTTATAGTATCCCAGGCTTGATTCTCCCGGTGCAGCTTCCTGGGCAATATTCCCGTTGGTCATTACCACGATCATCGGTTTTGCTTTTCCTTGTGCGATAAGGTTATCCAGAATTTGGGAGGTACGTCCCAGGGCAATCCATGCTTCTTCGTCACCACCCATACCATGCAGCAGGTACAGAACCGGGTAATTATCCTTGCTGGTTTCATAGCCGGCAGGAGTATAAATGGTCATCCTGCGTGTCATGCCGGCAGTAGGTGAATCATACCAGCGGCGGGCGACTGTTCCGTGGGGTACTTTATTTACCTTGTACAAATCGCCTATCCCGCCCCCTGTGATAAACACATTGAAAACGGAGGCCACATCACGAATCAGGTAAACATTGTTAGGGTCGGTAACCTTCAGCCCGTCGACGATAAAGGAATAACTGTGTAAATCGGAAGACATCGCAGGGGAAGTGTAACTCCATATTCCCTTGTCATTTTTGGTCATTGCCTCAGAGCCGGGCGTCCATCCCTGGCTGGGCAACCAGTCTCCGGTAATTTTTACCTCCTTGGCATCCGGTGCGACGAATCTAAAGGTAACGGTATTATCATTCTTAACTTCCGGTGAAATAATATCTGTAGCTCCCCACAAGGCTTGCTGAGAATAAGTGCTGACACTTAAAAGGGTAACAGAAATGAAGAGAAGAAACATCTTTTTCATAAATTGATATATTAGGTTGATTAAAAAACAGATTGTGTCATTGTGACACAATTATACTCTATTAATTTTAATTATCTATTATTGAGCAGGATTAAATTTTACATTTGCTGTAAATTCTGAATAGGTGAAACAGAACAATAGTCATTATAAGCAATTTCTTGACCATATCTCCTTGGATTGTGTCATGTTTGGATTTCATGAGAACCAGCTTAAGGTGCTGTTGCTAAGGATGAAAAAGACCAATCTTTGGGCACTTCCCGGGGGATTTGTGCAGGAGCATGAATCTATGGAGGTGGCTGCCAAGCGGGTGCTAAAGGAAAGAACGGGCCTTGATCAGATCTTCCTAAGGCAATTTTATGTGTTCAGCGATCCTCAAAGGTCCAGGGTTAATCCGGCAGTTGCTGATGTTGTTGACTCCGGGATGACATTTCCCAACGAGAAATGGTTTAACCAGCGGTTTATATCCCTGGGGTTTTATGCCCTGGTGGAGTTTTCACAGGTGCATCCCTCCCCTGATAGCCTGTCGGATGTCTGTGAATGGATCAACCTGGAAGAGATTGGCCCTCTTATGATGGATCACAATAAAATCGTCGATAAGGCTTTGGAAACACTACGGTTGCAGCTTAGTTTCCAGCCTATAGGGTATAACCTGTTGCCTGAAAAATTCACCATGACAGAACTCAGGAGTCTGTATGAAACGATCCTTGGAAAAGAACTTGACCGTCGTAATTTCCAGCGTAAAATGCTTGCTTATAATATCCTGGATCGTTTGGAGGAGGTAAGGCAGGGAGTGGCTCACAAGGCCCCCGGGCTGTACCGGTTTAACATGGCTAACTACCAGCAGGCCCTTGCCGATGGTTTGAACGGTAAATGGTAAATAATTAATTTAAGATATTAAACCAAATAGCATATGTACAAGGTTTTTTGGGAATTAAAGGTAAAGTATAAGGACAGGGATAAAATGGAGCATTTCTATGAACCCAGGGGCGAATGGGTTAAATTCTTTAGTAAGGCCAAAGGCTATGAAGGCACCGAGGTGCTTGAAAGCGGTGAAGGTGACAATACGTTCCTTGTCATTGATGATTGGCAATCGGAAGAAGATTACAATGCCTGCATCCAAAGCCGTAAAGCCGATTTTACCCTTTTGGAAGAAAAGGCCAATGCTGTCAGCCGGACCCGCAAGCGCATCTTTATCAGCTTCGGCCCGGAAGGATAAAACTCTAAAGTTTCAAATACCAGGTCTGGTGTGCAAAACGAAAATTGTAAATCATCTAATTGTAAATCTTTATACATGTCTTTTTCCCATATATTTTTTGATCTTGATGGTACTCTTACCAACCCGCGCCTTGGCATTGGCAACTCGCTGCGTTATGCCCTGCGGCAAATGCACATTGATGGATACAGTGATGAAATTCTGGAAAGTTTCATCGGACCGCCGCTTCAGCAAGGTTTTAGTACCCTTTTTGGACTCAGCGAATCACATACGACTCTGGCCGTTGAACACTTCCGTACTTATTTTGGGGATAAGGGATGGTGTGAAAATGAACCATATGAAGGAATCACCGAACTGCTGGAAGAGTTGCATCTTGCCGGCAAAAAGGTATATGTGGTAACCTCCAAACTTGAGAAATATGCCCAAATGATTGTCCGCCATTTTGGATTTGACCGTTATCTCGATGATCTGCAGGGTGCAGAATATTCAGGCAAGCATTCTTCAAAAGGACAACTAATTGCCCAATTGATGGAAAGGAACCAGCTGGTTCCGTCCACTTCAATTGTCATGGTAGGCGATACCCATTATGATATATTAGGAGCAAAAGAACAGGGTATCTCTTCTGTAGCCGTTGCCTATGGTTTTGGCAGTCACCAATCGTTAATTGCCTGTAATCCTGATTACCTGGTTGATTCTGTGGACGAACTGGCCGAATTGCTGATTAAGTAATGAAACTGTCACTTTTCCTGTTTCAAAGGAATCCTTATGCCTGTAATTTCTGATTAATAAACATTTAAAGCTAATAAGTTCAAAATACTCTCAATATCTCAAAAAAAAATTGTAATTTTTCATCTTGAAACAGGTTCTCCTGAAGCTTAGGCATAACGTTGTAAAGTAATACCTTTCATATCGCATTTAATGATAATTTTAAAATATTTACTTTCTAACTTAAATGTCTCATTATGAAATTAATTGACGAGTTTAAAGTGTTTGCTATGCGGGGTAATGTAGTAGACCTTGCAGTGGGTATTATCATTGGCGGTGCTTTTGGAAGAATAGTCAGTTCCTTTGTAGCTGATATTATCATGCCTCCTATCGGCCTGCTTTTAGGGGGAGTTAAATTTACAGACCTGAAGCTAATCATCAAACAACCTGTTGTGGATGCTGCCGGTAAAGTGATTACCGACGCCGTATCTATTAACTACGGTAACTTTATTCAGACTGCCGTTGATTTCATCATCATTGCCTTTGCTATTTTCATGATGATTAAAGCGATGAACTCTTTAAAGAGAAAAGAAGTTGTTGCTCCTCAGGAAGTACCCGCTCCGCTGCCTTCCAAAGAAGAGCTGGTATTAAGGGAAATCAGAGATATTTTGAAAGCAAGATAAGACACTGGCTTTTGGCTTCTGGCTACCGGCAAAACATTCTGTCCCAATCGAAACGGTTTTGCAGGTAGCTGGGCGCAATCCGCTTGCATTTTACTACTGGATTCAGATCCCTGATTACTCATCACCTGAAGCTATTCGTCAGTAGCTTTCTTAATAAATCCATCCATTTGAAGGGCGAACCATTATTTTTACCACTTTTGGGTTACAAACTTCAACAGTTATTCTTATGATTTTTCCTCCCTACCTCCAACCAGGTGACCGTATCCGCATAGTAGCCCCTGCCGGCAAGGTGACAAAGGAGAAAGTGATGCCGGGTATCGTGCTGCTTCAGGAAGCCGGGTACGAAGTGCTCATTGGCAATCATGTATTTGACAAGCATTTCCAATATGCAGGCACTGATACTCAGCGGCTGAATGATTTCCAGGAAGCATTGAACGATCCCTTAACTCGGGCAATTATCTGCGCACGGGGAGGCTATGGCTCTGTCCGTTTGGTCGATAAACTTGACTTTTCTATCCTGTTGAAGCATCCCAAATGGATCGTCGGATTCAGTGATATTACCCTTCTCCATGCCATGT
>DATGYU010000352.1:0-19416 GCA_035297625.1 Prolixibacteraceae bacterium
GATCCACGTTAACCGCGACAGCCAGAAGGGCATCATCATTGGCCATCAGGGTAAAGCGCTTAAAAAAGTAGGAACGGAAGCCCGCCTTGAAATGGAAGAATTCTTTCAAAAGAAGGTATTTCTGCAGCTCTTCGTGAAAGTCAACAAAGACTGGCGCGAGAAAGACAGGACACTCACAGGCTTTGGGTATGACATGGAATAGGCTTAGCCTGACCCGACTTTAAGGACCTTAAAGACTTTAAAGACCTTAAGGTCAGCCCTCGAAGAGCAAGCAAAACCAGAAACAATAAATTAAGATAATCTCCCAATCGGGGAACAGTAACAAGATGAGTAATATTATAGCAATTGTAGGAAGGCCCAATGTGGGAAAGTCAACCCTTTTTAACAGGATGACGGAATCAAGAAAAGCCATTGTTGATGAATCGGCAGGGGTAACACGTGACCGCCAGTATGGGAAAGGTGTTTGGAATGGTATCGACTTTTCCATTATTGACACAGGCGGCTATGCCGTCAACTCGGAAGATATCTACGAAGGTGAAATCCGCAAACAGGTGGTATTGGCCATCGAAGAAGCAGACGTCATTCTTTTTGTTGTGGATGTTGAAAATGGCATTACCGATATGGATGAAGAAGTGGCTTCAGTGCTTCGCCGTTCCAACAAAAAGATATTTGTGGTAGTCAACAAGGTGGACAATAACAAAAGATTTATTGATGCCAATGAATTTTATGCCCTGGGTCTTGGCGAACTTTATCCCATCTCCTCCATGACAGGAAGCGGTACAGGTGATTTGCTGGATGATGTTGTAAAGGAATTTCCCGAGAAAGTGGAAGAAGAGATGGTGGAAAACATTCCCCATTTTGCCATTATCGGGCGTCCCAATGTAGGTAAATCCTCTTTTATCAATGCCCTTACCGGTGAGGAAAGAAACATTGTGACTGACAACGCCGGCACTACCCGTGATTCGATTCATACCCGCTATAATAAATTCGGCCATGACTTTTATCTGGTTGATACGGCAGGACTGCGTAAACGCACCAAGGTAAAGGAAGATGTTGAATTTTACTCCACCATGCGCTCCATCAGGGCTATCGAAGACTCGGATGTTTGTATCCTGATCCTGGATGCCACCCGCGGAATGGAAGCCCAGGATGTATCCATCTTTCATTTGATCGAACGCAACAAAAAGGGAGTGGTCATCCTGGTCAACAAGTGGGATTTGATTGAAAAGGACAATGCCAGTACCAATGAGTTTACCAAAGCGGTCAAGGAACGTATTGCCCCCTTTGTCGATGTTCCCATTGTATTTACTTCCGCCCTTACCAAACAGCGCATCCTTAAAGCGCTGGAAGTAGCCGTTGAGGTCTATGAAAACAGGAGCAAAAAGATCAAGACCTCAGAATTGAATGACCTGATGCTAAAGGCCATTGAGTCTTATCCCCCACCCTCGATCAAGGGAAAATTTGTAAAAATCAAATACGTGGTTCAGTTGCCTAGCCAAACCCCCAGCTTTGCCTTTTTTGCCAACCTGCCCCAGTATGTGAAAGAACCTTACCGCCGTTATCTTGAAAACAAGATTCGCGAAGCATTTAATTTTGCTGGGGTGCCGATACAGATTTATATCCGCAAGAAATAATCAGAAAATATCTTTTTTTAAAAGGCCGTCTTTGAAGTAATTCGAAGACGGCCTTTTTGCTTTTATATTGGTGTGCTTTTTTAAAATATTCACTTAACATTGACACTTTCTCTAAGGTTTCTCTAAGGTTGCTGTAAGGTTTCTGTAATAAAGATTACAGCAACATTACACTTGGGTATCTAAAAAGTATCAAAAACAGGCATCAGTTGACAGATAATTGAAATAATAAAGGCAGCAAACAAAGCTTGCTTAAGTATCTTTTTTCTTACACTATTTTAGAGAGAAAATATGACGAACTGATGAACCGATCAATGGGATATTTGCCGCTGTCAAAAGAATTGAAACCTCAAACCCCCAGGCGTTTAGGTTTCCTTATCACTGTCCTCACATCCGTTGGTGTGTTTAAAATTCCTTCGTTTGGATATGAAGAGCGTAGACATATGTCAGTTTGATTTATTATCTTTAAAGAGAAACAAGCTAAAAAAAGCAATGAACCTTACTACAGAAAACATATTACTGGTAGGCTCCATACTACTTTTCGTGTCGCTTTTTGTGGGAAAGACCTCCTTTAAGTTTGGCATTCCAGTGCTGGTGTTGTTTTTGGCCATTGGCATACTGGCCGGCTCGGAAGGCATTGGAGGCATCAATTTTGACGATCCCAAAATGGCCCAGTTTATCGGCATCATTGCTTTGAATTTCATTCTTTTTTCGGGAGGACTGGATACAGACTGGCAATCGGTAAGGCCGGTATTGTGGCAAGGGATCAGCCTTTCCACTTTGGGGGTGCTGATAACGGCCCTTACTGTAGGACTTTTCGTGTGGTGGATAACCGATTTCACCCTCTATGAAGGACTCTTGCTGGGTTCCATCGTGTCATCCACTGATTCGGCAGCGGTATTCTCCATCCTGCGGTCCAGGAGCCTGAAGCTCCAGGGAAATTTACGCCCTACCCTTGAACTGGAAAGCGGGAGCAATGACCCGATGGCTTATGTGCTTACAATTGTCTTTACAGCCTTTGTGATCAATCAGGATTCAGGCTTTTTAGGTACCATTCCTGTGCTCTTTAAACAAATTGCAATAGGAGGTGCATTGGGATTTACCTTTGGGAAAATGGGCAAATTTATCATCAACAATATCCGTTTGGATTATGAAGGATTATACACAGTGCTGATGATTGCCATCATGTTCTTTAGCTTTTCCGCAACAGATTTTGTTGGCGGAAATGGCTTTTTGGCCGTGTACCTGTGTGCCATCTACCTGGGTAACCAGGACATTCTGCACAAAAAGAAATTCTTAAAGTCCTTCGACAGTTTTGCCTGGCTGATGCAGATTATCCTGTTTCTTACCCTGGGACTTTTGGTCTTCCCCAGTCATATTATTCCCTTTATTGGAATCGGGTTAATGATTTCGCTTTTTTTGATAGTCATCGCAAGGCCCGTTGGGGTATTTTTGAGTTTGTTATTCTTTAAACTGGAAGCCAGGCAACGCTGGTTTATCTCCTGGGTGGGCTTACGGGGGGCAGTTCCCATCGTATTTGCCACATACCCGCTTTTGGCAGGGGCAGAGAAGTCGCATATGATTTTCAATGTGGTATTTTTTATTTCCCTTACCTCGGTAATTATACAAGGATCGACCCTTGCCACTGTTGCAAAATGGCTGAAACTTACCGTAACCGAGCCCGAGGGCAAACCGGCATCTGAAGCAATGATCCTGCCCGATGAGGTTAAAGAAATGATTGGCCGGGTAATGCTCACTTCCAACAGTAAATCAATTGACAGGACTATTGTTGAATTGGGGCTGCCGAAAACCACCCTTATTGCCATTATTGAAAGGAATAACAGTTATTTTGCGCCCAGCGGTTCCACCGTATTGAAAGAAGGAGATCAGTTGACCATTCTTTCTGAAAACAAGCAAGATCTGCAAAAGGCGTGCGAGAAGCTGGATGCTGAAGTAAAAAAAGGAGAAGGCCTACGCTGATAAAAGATTAAAAAATAAGAAATATCGAATAAGGAATAAGAAACGAGAAAGTCAATGCAGGGCGGACAATAATTCTTTCTTGTATGACCGTACCTTAAAATTTCTTTTGAATTCAATTAAGTGAGCGTGGTGGCAGCCAATTCATATTCCACATGGGCCAGCTGGGCCACTTTGGCAGGTTTGCCCAACACGTAGATGATATCGTTGGGTTCAAAGACAAACTTACCACCCGGATTGTCGAGAATTTTACCATCGCGTTTTACCGCCACAACGGTTAGCCCATAGTTTTTGCGCAGGTTGATTTCCTTAAGCGAGCTACCGGAGAACAAGCGGTAACTGCCTGCCTTGATGGCCATAATTTCAACATCAGGAATCAAATCAGTAAGGATTACCACATTGTTTTCCTGCTCCTTGTCCCTGAAAATACCGTAGTTATCATCCCGGATGCGAGAGATGGCCGATTCAATGTCATCCTTGGGCAAGAGCAGTTTCTTGAGAACCATTTCAAACAGGTCGATGGCGGTTTCAAACTCTTCAGGGATAACCTGGTCGGCCCCTGCATTATAGAAGTCTTCAATGTTGCTTACATATTTGGACCTGACGATAATATGAGCATGTTTATTCATCTGGCGCACTTGCTCAATCACGCCCAGGGCAGTAATGACTTCTCCAATACTGATGACCACCACTTCAGCCGTCTGGGTGTAAGCTTTTCTTAAAATAGGCTCATTCATGGCATCGCCATAAATGACAGATTCCCCTTTCAGCTGTCGGCGTCGCACTTCGGCAGGATCAAAAACAATGGATACGTAAGGCAGTTCCATATGCCTGGCCATACGTGACAGGTTCAGTGAGCGCGAATCCTTGCCAATAAGTACAATATGGTTTTGCATCTCCGGAACGTCAATTTCCTGCAAGGGGAACATTCCTTTGATCAGCAACTCGGGCAAGGGCAACTTTAGCAACATGTTGGCCGTTGGCTTCGAGATCATGATCAAAAACGGAGAGGCGATCATGGTTAAAATCGTCACTGCAAGGAAAAGCTGGTAATAGAAATTGGAAAGGATATGATAACTCTGGCCGGTCTTTGCCAAAATAAAAGAGAACTCACCGATTTGGGCCATGGCAAGTCCAACCACTATAGTACCCCTGAAAGTATGGCCCAAAAGGAAGGCGGTACCCCCGGCAACAAATGATTTGATGGCGATGACAAGCAATACGGTCAGGAGGATCAGTGGAAAATATTCTATAAGGAAACTCATGTCGAGCAGCATGCCGATGGATACAAAAAAGAAGCTGGTAAAAGTGTCCTTAAAGGGCAAAAGGTGACTGAAAGCATCCTGGCTGTATTCCGAGCGGGAGATCATCAGCCCACCCAAAAAAGCGCCAAAAGCAAGCGACATGCCCAGTTCAAAAGTAAGCAGCGCAACAGCCAGGCATATAAGAAGGATACTCATCAGGAACAATTCCTTGTTTTTTGTCAGGGCGATCATATGCAGCACTTTGGGCATCAGCCAAAGGTTCCCGATGAGCACCATGGCTAAAATTCCGAATGATTTAAAGGCCAGGATAATCAATTCCATGCCAACATTAGTGGACTGGCCACCAAGCATGGGGGTCAGCAGTATTAAAGGAATCAGGATGATATCCTGAAATACCAGTATACCCACCACCGTACGCCCATAGTTGGAGGTGGTTTCCCCTCTGTCCTGAATGATTTTAAGCACCAGGGCTGTACTGCTCAAGGCGGTAAGAAAACCGATAAACAGGGCTGATTGCCAGGTTATATTGTACATGCGTGCAGCCAGCATTGTAATACCTGCAGTTACAAGCAGCTGGAGGAAACCGCCAAAAAATACTATTTTGCGGATTTTGATAAGATGGTTCAGCGAGAACTCAAGGCCAATAGTAAACATCAGCAAGATGATGCCAATTTCGGCCATAAACTCAATATCGTGGGGCGAACGAATAATTCCAAGCAAAGAAGGCCCGACCACGATTCCTGTTAACAAATACCCAATAATGGTGGGAATTTTAATCTTGGTGAACAGGTAATTTACCGCGGTGGAAAAAGTAAAGATGATGACGATATCTATTAAGATGCCCAATTCCATGCCGCAAGTTACAAGGATTTATTCAAAATCACATTACTAAATCATTAGCAAAAGATGATTTATTTATTCAATTATGCGCGTCCGATTAAAGAAATCCAGGTTTTTAAATCAATGGATGTCCAATAGCTATTGTCTAAGATCTATTGTCCAATATCAAATAAGGAAGAAAAGATTCCATGGGTCAACTGTGCGCTTTCTGGTTACCAGACGGTTATTCAGCCGATGGCTGCGGAAGGATAAAATAGAAGGTACAACCTTCTCCAACAATATTTTTACTCTCTACGCCCACTTCACCATTGAGCTTTTCGACAATACGCTTGACAATGGAAAGACCCAGACCATTTCCTTCCACCCTTAAGGTATCCAAACGGGTAAATTTATTAAATAGTAAAGCCATGTCCTCTGCAGACAATCCTTTCCCGTTGTCCTTGATCCAGTATTTTACCTTGCCGTCTGCAAGCAGTTCACTGCCCAGTTGAATAACAGGCGGGGTGCCTCCATATTTAATGGCATTGCTGATATAGTTGATCCACACCTCTTCGAGCCATCCATCGTAACCCAGGGCCTCATAGAATGAATCGGGAATGACGATTTTGGCATTGTATTCCAGGGTCATATCATTCAGCCGGCTCAACGCATCGATGACAACGCGGTGCATGTTAACTTTTACAAGTTTTACTTCCTGTTGCCTGACCGAGGCCAATGTCAGCAGTTCACGGGTAATATGCATGGTCTTGGTGGCAGCCTGCCTGATCAGTTCATTGATTTCAAGCAATTCCTCCTTTTCCATATCATCAATCCCTTGTTTGATAAGATTACTTGCCGATACGATGGCTCCCAGCATGTTCTTAAGGTCATGCGCCACTGTATGAGAAAAAGAATCCAGATCAACAATCAACTTTTCCTTTTCCCGAATTTCATCCATCAACCTAAGGTTGGCTTCCTGATTCTTCTCTTCTGCCACAATATGGCGGGTAATATCTTTCAAGACCACCAATCGGCCTGTTTGATTTCTGTTGTGATCAAACAAGGAGGTGACCTGCATATCAAAGAAATGAGTAACCCCATCAATTTCACGGGACACCTTGGCCTGGTAATCATTACCTTTTAAAATCTCCTGAATCAATGTTTCACGATGCGGAAACACCTCCATGGCAGAAGAACCAATAAGCTCCTTTTTATCAGAACCAATTATTTTTTGCATGGCAGGGTTCAAATCAGCTATCACAAGGGAATTGTCGACCACCATGATGGCATCGTGGATGTTATCGATTAGAATATCACGGGCAACCGGTACCAGTTCAAACATGTTAAAATGGGAAAGATTGATCGCTACCAGCAGACCGGTGAATATAAAGGTAAAGGGGGTCCAATCGAAACCCGGGACAGGATTAATATGAAAGATATAAATCAGGTTCCCGGTCGGGGGAAGCAATGCGGCAAATAACAACAGGGTGATTTGCTTACGATAATAATCCGACATGCGGAAATACATCAAAAAAATATTTATAATACCCAATGCAAGGGCTACATAGGCAAAGAAAGTCATGATCCAGAACAATGGTCCATAAACGTAATTGGTAGCATGAGTAATGGGATTTATCGAATAGCTTATCCAATGTAGGTGATGCAGATCATTTGTAAAAGGGAATAAAATAAAAAGAGTGGCAAAACCGAAAACGGCAATAACAATTTTCTTTTTAAGATACCTGTACCGCGATGCAAAGGCCAGGGTGAAAAACAGAAAAAAAACAGGGCAATAAACAATGCCAAAATAAGAAAGCCTTGACCAGAATATTTTGGTTTCTATAGTGTTGGCGGCAAACTCAAAAGCATAAGTAAATGCCCAGATGGCAGCAGCGATTTGCAATCCCATCCAGAATTTAACACCTGAAGTTTTTTTAAGCTTAAGCAGAAAAAAGAAAGTGATAATTGCAATTACTCCACCTAATAGTAAAAGAATAAACAGGGGTGTAATATGATAACTTATTAAATTAATATCCAGATGTCCCATAACTTGCAATAATACAAAACTCCTCTCTTTGTGAAACAGGAATAAAGATATACATCAACTGCAATAATACTATATTAATGTGGGCAATCCTAGCTTTATCAACAATTTTAAAAGAAGTTTAAAGTTTCAAATTCCAGGTTTCAAGTAGTGAAATCCATTGCAAATGGTTTCCTAAAAGACTTTAAAGACCTTAAGTACGCTAACATCCTTAAACCAAACCCCTGAAACAGGAACTTTAAACTTTGAACTTTATACCTTAAACTCAATTAACTCATTCTCAGCTATAAAATCTATCAAGCAATCTTTAACTGTTGCCATCTACACCTTTTTTTATAGTTTTGTCGATTCAATTTTAGAGGGGATGGAAATATTAATGGTGATTTTACTGGCCATAGGCCTGTCGTTTGATTCATTTGCCGTATCAGTATGCAGCGGGCTTAATCTTCCGCATATACGCTTTTTCCAGGCATCGAAAATTGCCCTATCCCTGGCATTTTTCCAGGCTATGATGCCTTTAATTGGATGGCTCATTGGCAACAGCATTAAAGAGTTCATCGAACCTGTCGACCATTGGATCGCTTTTGGACTGCTTGGATTGATAGGAGGAAAAATGATCTTTGAAAGTATTCTTGGAACAGAAGAAAAAGAGATTAAAAACCCGCTGCTTTGGAAAGTAATCCTCACGCTCTCACTTGCTACCAGCATTGACGCCCTGGCCGTAGGTTTTAGCTTTGCCACCCTGCTCGATAAAATATTCCTTGTAGTTTTTATAATTGGTTTTGTCACCTTTGTAGCCTCCATGCTTGGAATCCTGCTGGGCAAAAAAACAGGACCCCGTATCAACCAATATGCCGAAATATTAGGGGGAGTGATATTGATCCTCATTGGCACCAAGATTTTGGTGGAACACCTGTGGTTCAGTTGAGTTTCAAGTTTCAAGTTTCAAGTTTCAAGTGCCCGCATGGTAGCGCTTCGAACATTTTCAATTAACGCTCCTTGTAGTCTGACTGTAAACTTTAAACTTCAAACTTTAAACTCTTTTCCCTCCTTCTCTGTTAGACCTATGGTAACACAATATTCAAAATTAAAAGCCATGGAAAATAGTTTAAACATGGTATCTGAAGATGCAACGGAAAGCCTGACGGAACTTGCTAAACCCCTGGGCATTGATATCCAGCGCTACAAGCCGGTAAAATATGAGAACTACCCGTTCTTTTCTTTATACTGTATTGACAGGGAAAGAACGACCCCGAATTCTGAGTTCATCACTAAATTCGAGATTCTGGTGTTCGATGCAGACAGAATTGAT
The DNA here is from genome assembly GCA_035297625.1 of Prolixibacteraceae bacterium. Taxonomy (GTDB): domain Bacteria; phylum Bacteroidota; class Bacteroidia; order Bacteroidales; family Prolixibacteraceae; genus Aquipluma. The sequence continues at coordinate 9,049 of DATGYU010000352.1, forward strand.
GAGCTTTTTGGAAAATTCAACTTAAATATTGCCATCGAAAAGAAATATCTAAACATTGACGAATATAAAATCACTACCAAAACTTATCCAGAAGAGTAGGTAGAAAGACCAAGGTTGCCTTACCCGTTTTCATCCTCTTGGGTGATCGTTTTTGAATATTTCCTTTGCAGAAAAACATAGACAGGTATTCCCATCAGAATTAATATCATCCCGATAGCCGCCTCCCTTGGGCGGGTTACAATGGTGTTGATAAACAATCCAATGCAAAAAAGAATAAAAATAGCCGGCACAAACGGATAGCCCCACACCTTGTAAGGCCTGTTGGCTTCGGGCATTTTAATGCGAAGGATAAACACCCCCAGGGCAGTAGCGCCGTAAAAGATAAAGACCGCAAAGATGATCATGTCGGTCAGCTGATCGAAAGTGCCTGACAGAACCAGTACGGAAGCCCATATTCCCTGCCAGAGCAAGGAGATGGAAGGCACGTGGGCCTTGTTCAGTTTCGAGGCCCCCGTAAAGAAAAGCTTTTCTTTGGCCATGGCATAATAAGGACGTGCCCCGGTAAGAATGCTTGCATTGGTACAGCCCAGAGTAGTCACCAAAATAAGCAGGGAAATAAACAGCACCCCGCCTGAGCCCCAGAAACTTCTTACCGCCTCAACTGCAGCGATCTGGTTACCGGCAGCATGTACCTGTTCCAAGGCCGGAATTGACAAAAGGGAAAGGTAGGTCATATTGACCAACAGATAGACGGTAATTACCACGAAAACACCCATTACAATTCCTTTTGGAATATTGCGTTTTGGATCTTTCACCTCTCCCCCGATAAAACCAACAGATACCCATCCCTGGTAAGCCCAGAAGGCAGCGAGCATGGCCGTGTAAAAGGATGAAATGGTAACTGTGCCACTACTCAAATCCTTAACATTCATAAAATTGGCCGGCAGAGCGCTCACATGGCTTAGTCCAAAGACCACAATTACCAAAAGCCCTGTGCCCACTAACATCAGGATGCCTTTACTAACTCCAGCACCACTTTTTAATCCTGAAATATTCAGCAAGGTCAACAGCAGAATAAGCAGGATGGCTGTCAGTTTAACCCCAAAATCCTGAAAAGGAAAAAATACTCCGCCCAGAGTAAAGTCCTGCAGGGAAGACAGAAGATGAGGCAATGGAACAATACTGTTGAGCGACTGGGCAAAAACATAGGCCAGGGACGATATGGTAGCAGTCTGAATGACAGTGAACAACGACCATCCATATAAAAAGGCAAAAAAGCGGTTATAGATCCTTTTAAAATACACAAAGTCGCCACCGGTGTCGGCAAGCAGCCCGGCCACCTCGGCATTGCTCAAAGCGCCAAAAAGGGTAATAATTCCTCCTACAACCCATGCCATTAATATCCAAATGGAAGAATGGAGTTCGGCAGCCATTGGGGCAATTTTTTTGTATACTCCCGAACCAATAATATTGGCAACCACAAAAATGACCACATAGCCAAACCCAAGCGTCCTTACCAAATTGCGTTGATTACCCATAGCATATAGCGTTACCGTAGAAATTAAAAGTTCCTAAGATAGAAAATAAGTTTACTTATAAGGACAGGCAACTTAAAACACTTCAGAAATTAACAGTCATCGTAAGTCCTGGGGCATTGGCTGAACTGAAATTTTCATCAGGCGTTGATTGAAAGGAAGGGTAAAGATGAAGCGCGAGTTTCTGATCCCTGATACGCATATTTTTAATCTTGGCTAACCTGGTCACATCGGCAATGCTCCAAATGTAAGAACCGATAAACATGACCGTTCCACCCCCGACAAGCCAGCCAACCTTTTCCTTATCCTTGGGTGTGTAAGCCTGCGAAATCCCATAGACGGTAAGAACCAATGAACCATAGGTCAATCCAAAAAAGCCGAATCCCCTTAAAGGTTCGCCAACGTAACAATGCCCCAAACCCGGGACAATCGACATAAAGCCGGCAATGGTGGGATTGTAACGGTCCGTCTTTTGATATTTGTAGTTTTTTACATCATACTGGCTTTTATAGGTCCTGTACTGAGCCTGTATCGCCAATGCTGTAAAGGCTAATAAAAAAACAAGCAGAAGTTTTTTCATTTCTTTTAAAGTAATAACCGCGCCTAAAGCTAACAATATAATTTCAAAAATGAAAGAACTGAGACAAATGCTAATTGGTGAATGGTTAAGACGTGAAAAAAGATTGATCCTCCTTTAAATCCTAATGAGTGGACCCCATAATAATATTTAAAACCTTACTTTTTAAAAGGATTGATAATTTTAAAAACCGGGTAGGCTGTCAACAGTAAAATGGCCAGTAAGAACCAGATGCTGTAATTCATCAGGTGAGGATATTCCTTCCCCAGGAAATAGCCCAGCGGGGTAAGCACCCCTATCCAGGTGATGGCTCCCAAAGGATTCAAAACAGAAAAACGAGTCAAGGAAAATCCTGAAGCCCCTGCCAAAATGGGAATCATCGTGCGGATAATGGGCAGAAACCTGCCGGTGATAAAAGCAAGGGCACCATACTTCTCGTAAAAAACACGTGATTTTTCCAAATAAGAATGTTTAAAAAAGCGGGCATCGGGTTTGTCAAAGAGCTTTTTGCCCAGCCATCTTCCTTTGGCATAACCTGTAAAATCCCCAAGAACCGCGGCCCCAATCATACAAATCAACAGTACCGGCAACGACACCTCCAGGTATTGGGTTCCGCAAAGCAGGCCTGCCGTGAAGATCAGGTAATCGCCCCCTGGCAATATTAACCCCAAAAAGAAACCTGTCTCCAGATAAATGATCAATAAAAGCAAAAAAATACCCCCGTATTGAATCAGATGCATCGGATCACTATAGTATTGAAAAGCGGAAATTGAAACAAGAAAGTCAACCATTCATTGAGTATTTGGAATTCGATTAATGCCTCTGGATATTTAATTCCCTGCACTGACAGCCAGGTCTCTTTGTTCACATTCCTGAATTAAATCTCCTAAAATCAGATAACAGGAAAGTCGGGGCTATTGTTTTAGCACCTGTTTTTTAGCCGGCTATTGGTGGACAAATTCCCATAATTTCTGTAGAATAAGTTGAATTTCTGACTTTATGCACCTGCATTTATTTGCATGCTTCTGATACCTTTCTGATACTTTTCTGATACCTTTCTGTAACCTAAGGTATCAGAAAGGTATCAGAAAAGTATCTAATGAGTATCTAAAGCAGGGTCGCCAAAGCAACACAAATATGAAAAAACAAGGCAGCATTATTTGCTGAATAATTTTATTGATCGATATAATAAAATAGGTTTTTCTTACTTAATATTACTCCCTGTTACCAAACTGAACAGATCGATGAAAAAACTAACGTTTCTGATGCTTTTATCAGGGTTTGCTTGTCTTGGCATGGCCCAGTCAGTAAATACCGATATCGGCAAATATCCTCAACCGGTAAATTTCACGGCCGACCAGGATCATGACAACATGATGCAGCAGCTGGGCATTCAAGCATTAAGGCCCGGCCCCAGTGGTAATGATGCCGATGCTAACCATGCCAATACAGATGAGTCGCTGGCCAATCCTTGCCCTCAGCTACCGGATGTACTGGTTACAAAAGATGGCAAAAAGGTAACTACCCCTGACCTTTGGTGGAAACAGCGCCGCCCCGAGATTGTCGAAGATATGGAAAGGGAAGTGTATGGCCGGTTGCCAAAAAATATCCCCGGCGTGCAATGGGCCGTCAAAATCACCGATCGTGAATGGGTGGGCCGTACCCCTGTAATTGCCAAACAGCTGATTGGGCACGTGGACAACAGCGCTTACCCCTTGATCAATGTGGATATCAACATGATGCTGGTAGTGCCCACCAATGTGAAAGGACCTGTGCCAGTTTTGATGATGTTTGGAGGCCGTCCCTCATTCCCTGCACCTGCTCAGCCTTCACCGGAGGACATGGAAAAACTGAATACCGCCTTCAAGGAGATGATGATAAAAAGTAACCCGGATATGAAGGCCATTTTTGACAAGTACCCGGCCTATTCACCCATTACCAGGCTGCCCGGCCCTAATTTCTTTGCTCCTCAGCCTGAAGGAGATCTTTCTTCCACAGAACAATTGCTGGCGGCCGGATGGGGCTATGTGACCATCGATCCCAACAGCATTCAGGCGGATAATGGTGCCGGAATTACCAAAGGAATTATTGGACTGGTCAATAAAGGGCAACCCCGCAAACCCGATGACTGGGGTGCATTGCGTGCCTGGGCATGGGGCGCTGCCCGTGCATTGGATTACCTGGAAACGGACACTTTGGTCGATGCCAAAAAGGTGGGTATTGAAGGCGTTTCCCGTTATGGAAAGGCAGCCCTGGTGACCCTGGCTTTTGAATCCCGCTTTGCCGTTGGACTGATCGGCTCTTCTGGAAAAGGAGGAGCCACATTGCATCGCCGTGTTTTTGGAGAAGCGGTGGAAAGCTTAACGGGTGGAGAATATTACTGGATGGCCGGCAACTACATGAAATACGGGGCATCAAAGGCTGCTTTTGGCACAAAGACAGGTTGTGATCTTCCGGTTGATTCACATGAACTGATTGCCCTTTGTGCTCCCCGTCCGACTTTTATCAGCTATGGAATTCCCGAAAAAGGAGATGCCAAATGGCTGGATCAGCAAGGAAGCTACATGGCCACCATTGCAGCAGGAAGTGTATTTAAACTGTTAGGGGTGAAAGACCTGGGCGTTTCCAACGATTACATGAAAGAAAAGATGCCCCCCTACAATACCTCTATGCTCGATGGTGAATTGGCCTGGCGCCAGCATGATGGCGGGCATACCGACGCGCCTAACTTTAAGTATTTCATTCCATGGGCCAGCAAACTGTTCAGGTATGAAAAAGTTGCCATGTGGAGATGGTAGTGAAGCAGCCAGGTGAAAGGAAAATCGGGCAGTGGACAGTGTTCAGTATTCAGTGGGCAGTATGGTAATTGGAAATAATCTTTTGTTCAGATAAGAAATAAGGAATAAGGAAGTCAAGGAGCTTCAATCCCTCAATCCTTCAACATAAGAGCCTTGGCATGGCTGCCGGGGCTCTTATGTTGGGAGTTGAGAGACGGCTATTCTGGAATATTAAGCAGCTTGCACACTTCCTGGTAGCTCATATTTTTCAGCTGCATTTTTTGATCTTTTATTGAAGCCGATTTCAATGCAGGGATGGTTCCCGGGATGGCTATAAACCTGAATTTATTGGCCGACGTGGCTGGTGCTGAAACCATATCGGAAGTAAACTCGATGCTTCCATAATCCGGGATTAAGAAATCCCAGTTGGCACCGGTGGCATAGGCGGGTAAAGGTCTGACGGCATTTCCCTCGTATATATCATCAGCGAGCCAGACATAAGCAAGAATTACCCCCCTTTCCACAATATCCTGTGTTAAATCAGGAGCAGAAGCCGTAAAATACCAATCGCCTGAAGTGCCGGCCCAAGTACCGGGAGAAAACCATTCGGAATAATATACAGTGGCATCCTGCCCGTCACGTCCGGGAGGACCCGGTATAGAATCTTCTTTACATGCGCTAAAAAGTAAAGTTACAGATACCATTACCAAGCAAATAATTTTAAGTTTCATAGGTGTATCGTTTTTGAATGAATAATAAGTGACATTTATGATACCATTTCATTTCAAAAAACGTTCCATAATTTTCAAAAAGGATAATTATTATCGCCGAAGCCTTTAGAAAAAATTTCAAAATGGGAACATGGAAGGTTTAAAGGATTGAGCAATTGAATAAACAATGAATGCTGATTCCCATTTCCGGAGAGAAAAATGCCGCATAAAAGCTGAATTCTTTTATGCGGCATTTTATTTTTTGGATAATCATTTTTTGATTAATCACTTAAGGCATCGTTGACATCTGTTGGGCCGTTAAAACTACTGGTTCGCATGCCATTCAGCATTGAAATAATGCCGTCACTGGCCCTGTTTCTCCTGGCATGATTTACCAGATCTTCTTTGGATGCCGGGTAACTCATCCCCTTTAAAAATTGCTGTACCTCGATAGGTGAGAATCTGTTTTTTGGCATATTACATTGTTTTTAGTTTATCTATTTAACGTTGTTTTGATTGAAAGGTTTTATCCCCTCTCCATAAACTAATCGATTTGTTATCTATCAATCAGATATTCAGACGCATAGCAAACAGCCACAGATTGTCATTTAAAATCAATCATTTAATGCATTGCTTACATCGGATGGGCTACTAAATCGGTTGGTCCGCATTCCTTCAAGCATAGCAATAATTTCTTCACTGGCCCTGCTGCTCCTGGCATGATTGATCAGTTCTTCCTTGGATGCCGGATAATCCATTCCTTTCAAAAACTGCTGTATCTCGATAGGTGAAATTCTGTTTTTTGCCATAACTCTTATTTTTAAAGTTTTACTTTAGTACGTTCAACTGTATGGAAGGTTTAACCGGACTGCAATAAATTGATGATTGCAGGTCTTCTGAAAAAATATTAAACGTAATTTTGCAAGACCTGTTAATGAGGTAATGCTAATAACTTTTGAACCAGCCAAGCTATATAACATGAAAAAAGTCTTTCTATTCTTATTGATCTCTTTTGGCCTTTTTACTGGTGCTTTTTCACAGCAAGCAGGCATTCATCCCCAGTCAAAAGAATATCAGTGGCCCGATGACCCCAACGTATTGAGCAAACTGGATCAATGGCAGGATTTAAAATTCGGGATGATCATTCACTGGGGTCTTTATGCTGTCCCTGGGGTAATTGAATCATGGGGACTTTGTTCTGAAGATTGGATTAACCGCCCGGACAGCATGAGCTATGAAGGGTACAAAAAATGGTACTGGGGATTGAAAGATAAATTTAACCCTGTAAATTTTGACCCTTATCAATGGTCACAAGTAGCAACGGATGCAGGGATGAAATATGTGGTATTTACCACCAAGCATCACGATGGATTCAATATGTTTGACACTCAGCAGTCGGATTTCAAAATCACCAATGGCCCTTTTGCCAGCCATCCAATGGCAAACGTTGCAAAATATGTATTTGATGCTTTCCGACGCCAGGGCTTTTTGATTGGCGCTTATTTTTCAAAACCCGACTGGCATTCACAGGATTTCTGGTGGGATAAATATGCCACCCCTAATCGCAATGTAAATTACGATATCCGCAAATTTCCTGAGCGATGGAATCGTTACAAGGATTTCACTTACAACCAGATCTCGGAGCTGATGCACGATTATGGAACAATTGACATTTTATGGCTTGATGGAGGTTGGGTAAGGCCCCGTGAGACTGTCAACAAGGAAGTACTTTCCTGGGGAGCGCCCATCCCTGATTTTGATCAGCAGGTTGACATGCCCAAAATTGCAGAAATGGCCCGTAAAGCGCAACCCGGACTGATAATGGTGGACAGGACAGTGCATGGCAAATATGAAAATTACCAGACTCCGGAACGCAGTATTCCTGCCGACCAGTTGCCTTACCCCTGGGAAAGCTGCATCACCCTGGGAAACAACTGGGGATATGTTCCCGGGGAGCACTACAAATCTTCAGCAAAAGTGATTCATGATTTAATTGAAATTGTGGCCAAAGGGGGAAGTTTACTGTTGGGTGTCGGCCCAAAACCTGATGGCACACTCGACTTGGGGGCCATCACGGTGATGAAGGAAATTGGCAGCTGGCTCACCAACAATGGCAAAGCCATTTACAACACCCGCATCACAGCCAATTATCGTGATGGGGAGACATTCTTTACTGCCGCCAAAAACGGGAACAGGTATGCCATTTGCCGGATGGAAGAGAATGCAAAGATTCCTTCCACCATAAAATGGAAAGGGAACCTGCCAAAAAAAGGCAGCACCATGATTTTACTGTCCAACGCCGGGAAGGTAAAATGGAAAGTTGAAAATGATGAAGTGACAGTAGAGATCCCGGCATCTTTTGGTTTGAAAAACGCGGGTTCCCCGGCCATCTGTTTTGAATTTACTCCAACGAAATAAAGTAGCCCTATACAATGAGAAGAAAAAAAATGCTCATACTGATTGTAAGCCTGCTGTTTTTGGCCCATGTGCTTTGCGCACAATCAACAGGAAAAGAGTATGAACATCTGCTTGCACCTGTTAAAAATTATGTGGTTTATCAATCAAAAACACCCATTTCTATTGATGGCAAAGTTGAGGAACCGGATTGGAAACAGGTCAAATGGATAGATGATTTCGCGGACATTGAAGGGGACAAAAAACCCGCTCCATTGTATCGTACAAGGGTAAAAATGCTGCATGATGCCACCAATCTGTACATATTGGCAGAGTTGGAAGAACCACATATCTGGGCAACTTACGACACCCATGATTTGATCATCTATCATGAAAATGACTTTGAAGTTTTTATAGACCCGGATGGAGATATCCATAACTACTTTGAATATGAATTGAATGCCAAAAATACCCTGCTGGATTTAAAAATGCCCATGCCCTACCGCAATGGAGGACGGGCAGATATTCACTGGAATTCCAAAGGATTTGAAAGTGCCGTTTGTTTAGAAGGAACACTAAATGATCCAACAGATAAGGATAAGAACTGGACCATTGAAATGAAAATCCCATTTGCTGATCTGGAAGTCCATCAAACTCCTTCAGATGGCCAGACCTGGAAAATTGACTTTTCCCGGGTGGAATGGCAAACCCATTTTGTAGATGGCAAATATGAGAAGGTAAAAAATCCTTCCACCGGCCATGCTTATCCGGAAAATAACTGGGTTTGGAACCCGCCGGGTCTGATCAACATGCATTACCCAGAGCGCTGGGCAATGATTCAGTTTTCAGAAAAAGAAGCAGGAAATAAAACAGTGGATTTTAAAATGCCCAGGGAAGAAGTTGCCGGCAAATTCCTTTGGCTGGTGTATTATAAGCAGCAGGATTTTAAAAGAAAGAATGGCCGTTATGCCAACAATTTGAAAGAACTGGAATTGAATGAAGAAACAGCTGGCATAAAAATAGAAATATCGGCCACAGCACAGCAGTTTACAGCAAAGGGCCTCTTAAAAGATGGATCAGTACTTTTAATCGATGAAACCGGATTATTTCTAACTAAAAATAAGACCAATGAATAAACGAGATTTTATAAAATCCTCCCTTTTGGCAGGGATGGGAATGGCGACAATTAAGCCTTCCATGGCAATGGAAAAAAAAGATAAACCGACATCTGCTGCCACTAAACATTGGGTTTGGGAGAATCCAGATATGCAGGAGAAGGATAATTTTTTGAAAGAGAAATATGAACGCTTCCACCAATATGGCATCCGTGGAATGTTTTTTGAACAGGACAGTGAACGACATTTTCGAATAGCCAAAAAGGCCGGGCTGGAAGCCCATCGCTGGATGTGGACCATGAACCGGGGCGAAAAAGAACTACTGGAAAAGCATCCTGAGTGGTATGCCGTAAGCAGAAGCGGTGATTCCTGTGCCACCAAACCCCCTTACGTTGGTTATTACCGTTGGCTCTGTCCTTCCAAACCTGAGGTGCAGGCTTATCTTTCAGACCAGGTAGAACAAATTGTCAAGAAGGATTATGTCGATGGAATCCACCTCGACTATGTGCGTTTTTGTGATGTCATCCTGCCAGTCAACTTATGGTCTAAATATAACATTGAGCAACAAAAGGAATTGCCCGAATACGATTTTTGCTATTGTGAGACCTGCCGTAACAACTATAAGCAAATGCATGGAGTTGACCCCCTGGATTTGCAGTATCCCGATCAGAGCTTATCATGGCGCCAATACCGCTATGACCGCATTACCAATGTGGTGAACCAGCTGGCCAACATAGCCCATCAACATAAAAAACAAATTACGGCCGCTGTTTTTCCAACCCCTGAGGTAGCCCGAAGAATAGTCCGCCAGGACTGGACCAACTGGAACCTGGATGCCGTCTGCCCGATGATCTATCATGGTTTTTACAGGGAAAAGCCCCAATGGATTGGCACAGCCGTTGCCGAAGGAATACACTTTTTATGTGGCCGCTTCCCTATCTATGCCGGTATTTACCTTCCTGATTTTAATTCAGAAGAAGAACTGGCAACAGGCATCAAGGCTGCTTTGCAAAACGGAGCTTCCGGTATCTCGTTCTTTGGTAAAGTGGATGAAGGTATCCTGAAGATATTGCAAAAGGCAATGGGAAAAGCATAAGAATATTAAGGTTACTATCTAACAAAGGAGGTAATTTAAAACTTTGTGTAGCTCTGTGATTTAAATGATTTTTTTAATCACAGAGTTACACAGAGTGGATTATTGTAATTTGAACTTTAAAAATAAGGGCAACCACAAAGGGTTGCCCTACAGATTCGACTTGT
>DATGYU010000353.1:0-2033 GCA_035297625.1 Prolixibacteraceae bacterium
GTTCAATTATCGAATCACAATTAAGAGTGCAGGATGTAGAAGAAATCGTTTTCCCTCATCCTACCGTAAGCGAGATTATAAAGGAAACTATATTTCAGTTTTAGAAGAGTTTAAAATTTAAAGTTTAAAGTTTAAAGTTATGGCTACAATTGAACGGTTTGAAGATGTTAAAGCATGGCAGAATGCAAGAGAGCTTTGTAAAATGATTCATCATTTTACATTAAAGACAGCATTTTCTAAAGATTACCGTTTGGTTGGACAAATTAAAAGCTCCTCAGGATCCATCATGGATAATATAGCTGAAGGTTTTGAACGTAATGGTAAAAAAGAGTTCTTGCAATTCTTATCTATTTCAAAAGGTTCTTGTGGTGAAACAAGATCTCAGCTTTACAGGGCTTTAGACAATGAATATATCCTACAAAGTGAATTTGATCAGGCACTCCATAAAGCTGAAGATCTAAGTAAGATGATAAGTGGTTTTATGGATTATCTGAACAAATGCGAAATAACTGGAACCAAGTACAAACCAAAGTAACCTTAACTTTAAACTTTGAATATTAAACTTTATACTTTAAAATCTGATAAAAAATAAAATAAATGCTCAATGTATATCCTACTATCCCTGGCAACCCCAACTTTAAACTTTAAATTTTAAACTTTAAACTCATAATATAATGCCTAAGATTCAATTTATAGACCCATCGTTGGTGCGCAAAGCTGGTGAGGTAACTTTTCAGCCTATTCCTGTAAACCAATACAATAAGACAATAAAAGAGGAAAGAGCCAATTTTTCTGACGAAGACCTGCTCCGTATCTACCATGATATGGTTGTCATCCGTGAATTTGAAACCATGCTCAACCTGATAAAGATCAGGGGTGAATACAACGGAATTGCTTACAATCATCCCGGTCCTGCGCATTTATCCATTGGTCAGGAAGCGGCAGCAGTCGGTATGGCCTACACGCTGGGTGTCGAAGATTTTATCTTTGGATCGCACCGCAGTCATGGCGAAATTCTTGCAAAAGGGTTATCTGCCATTTCCAAGTTAAGCGATGATCAGCTCCTGCAGATCATGGAAAGTCATTTTGATGGAATCACTTTTGCTCCTGTTAAGAATAACCACTCAGGAACAGTGAAGCAGCTGGCCATAAAATTTCTTGTCTATGGAACACTTGCCGAAATCTTTGCCCGCGAAACCGGTTTCAACAAAGGGTTAGGCGGTTCGATGCATGCATTTTTCACTCCATTTGGTGTTTACCCTAACAATGCCATTGTGGGCGGATCTGGTGATATTGCTGTTGGTGCTGCTCTCTATAAAAAAGTAAACCGTAAACCGGGTATTGTGGTTGCCAATATTGGCGATGCTTCCATGGCTTGCGGACCGGTATGGGAAGGTTTGGCTTTTGCCACCATGGATCAGTTTACCCAATTGTGGGAAGGTGATATGAAAGGCGGGCTGCCACTGATCATCAACATCATGAATAACCAGTATGGGATGGGCGGCCAAACCTGCGGTGAAACAATGGGTTATAATATCGCGGCTCGTATTGGTGCAGGACTCAATGGCGATCAGCTGCATGCCGAACGTGTGGATGGTTATAACCCTTTGGCAGTAATTGATGCCTATAAACGCAAACGCAAGATACTGGAAGAAAAAAGAGGCCCTGTATTACTGGATGTACTCACTTACCGTTATAGCGGTCATTCTCCTTCAGATGCCTCGTCTTATCGTTCCAAAGAGGAAGTGGAAGCATGGGAAGCACAGGATTCTATCGCCTGGTTTGGCAATGAACTGGTGAAAACCGGTATTGCCACCGAAGAGGCTTTGCTGAATTTGAAAGGAAATACCATTACCCTGATGGAAAATACCCTAAAGCTGGCCATCGATCCCAAAGTTTCCCCATTAATGGACATGGCCAAATATCCCAACTTGATTGGCGAGATGATGTTTTCCAATGAATCGGTTGACCGCATGGAAGACCGCACCCCTGAAGTAAATCATCCCATTGAAGAAAACCCAAGGGTACAGCAG
>DATGYU010000354.1:0-50974 GCA_035297625.1 Prolixibacteraceae bacterium
TATATATTTGTCAAAACTGCCGAATTCATCCACCACTTCCAGGAAACGCCGGGCATTGTTAATACTGGCTTCAATCTTCAGGCGATTACGGAGAATACCTGCATTATTCATCAGTTCTTCCACTTTGGACTGATCAAAAGCGGCCACTTTGCGAACCTCGAAATTCTCATAGGCCTGCCTGAAAGCTTCTCTCTTTTTAAGGATGGTAATCCAACTTAAGCCGGCCTGCATTCCTTCAAGGATTAAAAACTCGAAAAGCTTCCGATCATCATGTAAAGGCCTTCCCCACTCCGCATCATGATATTTGGCCATTATTTCATCTTTCTGAGCCCAACTACAACGATTTTCCATAACAATGCATTTTGGTATATATTTTGAGTAAATAATGTGGCTGTTGGCTACTGGTTTCTGGCCATTGGCTGTTAGTCCCGAGTACTCGGGGGCAAACCAATTCTGCTTTTCTGTTACTTTACCTTTTATTGAGGCATTTCTTGCCAGTAGCCAGAAGCTTCTTTGAAACGGTCTGAACAGTTACATTGTTTTCAGCGTTAATGAATTCAAATAATAATTAAAAAAACAGAAGCAACAGCATTGGGGCTAAAATAGTACTTTTGCTATTTATATCTTGCAGGCATATGAAAAAACAACTCTATATATTCTTTCTTCTTGTATCAAATGTGGTTTTTGGCCAATTGAACATCAACCAGTATATCCGTGTAGGCGAGACACGCATCCAGATAGGAAACTATGTCGGAGCCATTGAAAATTTCAATATTGTCATTAAATTCAAACCATATCTTCCTGAACCATACTACTTCAGAGGAATTGCCAAACATCAGCTGGATGATTTCAGGGGTGCTATCCAGGATTATAATAAGGCCATCGAAATCAAGCCTTATTATCCGGATGCTTATATGCACCGGGGATTGGCCTACCTGGAACTGAAGGATTATAAGAAAGCAATTGCCGATTATGACAAGGCCGTAGAGTTGGATCCAAACAATGCCGACCTTTATAACAACAGGGGAATTGCCAAAATATCGATGAAAGATATAGACGGGGCCATTGCCGATTACAACAAGGCACTTGAGATCAACCCAAAGTTTACCAATACCCTTATCAACAGGAGCAATGCAAAATTAATAAAGAACGACATCAAGGGGGCCATTAAAGACCTCAACCAGGCAATTATCATCAGGCCTCATTTCTCCAACGCTTATTTACTCAGGGGATTGGCACGGCTGGAGCTTAATGACTACGCCTCGGCATTGCGCGACTTCGATGAATGCCTTAAGCTGGATCCTAAGAATGCCTATGCCTATACTAACAGGGGTCTTGTGAAGCAAAAGCTGGAAGACCAGAAAGGAGCCATCATGGATTACAATCTTGCCCTGCAGATTGATCCAACCATTGCCAATGCCTATATGAACAGGGGTATAGCAAAGGAAATTCTTAAACGTCCCGGCTTTGAGGAAGATTATGCCATTGCTGCAAGGCTCGACCCTAAGCTGGCCTTCAACCCAAAAGATGTAGATCAGAGCGGACTTGCAAAGGCCAGGCAGAATGCAGGAAAGTCAGCGTCTACTTCAGGTCAGGCACAACAGACCGCCAATAATGCCAGCATTAACACCACTGCTGCAGATAATCAGGATACCAACAACAATGAGCCTAAAAAGGAAACCAAGGAAGAAAGAGATAGCCGCAGATACCGGATGGCACTGGCAGATGCTCAAAATACAATAGATCCGCAAGACAAAGTCGTTGAAGACGGGCGTATTCAGAATAAAAATATTGTCATTGACCTTCAGCCGATCTTTGTGTTGTCATCTTACGATAAATATTCCAATGACATTGAACGTACACAATATTACAATTTAGAACTGGAGAGCATCAATAACTTTAATAATTACAACCCGGTAATAACCATATCAAATAAACCGGTAGACAATTTAAAAGAGGTATTCAAAAACAACATCCTGTTTTTAAATGAGAAAATAGCCATCAACAACAGGGAGAGCATGAACTTTCTTACGCGTGGAATCCTATACTGTTTGATTGATGACTATCCGAATTCGATGAACGATTTGCAGAAAGCCATCAGCCTGAACAATAACAATGCCCTGGCCTATTTCTCCAGGGCCAACTGCAGGCTGAAGATGACTGATGCCATCAATGAGTTAAAACAAGCATCGGAACCCGTGGTTATTTCAATGAATGGCAATGCCAAGCAGAGTAATGTCAATGTGACAGAAACAGTTACCGACTACAAGGACGTTCTGAATGATTACACCATCTGCCTGAACCTTAACCCACGATTCGCGTTTGCCTATTTTAACCAGTCATACGTAAAATGCAAGATGCGCGATTATGAAGGGGCCTTAAAGGATTTGGATAAAGCCATAGACATAGAAAAAGATTTTGCGGAGGCATATTTCAACAGGGGATTGACAAAAATATACCTGGATGACATTGACGGGGCCGCCATTGATTTAAGCAAAGCGGGCGAATTGGGTATTCAGGATGCCTACAACATCATCAAACGTTATTGCAATTAACCCAGGCTTCTGGCTTCTGGCTACTAGCTTCTGGCTGCTGGTCCCGAGTACTGGGAGGAAGGCCATACTGCTATCATCTTACTTTGCTGCTTAATCGAAGCATTTCTTGCCAGAAGCAAGCCGCCAGTAGCCAGTAGCCAGTAGCCATCAACTTGAATTAATTAGTATCTTTACAGTTCATATTAAAGCCCTTTATCAACAGCTATGCAGTATGCTAATCAACCACTTGCAGAACGATTACGTCCGACCTCCCTTGATGATTATATCGGACAGGAACACCTGGTAGGTGAAGGGGGCGTATTGCGCAAGATGATCGACTCGGGTAAAGTATCTTCCTTCATTCTTTGGGGTCCTCCCGGGGTGGGTAAAACTACTTTGGCAAAGATCATTGCCAACACGCTGGACCGTCCATTTTATACATTGAGTGCTGTCAGTTCGGGAGTGAAGGATGTACGTGATGCCATTGAAAAGGCCCAGAGGACGCAGTTCTTCAACAAGCCTAACCCGATACTTTTTATTGATGAGATTCACCGTTTCAGCAAGTCCCAGCAGGATTCCTTGCTGGGAGCTGTAGAGCAGGGAGTAGTCACCCTGATAGGCGCCACTACCGAGAACCCATCATTTGAAGTAATATCGCCCTTGCTATCGCGATGCCAGGTGTATATCCTCAATTCACTGGGTAAAGCTGATCTTCTAAAGCTGATAGATACAGCCCTTACCAAAGATACCTATCTGAAAGAAAAGAAGATAGTGATAGAGGAAGATGATGCCTTGCTGCGTTTCTCGGGAGGTGATGCACGAAAATTGTTGAATGTGCTGGAACTGATAATTAATTCGGAAGAACAGGAGTCGATCATCATCACCAATGAAAAGGTCATTGACCGACTGCAGAATACGATGGTCACCTATGATAAAAACGGTGAGATGCATTACGACATCATCTCAGCGTTTATCAAGAGTATGCGTGGCAGTGACCCTGATGCGGCCGTTTACTGGCTAGCCCGAATGATCGAAGGCGGCGAGGATGTTAAATTCATTGCCCGCCGGATGCTTATACTGGCGGCGGAAGACATAGGGCTTGCCAATCCCAATGCGCTATTACTGGCACAGAGTACCTTTGATGCAGTACACAAGATTGGCTATCCGGAGGCACGTATCATCTTATCCCAGTGCGCCATATACCTGGCAACGTCTGCAAAAAGCAATTCAGCCTATGAAGCCATCGACGATGCCATAGCGCTGGTAAAAGCAACAGGAGACCTTCCGGTACCACTGCATATCAGGAATGCACCCACCAAACTGATGAAAGAATTAGGCTATGGCAAGGACTACAAATACGCCCATTCGTATAAGAATAACTTTGCCGAACAGGACTTTTTACCCAAGGAAGTCAGGAAGCATAAGATCTACAAGCCCCAAAACAACCCTCTTGAAATTAAAATACTGGAAAGGTTAAAAAGCTTGTGGGGAAAGCGTTATGAATGATAACACAAAGGGTTCATGTTTGAGGCGAAAAATATTTTCTGTAAGTGTCGATTTATTAGTATTGGTGAAAAAAAAGTATAGTTTTGCAAGTATTATAACCTAAACATGATCTTAATTAAAAATACTTTACAATCCTTTAAAAGAATATCGTTATCCGATCTTGATGAGGTAAAGCTGATGAACCGTACTGACAAAAAGTTTTGCCTTCATCGCCGGTTGCTGCCTGAAATACTGGAAGCCTTAAAAAACGAATACTCCATATTGGCTATCAAGGGAGAAACTATTTTTCAATACGACAACACCTATTTTGATACCCAAGATGACAGAATGTATATCAGTCATCAAAACGGCAAACGTAATAGGTATAAGATTAGGGTAAGGCAGTATGTACAATCCAATGATAACTTCCTGGAAGTAAAATTCAAAACCAATAAAGGAAGAACCATTAAGGAGAGGATAAAAAGAGAAGATCTGGTTTCCGAATTAAAAGGACAGGAGCTGGAGTTCCTGAAAGAATCATGCCCCTATAAACCTGCGGAATTAATCCCTAAAATCTGGAGCACCTTTAATAGAATAACCTTGGTGGACAACAATTTCACTGAAAGAGTTACGATTGATACTTTCCTGGGATTTAAAAACCCGGAGAAGGAGATTACGTTGGATAACCTGGTAATCATTGAAGTAAAACAGAGTAAATCAAATAAACCCGCATTGATTACAGAGGTTTTGGCCGCGCATAAAATAAGACAGCAAGGCTTTAGTAAATATTGTATTGGACGGTCTCTGATTGAAGAGAAGCTTAAAAAAAATAATTTTAAACCTCTGTTACTTAAACTAAAAAAAGAGTATTTCAACTAAACTTTAAAACATGCAACTTTCATTTGTTCTATTAAAAGCCGCTAAATCAATAAATGATATCTATTTTCTGGGTATCAAAGTCATTAATCCGGAGGATCTGGCAGAGCTTGTTGTTCGCTTTGCATTTAATTTATTGGTAACTGTCGCTATCGTTGTTGGATTATATGCCAAGACCAGCAAACGTAAAGATTTTTATTTCAGCTACATAGCCATAAGCATCGTTATTTTCCTGTTATGCTTCCTGCTGGAAAGCGTTAAGATAGAACTTGGCTTTGCCTTAGGGTTATTTGCCATATTTGGAATTATAAGGTATCGTACCGATGCCATTCCAATCAAAGAAATGACCTATCTGTTTGTCATTATTGCTGTTGCGGTTATCAACGCGCTTGCCAACAAGAAGATCAGCTATTCAGAACTGCTTGCAACAAATATGATGATTGTCGGAGGATTGTATATCCTGGAAAAGATATTGAACCTCAGACAGGAAATGTCGCAACGCATTATTTATGAAAAGATTGAAAACCTTCATGCAGACAAGAAAGAGGAGTTATTGGCTGATCTTAAACTTCGTACCGGTATTAATATTAAACGATATGAAGTTGATCGCATTGATTTCTTAAGAGATACAGCAAGGATTGTAATTTACTATGATGTGAATGGTACCAAAAAGCTATGAACATGGGGAAGCATAAAATACTGACTGCTCTTTTATCAGTTTTACTGTCATCGGCAGCTATCGCTCAAAGCAGCCCTAACACATGGGCAGAACTTGAATTCAGCAAGAAAATCATTAAGAACCTGAAACTGGAGTTTAACCCGGAGTTAAGGTTTTTCAATGACTTTAAAATGGATAGTTATATCCTTGAAGGCGGACTTTCCTATAAGCTGGACAAGTATCTGACAGTAGCCGGTTATTATCGGTATGAAAACACCAATGATTATAAGCCCAAAAAGGATATTTATGTGTGGGAACCATCCAATCGTTTAGCCTTGGATGCAAAGACGGATTTTGATATTGAGCGTTTTAACCTCTCATTTAGGTTAAGATATACCAGTGGTGCTAAAGTTGACCAGGCGAGCAATGAACAGGATTCTTATTTCAGGTACCGCGCAAAGGCAGACTACAACATAAAAGGCAGCAAAATTGTTCCTTATGTATCTTATGAAGCATTTCATGACTTAAAACAAAACTATTTTGATAAAATCCGGTATACAGGTGGACTGGCCTATCCATTGAACAAGAATAATGAATTAAGCTTATTTTACCGTTTACAGGATTACCTCGAACTCAATTCTCTTGAAGATAAGAAAGAGAGCATGAATATTATCGGGGTTGGTTATAGTTTAAAGTTATGATTGAATTATCTTTGTAAAAAATATAATTAGGATGATTCCAGGACTTACATATCCGAATGATAATTTCTTACTGCTTGCAGGGCCATGCGCCATTGAAGGAGAACAAATGGCTATGGACATTGCAGAAAGAATTGCGGAGATAACTCAAAAGCTTCACATCCCCTTCATCTTCAAAGGTTCCTACCGGAAAGCCAACCGCTCACGGTTAGATTCCTTTACTGGTATAGGAGACGAAAAAGCACTCAGAATATTAAAGAAAGTATCAGATACTTTTAATATACCTACAGTAACTGATATCCATACGGCTCAAGAGGCTGCCATGGCTGCCGAATATGTGGATATGTTGCAGATCCCTGCCTTTTTATGCAGACAGACCGACATTCTGGTTGCTGCTGCACAGACGGGTAAGGCCGTAAATATCAAGAAAGGCCAGTTTTTGTCCGCCGAGGCTATGAAGTTTGCAGTAGACAAAGTCAGGGAAAGTGGCAATAACAATGTTTTCCTTACAGAACGTGGCTCTACTTTCGGGTATCATGATCTAATCGTTGATTACCGGGGTATCCCAGAAATGCAGAAAAACAACTGCCCCGTCATCCTTGATATTACGCATTCACTGCAACAGCCCAATCAGTCAAGCGGCGTAACAGGCGGACAGCCTGCATTAATTGAAACCATTGCTCGTGCCGGTATCGCGGCAGGAGTTGATGGGATATTCGTTGAAACACATCCTGATCCTTCTATTGCCAAATCCGACGGAGCCAACATGTTGCGCCTTGATTTGTTGGAAGGATTATTAACCAGGCTTGTCCTTTTAAGGCAAGTCGTTAAAACATTTTAATAATGGAAGACAGACGCAATTTTATGATGAAAATGGCTGCAGGCATGGCAGCTACCAGCTTGGTATCGGTATCTAAGCGAGTAAATGCCAGAGAGCTTCCTACAAAAAAAGCATTCGTCCATCATGTATTCTTCTGGCTGAAAGAGCCGCAGAATGCTGATGCCAGGGAAGCCTTCGAAAAAGGATTACATGCCCTTGTTAAGGTTCCTCAGATACAATCCTATCATATTGGTGTTCCTGCAGAATCTAAACGAGATGTTGTTGATGACTCATTTACTTACTCTTATATGGCTTTTTTTAAGAATAGCGAAGATCAGAATATCTACCAGAGTCATCCTATCCATCTGAAGTTTATTGAGGATTGCCAGCATCTGTGGGAAAAGGTGGTGGTTTATGATGCCATCAATTAAGAGAAAAAGAAATAAAGGTGAATATCACAAACAGTGTATTCACTTTTTTTCTTTAGAGCATAAGATTACTCAGTTTAAAGTTTAAAGTTGGTTGCCTGAGGTGGTAGTTTCTTATTTTCCTGGGACTTCAGGTACTATAGTGACATTTGAGCAAAAGCGTACCTCTCACATCTTCTCACAATCTCATTTTCTCAGACTACTGATTACTTCTCCTCGCCCTTTGCTTTTCTAATGAAAGAACAGGTATGCCATTAATATGGCCGCGACAATTCCTGTAAAGTCGGCTATCAACCCGCATATTAAGGCATAGCGGGTATTTTTTATACCCACCGATCCAAAATATACGGCCAGAATATAAAAGGTGGTATCAGCAGCCCCCTGAATGGTACTTGCCACCCTGCCGGGGAAAGAATCAGCACCATACATCTTCATGGTGTCAACCATCATCCCCCTGGCCCCGCTCCCACTTAATGGCTTCATCAAAGCGGTAGGCAATGCCGGGATAAAATCTGTATTGACACCCATTTGCTGAAACGCCCAGCTAATGCCTGAAATGAACCATTCCATGGCCCCTGAGGTACGAAATACCCCTATGGCAACCAGTATGGCTATCAGGTATGGAATAATCATTACAGCAGTCTTAAAGCCATCCTTGGCCCCTTCAATAAATGCATCGTACACATTTACCTTTTTGCGCATGGCCAGCAGAAAAAAGCCAATAATAATAGAGAAGATAATTACATTGCTGGCCACACTTGAAATTACCTGTATCTGTTCTTTTTCAAGGCCTGAGAAATACCAGATGATAGCACCAATTAAAGCCGTGAGGCTGCCCAGGTAAGCAAGTATCGTTCTATCCAGCAGGTTGATCTTTTGGCGCCAGGCTACCGCTATTAAGCCGGCCAGGGTAGAAAAGAAGGTAGCCAGTAAAATGGGTATAAATACATCCGATGGATTGACAGCCCCCAGCTGAGCGCGGTAGACCATGATGCTCACAGGAATGATTGTTAATCCGGAAGCGTTCAGCACCATAAACATGATCTGGGCATCAGAGGCAGTATCGGATGATGGATTGGTATCCTGCATTTCCCTCATGGCCTTCAGTCCCATAGGGGTAGCCGCGTTATCCAGGTTAAGCATGTTGGCGGCGATGTTCAGCATGATGGAACCATGAGCCGGATGGTCCTTACCAAGGGAAGGGAACAGTTTATTGAAAAAAGGGCCTACTACCCTTGAAAATAGCCTGACCACTCCCCCGCTCTCTCCTACTTTCATAATGCCCATCCAAAAGGTAAGCACCCCGGTAAGGCCCAGCGATATCTCAAAGCCTGTCTTGGCCATATCGAAGGTAGAGTTCATCATCTGGGGAAAGATGTCCATGTCGCCCAAAAAGATAAGCTTTACAAGGCCAATCACAAAGGCTATCAGAAAGAAGAATATCCAGATATAATTAAGTGCCATTTTTGTTAAAATATGATGAGCTAAATATATATAAAAAAAAGCGGCTGCTCCATAATGGAAGAAGCAGCCGCACAAATTAAATAACAAATTCTAACAATTAATAACCTGGGTTTTGCTTAAGTATCTCACCATTTTTATTTTCCAAGTCCATTTGAACCTGAGGAATCGGCCAGTATTCATTTTTACCTGCGGTAAAATGGGCATCTTTAAGATATAGTCTCTTGGTCTTTTCTTTTTCCACATAGGCGTTTAATGTAGGCTCAGCAATGCCCCAACGTACCAGATCAAAGAATCGTTGTCCTTCCATTGCAAATTCAAGACGAAGTTCCCATTGGACAGCCCGAAGGGCATAATCTTTGCTTGGGAATGAAGGATATAAACCAACATTATAATTGGCTGCCGGTTGAGTAGGATCAATGGCATAACCGCTCACCTTTCCCTTATCATCCATAACTTCGATACCTTTACCCATGAGAACACTATTTTTGGCGCGTTCGCGCACTTTATTCACATACATTAATGCTGTGGGAAGATCATTCAGCTGAGCGGCAACTTCAGCTCTCCACAAATAGATATGCGCCAAACGATACGCTCTGTAATTGTTGGCATTTACCCCGGTAGCCCAACCTGTTGTTGTTGACAAGGTCCCCTTTTCAGACTTTTTAAACATGTTCTTTACATACATGTACGGGCCACCATTGGCAACTTCCCTTGTCCATATTTTGCCTGGATTAATACCCCAATCCAGGTAAGGAATACCACGACGGCCCACCGTATGATCCAAACGAGTATCTACCGGGCGTTCATCAATTGTAAAGGATTGAGTGGGGTCAATAAATTCGTCATTTTTCAGGTCATCATTATTGAAGGTATCAAATAATGGAAGACCATTGGCATCCACTTTAAAGGCATTGACAAGGTTCTGGGAAGGCTGATAAAATCCGCAGCAGGTTTCAAAAGGACCCCCCTGCGGGAAATTCAATGAACTGCCCCAGCCTGCATTGGCAGAACCGTCGGCACCATCATTTACAGAATACTGAATTTCAAAGATGGATTCAGCATTATTTCTTTTAGCGATCATGTAATTGTCAGAATAATTAGGCATCAGGGAATACTTGCCGCTATTGATGATATCATCCAACAGTACCTTTGCATCCTCCCATTTTTGTTGGAACAGATAAACCCTTGCCAATACGGCTTCGGCTGCATACTTGGTTGGGCGGCCAACTTCCTGCTGACTTACAGGCAGCTTGCTTACAGCTAGTTTCAAATCAGCTTCTATCAATGGCCATGCATCCACGGTATTCGTTACAGTTGTTGGATCAACATCCTCAGTAATATATGGGATATTATTAAATACCCTTTTTTGTTCGAAATGAAACCATGCCCTTAAAAACTTAGCTTCTGCTTCTATTTCCTCGGCTACTGAAGCAGTAATGTTTTTATTGTCAACAGTTACTTTTAAAGCTCTCAGACAGTCATTGGTACGTGCTACCCCATCGTAGATCAGTCTCCATCTAAAGGCGACATAGTCATTGGTGGAAATAGCCTGATAGATTTCAATGGAATTGATTGGAGGCTGATCACCATAAGAGGTGCCTTTATAAGCATCATCAGAGGCAACACCCCCCCAGACCCAGTTGTCAACGGCAGCCCCCCAGGAGGCACCATCTGTTCCCCAAGCACCGTCAATCATAGCATAAGCTCCGGTTAACAAAGCATTTACCCCTTTTTCCGAATAAAAATTCTGATCGGATGCCCTGCCTAATGGTACGGTTTCCATAAAAGTATTCTTACATGCATAGGTCAAAGCAAGTAATAGTAAAAGCGAAATAAAAAATATCTTTTTCATACTCATAATATTTACAGTTAGATTATTAACTAAAACCCAAGGTTAACACCAATCATATATTGACGTGGTGTTGGCCATGCACCTTGATCAACGCCCAACAGATTATCTGTACCTGTCTGAATTTCAGGATCCAATCCGCTGTAGTTGGTGAGTGTCCAAATATTGGTTGCCTGCAGATAAATCCTGAATTTAGTCATGCCATACCTTTTTACTGTATTCTGACTAAGATTAAATCCTACCTGCAAGGTTTTCAACCTTAAATAAGAAGCATCTTCCACAAAATGAGAGGAGGGTTCCTGGCTGATCTCATCCGCATTTTCAGCAATGGCAAGTTTTGCCTTGGAGTTATCCGATAAATAAGGACTTCCCCATGATTTATACAAACGATCCTTACTCATTCCACTTCCGGGGAAAATGTTATAATCAATCCAGCGTCGTACATAATTGATCATTTCATTACCATAACTTCCTGTGAAGAATGCAGTCACGTCAAATGCTTTATATTGAACATCAAAAGTGACACCACCATAAAAATCAGGATGAGGACTGCCAAGTTTTGTACGGTCATTTGAATCAATAATCCCATCAGGTTTTCCTTCAGGACCACTGATATCTTTAAATTTGAAATGCCCGGGTTTATTGTAAGTACCGCTTGAGCCGATTGCCTTAGGCCATGCATCCGCTTCGGCCTGAGTCTGGAATATTCCTTCCACCACATATCCATAGTAGGATGGGAATTCCCATCCGGCATAGGACCGGGTATAGGTTTTCTGTCTAAGTTGATCACCTTCAATAAAATCCTTAGGATTGTTTGATAGTTTGACTATTTCATTCTTATAGGTAGAAATATTGGCAGTAACAGACCATTTGAAATTATGTCCAATCTCATTTCTAAGGATGCCCGTAAAATCAATGCCCTGGTTTTTCATCTCACCCACGTTAACATATGGTGCTGTTGCATCTCCTTTTACCTGAGCAATAGGAACCTGGAACAACATATCTGTAGTTACGCGTTTCCATAAATCAACGTTAACTGAAAATCTGCCTTTCAGCATTGTTAAGTCAAAGCCTAAATTGCTTGTGGTGGTAGCTTCCCATTTGGCATCTTTATTCCCAAATGCATTTGAATCGAATCCTGCTGTGGATGAGGTGGTTCCTCCGCCAAGAGCATATTTGGAATATTGTGGATTTGTTCTGAATGTAGTGAAACCATTGTAATCGCCGATTTCGTCATTACCGGACATCCCCCATCCAATTCTGATTTTCATATCATCGAGCCATACTTTGGATCCTGACATGAAGCTTTCTTCAGAGATTCTCCATCCTGCCGAGAAGGCCGGAAAATCTCCCCACCGATGATTGGAACCAAATCTTGAAGAACCGTCACGACGGAAAGTGCCTTCCAACAGATACCTGCCCATAAAATCATAATTGGCTCTGGCAAAATAGGAAACAGTAGTCCAGTCGGAACCAAGGCCGCCATTATTAATGGCCGATTCTCCGGCATCCAGGTACATATAGTTAGGATCCTGTGAAAAGAATGAGGCGCGGCTTGCATTGAAATAGCGGTAATAACTACTCACTGCTTCTGTGCCGACCAGGAAATTCAGCTTATGGATGTCTTCAATATTAATAGCCCAGTTTAATGTATTGGCCCAGTTCCATTGAATGGTATTGTAATTGGTAAGGTTTAAATTATCATTGGGTTTGGCTTCTGAAAATTCCGGATTCTTGAGAAATATATCCTTCACTTCATTGTTTCTGTAATCAAAGCCAAACAAGGTTTTAGCATTCAATCCGGGCAAAAGGTTAATTTGTCCATATACGTTGCCCACCGCTCTTAAATTATCATTCAAGTCATTTCTGTCGCGCCATGCTACAGCTACCGGGTTCTCCCCATTGCCTGTCAATGGAACTTTTGTTCCGGCAAAGTTACCCATGATATCATATACAGGAATGATAGGTTGCATACGATAAGCCTGTGATACTACCGTACCTTCTCCATTGTCTGAAAAATTACCTTTTTGCCTTGAAAAGACCACGCCCATGGATTCTCCCACTTCAAGCCATTTGGTAATTTTTGCATCCGCATTGGAACGGATCG
Organism: Prolixibacteraceae bacterium; assembly: GCA_035297625.1. Classification (GTDB taxonomy): domain Bacteria; phylum Bacteroidota; class Bacteroidia; order Bacteroidales; family Prolixibacteraceae; genus Aquipluma. The sequence continues at coordinate 12,920 of DATGYU010000354.1, forward strand.
AATAACGGTCCCAGCTGGAGTGGATTAGAATACCGTCTTCTGAATAGTAACCTGCAGAAAAAGCATAAGTACCTTTGGTGGTACCACCGGTTACTGCCAGGTTGTATTCCTGAACAGGAGCGGTACGGAAGATTTCGTCATACCAGTTGGTACCCTGTTTATTGGACTTTACAATGAAGTAATAATTTCCTTCAGCATACTTATATTTTGAAGGATCAGCGGCAGGGTCGCCTTCCATGGCAGTGGCTTTTCCTGCCAGTGCGTAATCAGGAATCACAGGATTCTCGCCCATGCCGTACAATGCGTTACCGACAGGAAGGCCTGAATTCCTGGCAATCATCCACATGGCTTCCCCATACTCCTGGGTATTCAGCAGATCATACTGGTTGGAAGCTTCTGACATTCCATAACGGGCATCAAATGTAATTTTGGGTTCGCCTGATTTGCCACGCTTGGTGGTTATAATGATTACCCCGTTGGCGCCTCTTGCCCCATAAATGGCAGCGGATGATGCGTCTTTCAATACCGAAATAGACTCTATATCATTGGGATTCAATTGTGACATGTTAGATTTTGTTGGAACCCCATCAATAACATATAATGGATTGTTCTTATTCATTGTGGAAGAACCGCTTACTGTTCCCATACCACGAATTCTGACAGTCGCATCACCACCCGGGGTATGGGCATTGGTAATGCTAACTCCTGATACATGGCCCTGCATACGTTGTATGGCACTTGCCGGAGCACTGATATTCAATTCATCTGAAGACACCTGGCTGATAGCGCCGGTTAAGCTGGCCTTTTTCTGCGTAGCATATCCCGTTACCACTACTTCTTCTACACCAATAACATCTGGTAACATGGTCACATTAAAATTAGTTTGATTGCCAATGCTGATTTCCTGGGTCCGTAATCCAATATAGGAAAGGGTCAGTGTCTGTGCATTTTGGGGGGCTTTAAAGGAAAACTTTCCATCATTGTCAGTAATAGTGCCTGTTGTGGTGCCTTTTACAACAACAGTTACACCGGGAACAAAAGCTCCGTTTTCATCCACAACAACTCCGGAAAGCGTCTTTTCCTGTGCAAAAGACGGAATTGCCAATAAGCAGGTAAAAAACAGTATCGCTGTTATTCGCCATAACTTTTCCAATTTACTTTTCTTCATAAGTTTTAAAGTTTAATTTGTAGTTGAATACTTGATTAAGTTAATTGACTCAAGATTATAGGTTTCATAATCTTTAAAATCCTTAATTGTAAAATCTGTCCATAGGCATTTAATTTATGTGAATTATTTGGCCGATATACAATTCAATTCACTCTCCCACAGGAGTTAAGTAACCTAATTTTAAGCTTTAACCTCTGATCAAAAACAACTATATCAATCATAAGAATAACCATACAGGCAAACGATCTGCCCCCGACAGTATGTCTTAAACTGATAAACCGATGAATAGAAAGACTTTAGTTATTTATTTTGAACAGATTATCTATGATTCAATCTCAAATAAAATCTGGACATTGATGCAGCACAATCCGGCTTTGGAGTATTAGCTTGCGGTAGTTGAATTATGCTTCTTATATTGAACTATACTAAGATAATATAATATTTACAAAATGCAAAATGTTAACAGCTGTTAATGAATATATTTTTAAAATTTATTACATTTTTTCTTAAAATGATAGTTATCAACAATCTGCATTGACAGATGAATATATTAAAATGATGACATTTATTGTATACCTTATCAACTACAAATCAAATTTGGGAAATAAGAATATCTTGGAAATGTATGGAAAGCAACCCCTGAGGAGCTCATCATTTAAGCAATCAATCTGGTAGCCTCAGGGGGCGGTATTAACTCTGCCAATTAAAGTTGAACATTTTTTAAGCGCACCTTTTGGCAATAGGAACAATACACTGTATTGCCTATCGATATCTTTACCTTTTGCTTTTGAGAAGTTGACAATACCCTCAACCAACCCAATGCGATAGACGCTTTATGTTGCCTGTATTTTTACCAACCCACCTTTACCGGATGGCTTAACAATTCAGCCTCCGAAGAAATATAGGATTTGAAATTATCACTGTCTTTCCATTTCGCGTTTTCAAGGCCCCAGACAGCAAAGAAGTAATGACGTGCAGGCTTACCTGCATCCACTTTTTGAGCCACGTAGTAAGTCTGGGAGATTACATTGCTGAACTGTTTCTCATCCACTGTTTTATAGCCCAGCTTATAGAAGTCGATATCTGTCGTGCGCCCTACCTTTGTTACTTCGGGTTTCTTTAACAGCACAGCCATTCCCAATTCATCGAAGTTGAGCGATTGCTTGTCATGGGTGGCAATGGCATGATAATCCTTATTGGCATCAAACTCCATGGGCTGTTTCTTGAGCATGCTGGTGACAATACCTGTTGCCAGTTGTTTTTCTCCCTTAAAGCCTGAAACAGTAACATCCGATTGGAACCAGTACCTGCCCGGATAAATGGTAATCCTTTCGACAGCTGATAAATCCTGATTGCCAATATGCCAGCCGGTATATTTAAGATCAAGGATAGACCTGACAGGCCCTTCCACCACTTTTTGGTATTCATAGCCGTCGGTGGACCCAAGCCTGTAAAGAGAGTCCGCTTCCAGTAACGCAAGTCCGCCTGAGCCGACAGAACTGCCACAATGCAGGATATCCATTCCCCAGTCAGATAGCACATGGTAGTCCGGTATCTCGGGGGTATGAATCTTATCGATGATCATACCCGGCTTTAGCTTCCCAAACAGATCTTTCACATTGCGGCAATCAAAGTAGGTACGAAAGGCCATTTTATCGTTTTCCCAGCTTACGCCTTCCCCCTGGGCAATGATCTTAAAGCTGTCGGTACACGGCAAAGCTTTGTAATGATCCACCTCAGGATAAGTGCCATCGGCCTGTAGTATTCCCAAACGTACATTGGTGCGCTTTTCAAATACAGGATAAGCGGCAATGGCTATCTTTTTTATCTCTATAGTAATTGTTTCTGAAGCCTTCAGCTGCACCAGAAAAGCCAGCTCATCCCATTGGCCGTCCCCATTCATATCATCGGCCTGAGAAGGCAAATTTTTGCCTTTTATTTGAACGATCGGCGCAAAACCATCTGGTATATTTCCTATTTGTTTTTCTACGTCAGAACGGCTTAAAACGATGATTTCATCCATTCTGTCAACTGCCAATGGGTTGGTCAGTTTAATGGTGTTCTTTTTAGCGAAGGCCGTAAAGCCAATCAGCAAAACGGCGCCTATCAGGGTCAGCTTTTTCATTGGGGCAGATCGTTTTCTCCTTTTACATATCCAAAATTGGCCAGTATACCTCCATCAACATAAAGGATATGGCCATTCACAAAATCACTTGCCTTGGAGGCCAGAAACAGGGCAGCATTTCCCACATCCTCGGGATTTCCCCACCGTCCTGCCGGGGTGCGTGTCATCACTAGGTCATTGAAAGGATGGTTGTCTTGCCGTATGGCCTCTGTCAGTTCGGTAGCAATATAGCCCGGCCCGATGCCATTGACCTGCACATTGTACTTTGCCCATTCGCAGCACATATTGGCAGTCAACAGCTTTAACCCTCCCTTTGCCGAAGCATAGGCTGACACGGAATTGCGCCCGTAAACGCTCATCATCGAACACATGTTGATGATCTTGCCACCGCGTTTGGCTATCATAGCCGGCGCTACCCGTTTGGATACAATCAGCGGAGCAATCAGGTCGATATCGATCACCTGTTTAAAATCTGCAACAGGCATTTCAAGTATGGGGACTCTTTTTATAATCCCCGCATTATTTACCAGGATATCGATGTTGCCCACCTCTTTTTCTATCACAGAGATTCCACGGTCAACATCCGCTTCACTTGTTACATCAAAATTTATAGTATAAACATCAATACCTGCCGATTTATATTCTGCTATGCAGGCGTCAAGCTTTTCCTGACTGCGGCCGTTGACACATATGCGGGCCCCTGCCTGCCCCAGCACTTTGCCTATGGCCATTCCTATACCTTGCGTCCCACCGGTGATAAGGGCGACTTTATTGGTCAGGTCAAATAAATCATTCATGGAAGTAGATTTTATTGGAATTAGTTGCTTAAAACGTGTGGCTTATCTCAGTTCATTGGGCTGAACAACATCCATATCGGTATAGTCCATATTTTCGCCTGCCATGCCCCAGATAAAGATATAATTGCTGGTACCGGCAGCAGCATGAATCGACCAGTTGGGCGAGATGACCGCCTGTTCATTTTCCATCCAGATATGACGTGTTTCCTGGGGTTGTCCCATAAAATGACAAACGGCCTGGCCTTCCGGTACGTTGAAATAGAAATATACTTCCATACGGCGGCTATGCGTATGGGCAGGCATGGTATTCCAAACGCTTCCTGGTCTCAGTTCCGTCATCCCCATCTGTAGCTGGCATGTTTCAATCACCTTGCTGATGAGCAACTGGTTAATCTGTCGTTCATTGGACGTTAACTGGGATCCCATTTGCAGCACATTGGCATCTTTAAGCGTAATACGCCGGGTGGGAAGTTCCTTATGCGCCGGGGTCGAATTCAAATAAAACCGGGCAGGCTCACTTTTACTGTCCGATTTGAAGATCACCTGACGGGCACCTTTCCCAATATACAGCGCTTCCTTGAAATCAAGCGAATGTTCCGTACCATCCACCGTTACCGAGCCTTTTGCACCAACATTGATGATGCCCAGTTCACGGCGCTCACAAAAGTAAGCGGACTTAAACGGGGCGATGGCAGTCAGTTCGAGGGCATCATTTTTTGGAACAGCACCACCGGCAATGTAGCGGTCATAATGAGAATATACCAGATGAATGGTATCTTCTTCCATTAGTTTGGGTATCAGAAAATGCTGGCGCAACTGTTGGGTATCATACTTTTTTACATCATCGGGATGGGCTGCAAACCTTTCTTCAAAAATTATGGACATGGTAAACGGTATTTTAGATTGTATGTGTAGATTCCATTGAGCAATTCAAAGGTAATATTTACAATTACCAATGAAACAAAGGTAAAAGATATTCAGTAAGGGGCGAAATCAAATGCGGTCTATTTTACTTCACCGGAAATAAGAATAATTTACGATTAGACAATTTACAATTTACGCTACGCACAGGCCCGGGTTAAGGATATTAAGACAATAAACGACCTTTGTAACTTCACGCTGAGATGTCTCACCCCGCAACTTTAAACTTTAAATTTTAAACTTTTAACTGCTATTCCTCCCCCTTCAACGAAAAAAGCCGATGCAGGCACCGGCTTTTTAAAAAGATATTTTATAAGATTATCGTATCCTGTCAATAGAGCGTATCAGGGCTTCGTCCTTCCCAATAGCCCTGATGGCCAAATAATCAAGGATGACAGCAATCAAAGGGAAAAAGACACTCACCTTATAGCTTACCGAAGCGTTACCAAAAGTATAATGGGTAAAAAAGAAGAACATGCCAAACAGGCCCAGCATCAGAAGTATTGACAAGACCAGAAAACGAATTTGCCGGATCCTGTTCTTGTAATTGAGTATGATCACGGCGTGCAAAATCACAAGAACTCCTATTAGAATAGATAGGGCATATCCATTATATTTAAGGGTCCCATCCGCGGAGATTCCCTTATAATTAAACAGATAGATTATTCCATCCACGGCTATTTCAGCAAATGGAATTAAAAATAACAAACCAAGCAGGATGGTCGAAATAACTAAATATACTGTTTGAATGCGTTGTATCATGATCTTAAAATTTTGAACAAAAATAATCTTTTTTAAGATTTATCTTCCATTTAAGCAGTAAGAACAAAATAATGTCATAAAAAGAAATGCTAAGGAACAAGGGGCAGTGTTCAGCAATCAGTTTTCATGAAAATCAAGGGTTGAAATTTGAAGATAGACACGTATTATCCTGGCGGACAAGTGACCGCTTAACAAGGTTTGGCTGGTAATTAGACCCAAGGACCAGCCTTTGAAATAGGATCATCCCATATACCTGTAAAATAATAACCTCCTTCCTGTAAATAGTAAATCCAGATGGACCAGATATGGATATAAAGTACTATTGATATACTATTGTTATACTAAAATAAAGATCTTAGTATAACAATAGTATATCAATAGTACTTAAATACCAAATGTGGTTCATCCCGGATATTACTTTACACTGAACTTTGATGGTAAGCTTGGATTATTTATGGGAACAGATGGATGCCTCAATGACCAGCCAAGTTGAGTTTTTTGGCACATCCTGCTTACCCCTTGATTCGCATTTTTCAGTATTTAATAACCACAATTCAGTGTTTCATACTGAACTTCCTGCCCGTCCGGTCAGGTGGGGCTTCAGCACCCCCTTCAATCTTTCAGTCCTTCGATCCCTCAATCCTTTACGTACGACAATAGGTATTGGAAAATACTTAAACACTTTCAACTGAAAAAATCCCCAAATGAATAAAATTCTTAAAAAATATTAAAAGTATGGAGGAATAAAATGAAAAGTGTATCATTGTATAGGAGTTTATATAACTTTGAGCACCTATATATTTCACGCAAATTGAAGGAACATTTAATGTTCCGGATTCAATCATAGACCTTAATGTTCCTATTTAAAGGAAAATACCTTTCATAGGGTTCATTTTATTGGCATATATAACACAATAAGTCTGTTCAGCAACGTTCTATTGCATAGAATAAAATGTAACAGGCAATTTATACTGACAATTGAGGTATGATAAAAAACGACAATAAATTTCTTTTGTCTGAACAAAAAGCAAAAGAAACAATAACACATGAACTATTGGAATTGGCTGAAGGTATCATATCGGATAAAGATAAATGCCTTATGACTGTAATGAATATTGACAAACAAAAACAAACAGAAGATCCATCTATCAGCCTGGAACGAAAAAAGAATGAGATAAGGCAAAGAGCTTCGGAGGCGCGTTACAGAAAACTTTTTGAAACTTCAAAAGACGGAATCATTATCCTAGATGATCCCAATGGAAACATCATTGATGTTAATCCTTACTTTTGCCAATTGTTAGGTTATTCTCAAAAGGAGATATTAAACAAATCGTTGTGGAATATTGGCATCTTTAAAAATATTTCGGATACGGAAGAGTTGATAAAAGAATTACAGCACAAAGACTATATCTGCTATGATAATATTTTACTTTCGACAAAAAACGGCAAACCCGTCCATGTAGAGTTTACTGTCAATTCCTATATGGTAGAACAGCAAAAAGTTGTTCAATGCAACATCCATAATATCACTGAAAGAATACAGGCCGAGAAAAAGATCCATACCCTTAGAAAAGCCATAGAACAGGGTCCTTCAGCCATTACCATTACCAACGCTGAAGGAAAAGTTGAATTCGTCAATAATAAGTTTGTCGAATTAACGCAATATCAGCCCTCAGATGTGATTGGCCGATGTCCAAGGATATTTAATCCGGGGCACCTTTCTAAGGACCAGTATGCTGAATTATGGGACACCTTAAAGAGCGACAGGATCTGGGAAGGCCAGATTATGAACCGCCGTAAAGACCGTACCTATTTTTGGGAAGAAACAACCATCTCGGCAGTAAAAAATCTGGATGGCAGTATCAGCAACTTTATCCTGATACAAAATGACATATCGGAAAAAAAGCAGATTATTCAGGATTTGATCCTGGCCAAGGAAAAGGCCATAGAAAGCGATATGCTTAAAACAGCATTCCTGGCCAACATGAGCCATGAAATACGTACTCCTTTAAATAGTGTCATTGGCTTTTCTGAATTGATGATCGATGATGAATTTGACCAAACCCAGCTTACTCATTTTGCAAAGATTATCAATGCCAGCGGTACCAAACTGCTATCTATAATAAGCGACATCATGGATCTTTCAAGGATCGAAGCCGGAGAGATCAAAGTGGATAAGAGAAAGTTATCGGTCAATCAGCTGATTGCAAGTATTCAAAAAGAATACCTTTTTAAAGCTGTTGAGAAAGGACTGGAGATCAGAATTGATGCAAAGAATGAATGCAATGAAATATTCATTATCAGTGATGAAAATAAACTGAGGCAGATCCTTATCAACTTTGTTGGTAACGCTATTAAATTCACCGAAAAGGGAACTGTAGATATTGGTGCAGACCAAAAAGATGGTTTTGTTGAGATTAGGGTAAAGGATACCGGCATTGGCATTCAGGCTCAACATCAGGACCAGATCTTTGAACGCTTCCGCCAGGTCGAGTCAGCCTTTTCAAAGAGATATGGTGGCAACGGATTGGGCCTGGCTATCTCCAAAGCCTTGGTTGAACTGCTGGGCGGACAAGTGGGCATGGAAACAGAACCTGGCAAGGGTTCAACCTTCTATTTTTCAGTACCTGTGGCCTAAAGCAGATCTTCCGGCAGAAGGATGGAAGGATGGAAGGACTGAAGGATTGAAAAGCTATAGGATTGCATAATCGTTTTCAGTCATCATTGTTATTACTGACTACTGACCACTGAATACTGCATCCCATGCCCCATGCCCCAAGCCCCTTGCTATTTATTCATATTCACCGGTGACATCGGTAAGAACTTCAAATCCTGTAGAAGTAACCAATATGGTGTGTTCAAACTGGGCGGAAAGTTTATTGTCAATAGTTCGGGCAGTCCACTTGTCATTTTTATCGACAACAGTACCGGGCCTTCCTTCATTGATCATCGGTTCAATGGTGAAAGTCATGCCGGGATGCATAATCGGACCGGTATTTCTGCGGGAAGTATGATCCACCTGTGGTTCTTCATGAAAATCAACACCTACCCCATGGCCGCAATATTCATAAACCACACTGTATCCCTGCGACTTCACATATTTGCTGATCGCATGGCCAATATTGCCAAAATAATTTCCCGGCTTCACCTGTTGAATGCCAAGGTTCATACCATGCTTGGTAACTTCGATCAGATCGAGCGCTAAAGGTGATACGTCGCCTACGGTATACATTTTGCTGGTATCGCCATAATAACCATTTAAAATGGCAGTAACATCGATATTCAGAATATCCCCGTTTTTCAGGATGACCTTTTCTGAAGGAATGCCATGACAGACCACCTCGTTGATAGAAATACAGCAGGATTTAGGATATCCGCCATAGCCCAGCGTAGCAGGGATCGCTCCGTTGTCTCTTAAATAAGCATCAATTTTTTGATTCAGAAATTCGGTATTGACACCCTCTTTCACAAATTCGGCAATATATTCAAGAGCTTGTCCTGCCAGTTTGCTGCTCCTTCTAATCCCTTCTATCTGTTCAGGTGTCTTAATGATAATGGTCATCTTCTATTATTAAAATTTATGCAAAAGTCACTATTTTGATTGATTTTTCAAAGGGCAACAATACATTTGCATAAAGGTTTAATTTAACCCCTCTAAAATGGAGAAATATCAGGAAAAGTTAGCCATCAAATCATACCAGACCAACCAATATGGCAAGGCATCAATAGTAGCTCTTTTTAATATTCTGATCGAAGCGGCATGGGCCCATGCCCAGGTGATGGACTGGGGCTACGACAGCCTAAAGAACAACAATTTGTTCTGGGTACTATCGCGCATGTATTTTCAGGTGGAGAAATATCCTGGCTGGCAGGAACAGGTTACCCTAAGCACCTGGTCAGCCGGAACGGATGGAATGTATGCCTACCGTGAATATATCCTTGAGGATGAAAAAGGGGAAACCTTACTGCGCGCCAGCTCTGCATGGCTGATCCTGGATATGGAAAACCGCAGGATATTCAGGCTGACTGACTATCGGGGCACCTTTCCCAAAAGGATAGATAACAATGCGTGTCGCAATCCCCAGCGCATAAAGCCTGTAGCCCATTCAGAGCAGATGTACTTCTGGCCCGTCCTGTTCAGCGATCTGGATATCAATCAGCATTTCAACAGTGTCAAATATGTAGAACGGGTACTCGATAATTATAGCATCGACTATATGAATAACAACGAACCCGCTGAACTGGAAGTAAACTATCTGAAGGAAGTACAGGCTGGCGATGCCATTGCAGTCACCATGACCCGACTGACTGATAAAGAGACATTGAATTGCCTGGTACGAGAATCAGACAATGCTGATTTATGTGTGATGAAAATCAACTGGAGAGAAAGAAGGAAATAAAACAGTAAATAGATCTGTCATTAAATTATAATAGGATACTTACTTATATTTACCCGTACCATTCCATTATCTTCCTTATCTTTTCGTCCATAGGCATATAACCGTCCAACCAATGGATATGGGTTCCCTGCTTTTCCATTCTGCGAAACCAGGTCATTTGTCGTTTGGCAAACTGATGAATGGCCACGTTCAATCCTTCGAACATCTCCTCATAGGAAATCTTACCGGTAAGGTGCAGGGTCATATACTTGTATTCCAGACCATAATAGGTAAGCTGCTCTGGTGTCAGTCCGCTGTCGAGCAGTCGCTGAACCTCATCGAGCATACCATCTTTCAAGCGCTGTTTTAGACGACTGGTAATACGTTTGCGTCGCGATAAACGATCATATTTAACCCCAACCACCAAACTGCGGATATCGGGCATGCCGGTATCAATTTCGGGATGAGTGAGGTAATATTCTTCAATTTCAATAGCCCTAATGGCCCTTTTGGTACTTTCCAGATCGGTCTGGTTGTGCAGGTAATGCTTGTAGGATCGAAGAATTTCCTCCAGTTCATAGATCTGCTTGTCATCCAAGCTCTCGCGCAGCTTCTCATTGATAGGAACCTGTATCAGCTTGTAATTCTTTAATACCGCTTCAAGATACAAACCGCTGCCCCCACACATTACAGGTAGCTTTTCCCTGGCGCTTATTTCAGCAAATACCCTAAGAAAATCCTTTTGATATTCATACACATTGTACTCATAGCCGGCATCAACGATATCGATCAGGTGATAAGGCACCTGTTTGCCGTCGACTGTATAATCAGCATAATCCTTGCCTGTACCAAGGTCCATTCCACGGTAAACCTGCCGCGAATCGGCCGAAATAACTTCCCCGTCAAATATAGCGGCAACCTTGGCAGCGACAGCCGTTTTGCCCGAAGCGGTAGGTCCTAGAACCGTGATAAGATTATATTTTGCGTTGTGCATGTCTTCAAAAGTTTTCTGAATACAAATTAAGTGTAAATTTGTAATGATAAAACCGGCTACTGTAGCTTTTATAAAAAAGCCTATGGCCATCACACAAATGATCAGAGACAAGCAATGGCACACAAACCACAAAATATCAGCATTAAGAATAAAAAGGCATTCTTTGATTACGAGATCATCGAGAACTTCTATGCCGGTATTCAATTGGCAGGAACCGAAATAAAATCCATAAGAGGAGGTAAGGCCGGACTGGTAGATTCCTATTGCACCTTTGTGAACAATGAATTGTATGTGAAGAACATGCACATTTCAGAATATGAGCTTGGCACCTGCAACAACCATATTGCCAAGCGCGACCGCAAACTGCTTTTGCAAAGAAAAGAATTGTCGAAACTTCAGAAGAAAACCAAGGAAGGCGGTATAACCATCGTCCCCCTCAAGCTTTTCATCAACGATAAAGGCCTGGCCAAGCTTGAAATCTCGCTGGCAAAGGGTAAAAAGACCTTCGACAAGCGCGAAACCCTCAAGCTAAAAGATGCTTCCCGTGAGATGGACCGGGCAAGAAAAGTGTAATTTACACACCAACAAATTATTTATAAAAACTGCATCGGGTAAGCAGAAAAGCTGTACCACCCTGCTGGCTGGGTATAGGCATATTAACCATTTATAACCCATAGTGGAGGGTTTTTTAACCCATCATTTTTTTGAAATAGAATAAAAGGATAATAAAGGGTCAATATAGCTTAATAACCTTGGGCCAGCCAGGGCTGGGTATTAGGGCAAAGAGGTTGCTAGTGGGCTTTATTGATAATTATTTTATTCATAAAGACATTTGATTTATCAGAAAATGTTCTGATCAAATAAAACCCGGATTTAAGATTACTGGCATCAACCTTTAATGTGGAAGAAGTTACCTTCCTATTTTGATAAACCACCCGACCCATCATATCAAATACTTCAATTTGATAATTGTTATTATTTAATGCTGAATAGTCAATTGTGAATTCTAATTTCACCGGGTTTGGATAAATCCTGATATCATTGATGAAAGGGTTAAACTTGATAGATGACAGTGTCCTATTGGCGGTAAATAATTGTCCGTTAAAAGATACATTTATAGAATTCCTTTGAATGTTTGGAACATTGATAGCAAAGCAATATCCACAACTACAGGTACACTGAGGCCCTGATTCAAAGGTTCTGATTACAATAGTGTCATTGCTATTTGTAACAGTAGCAGTCTTTTTTGTACAGCAATTACCGCTGGTAAATCCATATATTTTTAGGGTATCCTGTTCAATAATAAAATGTTTGTCCCATCCGCAGGCAGGAACTCCATTATTAGTACAGGAACCTACAATGTAATTTATCTCATTTCTTTGAGCCGGATCTTTTACAACAATTTCTTTTCTATTAATTATACTGCAGCCGAAATTATCTTTTGCGGTCAATCCAACATAGTATGTTTTGGCACTATTAAAAGTATGGGAGGGATCAAATTCAGCCGAAACAGAGCCATCACCAAAATCCCAGGTATACGTCAATGAGTCTCCATCACCCTTTATCGTTTGATTGAGAAAGTCAACGGATACGGGAGCAAACAGTGAATCCTTATTAATATTATTCAAATCAAACTCAACCTGAGGTGCATTTCTGATAGTAATTAAATTAGGTTTAGTGATTGTTTTGGAGTTTCCATTTCTTGTAAAAGTAAGAGAAACGGTATAGGTCCCTGGTGTTGAATAGTTATTCCATGCCCCAGTGGTATATGTACTACAACTGGTAGAACCATCTCCAAAATCCCAGCAAGCAAGGTCCCCAGGAAAAGTGGTATCAACAGAGAAACTGAATTCAGCCATGGCATAATTACAATTGACATAGTGGATATTGCTGGTAAAATCCTTTAATGGATTGTAATTATTTTCCGAACTGACTCCGTTAACTGTATTCAAACTATTGCCATTACTCTCTACAACATTATATTTGATGGTATCGGTAAAAATTGCAGAATAGCGATTGGTATAAAATAAAGACCTGAGTTGACCTGCATTTGCAACAGAACAACTAAATGCAATTGCAAACAAGAGAATAAGCTTACTCATAATAGTGGATGCTTAATGAAATTGACTATCATAGCACGTAAAGTTAACAATATTATTTTTTAAATTTCAATCTTAACAGATGAATTAATTTGGTCATAGTTTATACCTGTTCAATTGGTATAAATACAAAAAAAAAGCCTGATGAATCATTCTCACCAGGCCTTGTATTTGAAGTTAAAAAAGATAATTTCTTTTATTGAAGGGTTTCCAGTGCCGCTTTGATACGATCAAGCGATTTGATCAGATCGGCTTCTGAAGCGGCATAAGAGATACGGATACATTCAGGAGCACCAAAGGCTGTTCCGGATACTACCCCGGTATAGGCATTCGACAGGATAAATAACCCCATATCATCGGCATTGTTGATGGTGATTGTTCCATCCGACTTTCCAAAGAAAGAAGAGATGTCGGGGAACACATAGAAAGCACCGTCAGGCTTACTGGTTTTGACTCCGGCGATCTGTAACAGTTTATCCAGCACCAGATCGCGGCGTTTCTCAAACTGTTCAACCATGGCGTAAACGGAATCCAAAGGAGCATTTAAGGCAGTGACTGAAGCAATCTGAGATACTGAGCATGGTCCTGATGTATACTGCCCCTGTAGTTTATCGCAGGCCTTGGCAAGCCACAGCGGGGCGGCAATGTACCCGATACGGTAGCCGGTCATTGCAAAAGCCTTTGAAACGCCGTTAACTACCACTACCCTCTCTTTAATCTCAGGGAACTGTGCTATACTTTCATGCTTGATACCATAAACAATATGCTCATAGATTTCATCGGAAATAACGATGATATTGGGGTGTTTGGCAAAGATGGCAGCAAAAGCTTTTAACTCTTCCCTGCTATAAACACTGCCTGTAGGATTGCTTGGACTGCTGAACAGGAAAGCGCGTGTTTTAGGGGTAATGGCTGCTTCAAGCTGAGCAGGTGTTATTTTAAAATCGCTGTCAACAGTAGTTGGAATAATTACATTGACACCATCATTGAGTTTCACCAGCTCGATATAAGTTACCCAGTAAGGAGCAGGAATGATTACCTCATCCCCCGGGTTAATCAGTGCCTGTAAAAGATTGGCTATGGAATGTTTGGCCCCGTTGGAAACGATGATCTGATCGGTGGTGTAATCCAGATTGTTGTCTCGTTTAAGCTTATCAACAATAGCCTTGCGCAATGACAGATAACCGGGTACAGGAGAATAGGTTGAATAGTTCTCATCAATAGCCTTTTTGGCAGCTTCCTTGATGAAATCGGGGGTATTAAAGTCAGGTTCTCCTACGCCAAGGCTGATCACATCAATGCCTTTGTCTTTTAACTCGCGGCTTTTTTGGGCCACAGCAAGGGTGGCAGATGCTGATAAATTCGCAACTCTGTCTGAAACTCTTTCCATAACTTATAGTGATAAATTATTAATATTCATTTTTCGAATGCAATATATAAAAAAAACCCATGTTAAAGATGGGCATGTTTCAATTTGAAATAAAAACAGCCATTAAATTTACAATTTGTTATTACACTCCAAAGCGGCCATAAATTCCTCTACCTTATGCTGAAGATTCAGGTACCCCGTATAGTCAGATATCACCTCCATGCAGGAGTTGGCTATCAGTGCATTAAGTTCCTGAGCGATCTCCAAAGGATGGTTTTCATCCTCAGGCAATGCTGCAATGAGTGTAGGAACCTTAATTGAGGCTATTTGTTCACGGGAGGGCAAATCAGAAGCTGCCCCGCCCAGATAGATCTGTGCATAATACTTAGGGTTGAAAGATAGACGGTACTCCATTAGCTTTTGGCGGGTACCGGGATGTTGCTGTTCGTAAAATTCAGGCGGATCCTGGGTAATTGAGATTAATCGTTTCAAAAAATCAGGGATTGAATTGCCATGAGCTTTGGAGGCAATCTTGCGATAAACCGCTTTTACCGCTTCACGTTTTTCCCATGCAGGCGGCGGGGTCACCAGGATGAGTGCTTTCACTTTTTCAGGATACTTAACTGCATAATGCAAGGCACTGACCGATCCCATGGAACAACCTCCAATAATTACCTCTTGGTAATTACCCGATTCGACTACCTGTGCCAGGTGATCTGTCATAGTATCCCACCGGTAATCGCCATACACAGATTTGCCACATGCATCATACCTGATCACTTTTGCCTTTTTGGCTGTTTGGTGAAGATCAATTAATGAATAAAGAGAATCAGACTCCACTGAATTCAGCATGCCGTGCAGCCAGATAAATGGCTGCCCTTCACCTTCAATATTTAATGTAACGGGTATTGTCATATACAATATGATATTACCAAATGCCCATTATCCATCCTGAGATAGAAAAAAGCACGATATACATCCCTGCATCAATGGCCAGCAATTTTAGAGAACGGCCTGCAAACAAGTAGGTAGAACCCAATGAAGAGGCTATCCATACCAAAGAAATAATCAATCCAAATAAAAAGCCATTAAGTCCCCCCAGACCTGACACCACAGCGCTCAATGCAGCCAATGCCAGAAAATGCAGCACTGCTGTACCACCAAATATTAAAGGAATATTCAGCTGCGATTTGGGGTCGCTGAGCTTATTTTCGGCAAGCCATGTTTTGCCGAACAAAAAAGGCTGATGCCAAAGTGCGCCCAGCATAAACGAAAATAAAGTCATTATTATCACCGGCATCCAGTGAATATTCGAAATGAAACCGCAAAGATTCATAGGTATTTAATAGTATTGAAAAAACATTACTTATAATTGATATCATTTAGTTCTAGCTGCTGGCAATTGGCTTCTGTTTACTGGCAAAAAAAGGCAGTTAACAATTCATCTGGATTTTGATTGAAGCATTTTTGCCAGCCATTTATAGCCAGCAGCTCTTTTGGGTTATTACCTACTTTTGTCAAGCTTTTAATCTTTTTGATGCAGGCAACTGGCGAAAGTTATTCAAACAGTCCCTCGTCACGAATCAGCATCAGAATAGCAGCATGAGGAAGAATAATGTATTTATTCTTATTGAATTCAATTTCCCAGCCGCTTTTGTTTAGATAGACAGCCAGATCGCCTACTTTGGCCTGTAAGGGGACATATTTTACCTCATCCTTATTTTCTTTCCAGGGCTCATCAATATCTGTCATTGCCGGTATTGGGTAACCAGGCCCCACTTTGACGATATATCCGCTTTGTGTCTTTTCATTTTCCTGCACTGAAGGCGGTAAATACAAGCCCGAGGGAGTCCTTCCCTGCAAATCTTTAGGCTTTACCAAAACACGGTCGCCTATCATGATAAATTTCTCTAAATCCTGTTCCTCAATTATTAATGACATTGGGGTTCGTTTTATATCCTTCACAAAGATAAAATAATCGCATTCAATAGCCCATTTATTCTCAGAATTGAATGTTTTAAAATATTTTCTCAACTCAAGAATAAGGAATCAAGACAAGTCAGAAAAAATATTTAAAAATCATTCAAATTTCTATTATTTGATTATCAGTCATTTATAAAATATAATATAAATATTTTAAAAAATATACTACTATGTGTTGCATAGTTCCATTTAAAAGCCATATATTTGCAGTACAAATAACAATGCAAGAAAAGGTAGATTTTAAAAAAATGTACTATACAGTTGTAACGAAATCAAAAATCAATCGTCATAGATTCAGAAAACAACCTTAAAACAGAAACAAAAAACAAAACAATAGGAGACAACATCATGAAAACTCAAAACAACAATCAGGAAACAAGTAACAGTCAGGTAAGCAAAATGACATTACTTTCAAGTGCAGTATTAGTAAGTGCAGTATTAATAAGTTTTTCTGTTAGTGCACAGGATCTTTGGAAAGAATTATCCAACACAGTAGCATTTGAAAAAATAACTTTGACTTTGGATGAACAATCTGCCGAAACAAAAAATGCAGATGTTGCTATCGATGCTATCAATTCTGAATTGGCCTTTCAGTTGAATAACACCAATGAATCATTCACACAAGTAGCTGCAGAAGAATCCGCAGCAGTTGAAAGCAAAATGACCATTGAAAATTTCTTAAATGATGCAGAAAAAGAAACTGCCGAAGGTGCCGATACTGAGATTGCTAAATATGCTGAAAAGATAATGACTACTGAAGATAAGGAGGAAGGCCTTACCATAGAAAATTGGATGACCAATGATAATTTCTTTTCTGCTGCAGAACAAGAAACAGCCGAAAGTGCAGATGTTGAAATCGCTAAATATGCTGAAAAGGTAATGACAGTGGAAGAAACACAGAAAAGCCTGGCTATCGAAAATTGGATGACCAATGATCGTTTCTTTCACGATGCAGAACAATATACTGCTGACGGAGTTGAAACACAAATCGCTCATTACGCTGAGAAAATAATCAACCACCAGGTATTTGAAAATACAGCAGCTATTGAAAGCTGGAGACTGGAGTCGGAAAATCTTAGCAATTAAATTACTGTTGATCAGTATGCTAAAAGCTGACTATCCCATCCCAATAATTTGGGATCCATTTAACAACCAATATTCTACCCATATCATCCATTTACGCAAACAATAAGGAAGTAAAGCCATGAAAACAGAAAACACAAAAGCACAAATGCGAAAGGGAATTCTCGAATATTGCATCCTACTGGTGCTGCAAAATAGAGATCAATATGTGAGCGATATTATTGAGAACCTTGAAGAATCGAAGATGATTGTTGTTGAAGGCACGCTTTACCCCATGCTTACCCGCCTTAAAAATGAAGGATATCTGGGTTACCGGTGGGAAGAATCACAACAAGGCCCGCCACGCAAGTATTACGAATTGACTCAGACAGGAAGGATTTTCCTCGACGAACTAGAAAACGCATGGAACGAACTGGTAGATACCGTCTACACTATCAATGCCCGCAAAAACGTACCATCTCTTCATTCAACAGAAATAAAATAGAAGCCATGAAAAAGACATTCACAATTAATATTAGCGGTAACGTATTTCACATCGAAGAAGATGCATTTGATAAACTCAATATGTATTTGCTAAGCCTCAACCAGTATTTCTCAACCCAGAACGGTGGCCAGGAAATTATATCGGATATCGAATCGCGTATCGCAGAGCTTTTTCATGAAAAAATAAATGAGCAGCAGGAATCGGTCACTACCGAATGGGTTGATGAGGTGATGCATAAGATGGGCAAACCGGAAGACTTTATGGGGGAAGAAGAAGCTCAAGATACTCAGATGGGAAGTGAAAGGATTAAGAAACGTTTATACCGTGATACTGAAAACCGGATACTTGGCGGTGTATGTTACGGGTTAAGTGCCTACCTAAATATAGACCCTGTCATTCTTCGCATCTTATTTATTTTACTTGTTTTCGCCGGTGCCGGAATTTCAGCAGTTATCTACCTAATACTTTGGGTGGTTGTTCCCAAAGCCACTACTACCGCCCAACGACTGGAAATGAGAGGTGAAGAGCCTACTATCACTAACATTCAGAAAACGATCCAGGAGGAAGTTAAAGAAGTAAAAAAAAGTTTTTCAAAGTTTAACCAATCAGAAACTTACCGTAAAGGTAAGAATGCTGCCAATAAAACTGTACAGGCAATCTCCCGGTTGTTCAGAAGTGCAGGCCGGTTGGTTGGACTGCTATTGGGAGCACTGTTTATTTTGTTTGGATTTATCAGCCTTGTAATATTGTTTATTTCCCTGGCCCTTGGCAGTCCTGTCTTTGATGGAGGTCCTGGAACATATTATTCAAGCATAAACTTACCCGCTTACCTGGGGTTCTTTATTAATCCCGGATTGGTCAGCGTCTCCATTCTTTTAATTGTGCTTTTAATTGGCATTCCGCTGCTGTCTATCTTTTTTGTAGGAACAAAAATGGTCTTCCGTTTTAAGACCAACAATAAAGCAATTGGATTAGGAGCACTGGGAATCTGGCTTGTTGCACTGATCTTAGGAATTGTAATCCTGGTGGGCCAAATCAATAATTACTCTATAGAAAATACGGCTAGTACCGGTAAAACAATTGATTGCAAGGCCTGCAAGACTCTGTATATTGAACTGGCAAATGCATCGGATGATATGGAAACAGATGGCAACCTACATGTCAACAATCTAACAATCGGCCATATCGATGGAAAAGAAATTCTTGTCGGCAGGCCTCATCTGAATCTGGAATCTACAGATGGTAAAGAATTTGTGGTAAATATCAAACGCAAAGCAAGAGGCAGTAACAGGGATGAAATCCAGCAAAGCTTAAAGCAAATTCAATATGAAGTAAAATCTCAGGATTCAACGCTTGTTCTTAATCCCTATTTTACCCTGAGCGAGAAGGCCAGGTGGCGAGATCAGGAAGTGCAGGTTACAGTAAAGATACCCAAAGATAAAAAGGTTCAGTTAGGGGCCAACCTTGATCAGTTGCCCTATGACTTTGACAGCACCAATAACCCCTGGAAAAATGAAAGAACCGGACAAACCCTGGGTCATACCTCCGTCAATTTAGCCATGAATAAATAAACTCAGATAACAATTAACAATACAGAAACAATTAACACTTACTATCATGAAACGATTAACGCGCTCAAACGAAAAGATCATTGCAGGAGTTCTTGGTGGAATATCCAATTATCTGAATCCTGAATTGGACCCTATATTTTGCAGAGTAATTTTTTTAGGCTTTGCCTTTTTCAATCCTGCATTAATTTTTATCTACTTCGGATTGGTATTTATCATGCCTGCGGAAGATGTAAAAGTAAGCAACAGCCGGGTTCATACCTAATTGCCCCCATTGAAATTTTAAATTAACAGAGCATACATTAAATGATCAAGTTACAGGAATCCGGCCTCCCCCAAGAGCCGGATTCTGTATTTTATACCCGAAAGATAAAAGCATGCCTTATGATATCTCTGTTCAGGATAAGAGTTCAAATTATTAAAAATACAAATTGCAAGAAAACCCCATTAGTCCATCTTACTTTTTCCCTACCTTATTTCTTATTCTTTATTGGATATTGGATAGTTTCTTTGATTTATAAATATTGATTATTTATATCCAACCAACATTATTTAAAAATCTTCACTTCCTGTTCCCCGTCCGATTTAACATACCCTCTGAACATGCCTGAGGTATTAAACTCCATGGCAATGTTGCCTTTTTTGTCAATTCCGATTACCCCGCCTGTTCCTCCCAGTTCTGTCAGCTTTCGAATTTCTTCATGGCAAGCCTTTTTCAAGGAAAGCTTTTTATATTCCATCAATGCGGAAATATCTCTAGAGAAGCCCAGTCGGATATAATATTCTCCATGACCAGTACATGAAAATGCACCCGTTTTATTGTTGGCATATGTTCCTGCTCCTATGATGGGAGAATCACCAATGCGGCCATATTTCTTGTTGTTCATGCCGCCTGTTGAAGTTCCTGCGGCAATATTTCCATACCTATCAAGGGCCACACATCCTACAGTTCCATGTTTGTCATTTTGAGCAGCTTCTCTTTCTTTTTTAAGCAATTCCTGCAGGGCCTTGTATCTTTTCTCCGTATAAAAATAGCTGTTGTCTACAGGCTCAAAACCCTGCTCTTTGGCGAACTGTGAAGCCCCCGCCCCGGTAAGCATGACATGTTCTGATTGCTCCATCACCCTTCGGGCTACCCTAATGGGGTTTTTTATATCCCTTACCCCTGCTATGGCTCCTGCTTTTAATGTCTGGCCCTCCATCACTGAGGCATCCAGCTCTACCAACCCCTCATGGGTAAACACGGCTCCTTTGCCGGCATTGAAAAGTGGAGAATCTTCCATTATCACAATTGTCTTTTCAATGGCATCCATACACGTTCCCCCATTTGACAAAACAGAATCTCCAACATGAAGGGCTTTGTTAAGCACTGCAGTATATTCTTTTTCCATATCAGGAGTCATTTCTTTTCTATCCATAGTACCTGCTCCTCCATGAATCACCATGACATATTTAGGTGGTTGAGCATTTACAATTATTGCTGAAATGAGAAGTAAGATGTGAATAATCAGCGATTTCATAACTATTGTTTTTGTCATTGATTGAATAGGCAACGATATGCCCATCAAATCTACAGGAATTTAAATATAATTGCTATCATTGCTATTGAGCAGGCAATTAAAACTTTTGTTTATTATTTCAATGCAAACTTAAAACAATCTATCCGTTTGCTTGTTTTGATTTCACAATAATATTAAGATCATAAACTGATCAGATTATGACGCGCTATTCAATTAAAGATCTGGAGTCTTTGTCAGGCATAAAAGCCCATACCATACGTATTTGGGAAAAGCGTTATCAGTTGCTTGACCCTGAAAGATCGGATACCAACATCAGGTTTTATTCAAACGAAGATGTCAAAAGGATCTTAAATGTAGCCATGCTGGTAAAGAATGGGTACAAGATATCCAATGTCGCTTCTTTTGATGCCGCCAAACTTCAATATGAAGTATTACGGCAGAACAGGAACTTGTCAGATCCTGAAAAGAACATCGATCGCCTGATACTGCATACGGTCAATTTAGACCTTATGGGCTTTGAGCTGTTGATCAGCAAGATCATTGAAGAGAACGGCTTTCCCAAAGTCATTCAAAATGTCGTCTTTCCTTTTTTTGAACGTATTGGTGTATTATGGCAGGCCGGTTCAATATTTGTAACCCACGAGCATTTCGTTTCCAACCTTGTCAGAAAACATCTGATCGTTGAAACTGCCCGGGTTAACAATCTGTCTTCTGACAAAAGCATGTTATTTTTTCTTCCTGAAGATGAAATGCATGAGCTTGGCTTATTATTTTTAAACTACCTTGCAGCGAATGCCGGTTACCGGTGTATCTATCTTGGACAAAATGTACCATTCGATGATCTGTCTCAACTCTTGAAAAACCATCCTTTTGATATGATTGCTACTTCCTTTATCTATGCCATAGAAAAAGAGGCACTCGAACATTACCTCATCAGTTTATCCAGGATTTATAAGAATAAGATTATCATTTCAGGTAGGCAAATCGGCATAAACAAACCATCTGTTCCTTCAAATGTAGTAGTTGTAAAAAACGCGGGCGAGTTTATTAAAAGGATTACCAAATAAAGACAGCTGTCATTGGGGTTGCGCTTATATATTGAAGGATTGAAGGATTGAAGGATTTACAATTAGACGATTTACGATTTATACACTGAGAACATACAGTGATCTAACCATTCAACATTTTCTCATCTTCTCATTTTTCACCGCTTCTCCCCTCTTTCGTTCTACCTGCTCCTTGCCCCAGCTCCTACTGCACACTGAAATAGATGGCAAAGAAATGCAGTATGCTTCCTGCCAGCACAAAGAGATGCCAGATTCCATGACCATAAGGAAGGGTTCTCCACAGATAAAATATCACTCCCACAGAATAAGCAATCCCGCCCAATACCAGGTAATTGACTGATGCCTGCGGCAGACTGGTAAGAATAGTTTTTCCAACAAAGATAAATGTCCAGCCCATTAATAGATAAATCAGAACCATTAACTTGCGGAACCTGTACGGATAAATTATCCGGATCATAGAACCAATAATGGCTACGGTCCATATGATTCCAAAAATTGTCCATCCAAGAGCTCCCCTGATGTTGATCAGTAAAATCGGAGTATACGTTCCCGCTATCAGCAGGAAAATGGAAACATGATCAAACCTTGCAAAAAGATCTTTAATGCGTGGCTTGGTAAAACTGTGATATAGTGTCGACGACATATACAGCAGGATAAGTGTAATCCCGTAAATTGAAAAGCTTACAAGATGCAAGATATCGTCTTGGGTGCCTGCAACCATTATCAACACGACAAATGCCACAATGCTTAACAAGGCTCCTATTCCGTGGGTAATACTATTGGCAATTTCTTCTCCGGTGCTTAATTGACGGAATGTATTGGTAGATTTTGAATCCATAATTTGTAAATACGAATGTTTACCACATAAATTCATTTTTGCAGCCCATGATCTCTCAGTATAGAGTACAATAAAATGAATAGCAGTAAAACGAATTTAAAGCCCTGTTTGTTTGGTAGAAGTAGGTGAATTTTAAATACAGACTGAAGATTAGCAGAATGGATTTATTAATAAACTGAAGGATTGAAGGACTGAAGGATTGAATTATAGTATTTCAGTCCTTCAGTCCTTCAATCCTTCACTTTTGTAACATTAATAGGTCTTTTTATCGATAAGATAGGTATTTCTCTCTGATGAATTACGGGTATTTAATTCAGCAAGAAAGCCTGCCAGGAATAACTGTGATCCAATGATCATCGCGGTGAGTGAAATATAAAAGTAAGGACTGTCGGTCACCCTTGGGGCCAGTTGGTTATTCAGGGTATGATATATTTTCTCAGCGCCTACCCACACAGCAGCAGCCAGACCGGTTAAAAACATGATGGTGCCTATCAGCCCGAAGAAATGCATTGGGCGCTTGCTAAACTTCGAGATAAAGATAACCGACAACAGGTCAAGCGGTCCACGGATAAAGCGTTCGATGCCAAACTTGGTGGTACCGTATTTACGTTCCTGGTGCTGTACCACCTTCTCCCCTATTTTCTTAAAGCCTGCCCATTTCGCCAACACAGGGATGTAGCGGTGCATATCGCCATATACTTCAATACTTTTAACCACCTGCTTACGGTATGCCTTTAATCCACAGTTAAAATCATGGATCTTGATGCCGGTCATGCGACGGGCAGTCCAGTTATAGAACTTACTGGGTATGTTTTTCGAGAACAACGGATCATAGCGCTTTCTCTTCCATCCCGAGACAAGATCGTATTTCTCTTCCGTGATCATACGATACAGTTCGGGAATTTCATCAGGGCTATCCTGCAAATCCGCATCCATAGTAATCACCACGTTTCCCTGGGCCTGGGCAAAGCCACAGTATAAGCCCGCAGATTTTCCGTAATTACGCCTGAATTTTATCCCTTTGATGTTGGGATTCTGTTGACTGAGCTGCTCGATCAGCTCCCATGAGCCGTCAGTGCTGCCGTCATCCACCAGTATCAATTCATAGGAATAATGGTTATCCTGCATCACATGATCAATCCACACGGTCAGTTCCGGCAGCGATTCTACTTCATTAAACAAGGGTACAATTACGGAAATATCCATAGGTTTTATTCTTCAGTTTTTACATCTTCCATGGCTTCATCAAAAGCATCAATGTTAGGCTGTCTTTTAACGAAAATTGAAGTGACCAAAGATATAATTGTTCCAATTAATACCGAACCAAATAATCCCATAATTGCCATCCATCCCGGAGTAAACATTTTAGAGGCGATGGACATGGCCGCTTCAATCTGGTCTTCACTCATCCCTTTTTGCAGCATAGCCTCTTCCTGCATGGTTTTTGCCTGTTCAATCAAACTCGGATCGGTCTTGAAAATGATCAGATTATACAATGTAGTGATGATACCCACGAAGAACATCAGTGCCACCCCGAAGCCCACAGACTGTCCATAGGAAATTGTTCCGTTCAGCTCACGGTCACGGTAATTGATCTGGGCCATGGTAATACCTATTGCCAGTAAAGGATACGAAATAAGTGCCAGTGTCTTGTTGAGCGACTGACCTGCAACATACAGAATTACATAAAAGAGGGTGAGTGCAATACCAAGATAAAGGCCATAAAGGGCTGCCGTTTTCCAGAAGGTAGATTTTTGTTCCATTGTGTTTTTTTGGTTAAATGATTAACAAATATATTTGATTTTATTAACAGCTGCATTATTCCCCTTGAATAATCCACAAAAAATAAAAGATATTTTTTTTCATGCAATTACTCTCTTGACCCCTAATTGGTTAGTTTGTCCAAAGCAAAAATAATTACACGAGCATGAAAATTTCGTTTGCAGGCAATGCAATTTTTTCTACTTTTGCGCCGGGTAAGTCCTGTACGACTAGCTCCTGTTGAATCCCCCCAGGGTCGGAAGGCAGCAAGGGTAAACGGTTGAGCGGTGCGATGCAGGTAGCTTACCCACTTTTTATGCCGAATTAGCTCAGTTGGCCAGAGCACGTGATTTGTAATCTCGGGGTCCACAGTTCGAATCTGTGATTCGGCTCTTTGAAAAAGTGTTCAGTATTCAGTTTACAGTTAGCAGTAAGAATCGCGTCCTTTTACTGACCACTGATTACTGACCACTAAAAAAGTTCATAAGATAATGACCGGGGAGATACCAAAGTGGCCAACTGGGGTTGACTGTAACTCAACTGACGTACGTCTTCGTAGGTTCGAATCCTGCTCTCCCCACAAAAAAGTAATCAGTATTCAGTAATCAGTTTACAGTTAACGATCAGCGTCGCTACTGAAAACTGATTACTGAACACTGATCACTAAACAAGCGGGAGTAGCTCAGTCGATAGAGCATTAGCCTTCCAAGCTAAGGGTCGCGAGTTTGAACCTCGTCTCCCGCTCATTAAAAACCAGCATTTTACATTCATTGTAGATGCTGGTTTTTTGTTTCCCGGCAAAATCATATCAAATACAAAAGACGGTAGATAGACCTAAGAATTACTTGGACTGAAGGATTGATGGACTGAAGGATTGATGGATTGGCCACTGACCACTAATCCCTGGCTTCCCATCTCCATGCCCCCTATTTGCTCCTTACCTTTTCCTCCACAACAATCCGGATTGATTCCTGATTACTTATTAATGTGAATCAAGGGTTAAGCAGGATGTGCTAAATAATCCATGGCTTACCATCAAAATTCATGGTAAAGTAATATCCCGGACGGATCACATTTGGTATTCAAATACTACTTATATACTATTGTAATACTAAAACATTAATTTTAGTATTACAATAGTATATAAGTAGTATTTTATATGCATACCTGGTCCAATTGGATTTACTATTTTTAGGGAGGAGTTTATTATTTTACTGGTAGTTGGTATGATAATGGTAAACCGGCTGGTCCCAGGGTCAAATTAACAGCCAAACTCTTGTTAAGCGGTCACTTGTCCGCCAGGATAATACGTGTCTATCTTCGAATCTCAACCCTTGATTCGCATTAAAAATGAAGGGTCCTTGTGGATGAAAAATTAAGAGCAATGGCTTTGCCTTTCACCTGAGTCAATTTATCATTTTGTACCGTTGCGCAGTAAAAATTAATCCTACTTGCATTTTGGATGCAATGCCGATGAATAGAAATGTCAGGCATATTGCGTATACCTGTTTTTGCATCAGGCGACCGTAAGGAATATTCTGCAGGTGAGGGCTTCCTGGTATAGAAGTAAAGGATACTTCCATAAATAAAGATAATATATTAGCTATTTTTGTCATTTTTACCTATATTTGGATAATATTTTATCTACATATCATGTATTCATTAGAGCCAACTCCGCTGGAAGTAAGTATAGCCCTGGCCGAAAGGCACCGTACCTTGCGGAAAGAGTTAAAATTGTCGCAGGAAGAAATGGCTGAACGCTCGGGCGTATCCCTGGGTAGTTTAAAACGTTTCGAAAACACCGGAAAAATATCGCTTGAATCCCTGCTGAAACTGATGCATCTGCTGGGACGGTTAAATGAAGTTGACAAGCTGCTGCTTCCGGGGGAAAACCTGGAACACATTAAGAAACTATTTACTGAATAAACATACCCTATGGCCGGTGTCAATAAATTATTTGTATCGTTACAGGTTGGAGGCAACACCCTTGAAGTGGGAGAACTCGTGCTTTCCGACCAAAAGATCTATTTCAGGTACCATGCCGCTTATCTTAAAACAGGGCTTAACCTATCGCCCATCAAACTCCCTTTCTCGGGCGATATCGTAAGTGCCGGTCCACAGCCTTTCGATGGATTGTTTGGCCTCTTCAACGACTCCTTGCCCGATGGCTGGGGAAGGTTGTTGCTCGACCGCTCATTAGCGGCCAAAGGGATCGATATTGCCCGGATAACGCCATTGGACCGGCTGATGTATGTCGGATCACGCGGTATGGGGGCCCTTGTTTACCGGCCGGAAATAAGACTGCAGGAGACCACAGACTTTGTTCCCGAACTGGACACCCTTGCCGCGGAAATGTATCAAATCATCCAGGGTACCAGTTCCGAGATTATCGAAAAGCTGCTGATCCTGGGAGGCTCTTCTGGTGGTGCCCGGCCAAAGATTTTTGCCGCTTATAACCCGGTAACCGACGACCTTATACACGGGGCAGATAACCTACCGCAAGGTTACGAT
Source organism: Prolixibacteraceae bacterium (assembly GCA_035297625.1). Taxonomy (GTDB): domain Bacteria; phylum Bacteroidota; class Bacteroidia; order Bacteroidales; family Prolixibacteraceae; genus Aquipluma. The sequence continues at coordinate 40,349 of DATGYU010000354.1, forward strand.
CCATGGATGATCAAGTTCCCTTCTTCTTCTGATAGCCGGGAAATTGCCCTTATTGAATATGCTTTCCATCAAATGGCCCTGAAGGCCGGCATTGAAATGAGCGAATGCCGCCTCTTTAAAGGAAAATCAGGTCAGGCATATTTTGGAACCAAGCGCTTTGACCGTATCGGCCAACAACGGCTGCATGCTCACACTGCCTGTGGTTTGATGCACGATAACTTCAGGATAAGCACGATGGATTACGGACATCTGATGGATTGCGCTTTCCGGCTGGAAAAACATGTGAAAGCCTACGAAAAAGTCTTTCGGCTGGCCGCATTCAATGTGTATTCCCATAACCGGGACGACCACAGCAAGAATTTTTCTTTCCTGATGAACGAAAAAGGGGAATGGAAGTTTGCTCCGGCCTACGACCTTACCTTCTCTTACTCGGGCTATGGATTTCACAGTACCATGATTGCCGGGGAAAGTAAAAACCCCGGACGAAAAGAGCTCATGAAACTGGCTGCTCATTTTGGGTTGAAAAACGCTTCAATGATCATTGAAGAGGTCCGGGAGGCTATCAGTCAATGGGGAACCATCGCTGATGAATTGGGAATCAGCAAAGAAACAAGAGAGATGGTTCAATCAGCGATGGATAAGATAAGGGATTAGGAAGGATTGAAAGGGTTGGAAATGTTGAAAGGCGCCGGCGGGTCCTGTGACTTCCAGTCGCAGCTTCGAGAAACCATACAAAGCGGGATGGTTTATGAAAGCCTTTAGCCTTGCCAATAGCAAAGCCTTGAATAAAGATGCTGAAAGCGTCGGTTGGAAACCAACGGACCCCATTGCATCGCATTACCGGGTCCTGTGACTTCCAGTCGCAGCTTCGAGAAACCATACAAAGCGGGATGGTTTATGAAAGCCTGTAGCCTTGCCAATAGCAAAGTCTTGAATAAAGATTCTGAAAGCGTCGGTTGGAAACCAACGGACCCGGTAATGCTTGCAGAAGGATGGAATAGCTTTGGAGGGTTGGAAGCCTGACTTTATTTACATTTTATTCTTTACACCTTTATCTGACAGGTTTTTGGAAACCTGTCAGATAAAGGTGTAAAGAATAAAATGTAAAAATCTATAACATACAAAAATTCTCTTACCGTTAAATTTCGTTAATCATAAACAATAATTATCTTATAATTCCGTTTGTTCATTTAATTGGTTGTTTAAACTCCCTTTGGGATGATCGGTGGTAAAGCAGGGAGCTTAAGCGTAGTTGTTGCAGGCATAACAAAATCTATCATCATATGTCAACAGATCCTATGCTGTCGATCGACCGATGTTTTGAAGAGATGTACCCATCGGCCACGGGAGATGCTCAGTGTTTAGCGGCCCTGTCAATTGATACACCCGAAATGAAGATGTTTCCCCGGGAACATCAGGTAGTAAAACTTCACAAAAGTAGAGCCCACCGCAAAAAGGAATCTCACCAAAGCGCAGCTGTCATTTATCCAAATCCATAAACGTTGGTTTTTCTGAAGAAAGAACCATCCCGTCAGGAGAAGTTTCCTGGATGCCCGATTACTAAATTTTGTATCAGCGGCATCCAAACACGCAATCTTCTACAGTTTACAGACCTGCTTTATTTTTTAAGGAACAGGAAGCGCACCGGGCAGTTTATCGCCTGGCTGCCATTCTTACAACCGGTTGGTTTTTTCCATTCGGTCGATGATCAGGTTGCAACAACCTTACAGGCAGATAAAACGAATATTTGAAAAGGCTTATCATGAAAGAGATCGTATTAATGTTGGCCCAGGTGATAAAACTTATCAAGGAGCTGATGGAATTAACAAAATCGGGGATGAACGTACAACCCTTAGCCCAAATCTGGCTTGACACCCAGGATGTATCAACAGCGCTTCACATAAGTCCGCGAACCCTGCAAACCCTTCGCGACAATGGCACCCTTCCCTACTCCCGGATAAAAAATAAGATCTACTACAAGGTATCGGATGTCCATGCTATGCTCGAAAGCAGCTATTTCAGGAACATAAAAGGCAGGGAAAAGAGGGAAAAAAAGATATGAATGAAATAGGGATGGGTTAATCCATCCCGCCTACATACTGAGGATATATCAACAGGAATTTCCTGTCCTGGTGCTAAAATAATGTTCATTACATCATGGATCCAATGGGTAAAAATACCCTCATCTTATGCATAAACATTTAACTTATTTTATTACACTTCTTGATAGAGATTTCGTAATTTTATATATTACAACATTCATAGAACCAACCATTTAAAGTTTTATGAATACAACGAATTGCCCCTTATCACCGCCTTTTATCTGTTTGGATAAACGATATGTTTAAATATCCTTACACCTATGAGTTGTGCATTACCACTGATTCCCATTACGAGTTGATCCAATCCAGGTATTTTCTATTCACCACAAAAAATCAAAAATTAACTCCACATGAAATCACCATTAATTCCCATTGACATTCTTTCAATTTACAAAAACATGTTAGGCGATTTACTCCCTCTGCCATCGAGAATGGCAAAATGTACACTGGATACCTATGATGCGATGATGAATATTGCCAATGAACTTTCACTTAAAGGCGGAAGGCTTATTTTAAGTGATCTGTTTAGAAGCTATGACATGCAGGCGCAATCACATCAGGATTATATTTCCGGCAGAAAAAAAGCTTTCAGTCCTGCCCCTGGCGGTAGTTTTCACGAAGCAGGCCGGGGATTTGATATCGACTTAAGCGCCATAAAAATCCCGTTGGCCGAATTCTGGATCATCGCATCCAGGTATGGGGTCAAACCAATTATTAAACAGCCAAAAGCCAACCAATCCGAGGCCTGGCACTTCGACTGCCGTGGCAGTCATGAAATTGTCTATCAATATTATTCCAAGAAAAAAGGTACCAACTTCAAACCTTATACTGCGGCGGCAGCAAGCGCTATTCTTTCCATTGGCGTTCATGTGGATGCTTTTGGAGAGAATCAAAAACAGGCCGCCATTCAATCCGGACTTATTCGGGTGGGAAAAGAAATTGGCAATATCGATGGACTCATCGGAAAAAGAACACACAAAGCCCTGGATGAAGTGGGGATTGTGTTTGATATGTATCACCTGGACCAAATGCTGACGCAGGTGGAGGATCTGGTTCAGGAAAAATTCCCCGAGGAATTTGTAATGCAACCGGTGATGCTGGAACGGGAGATGGCATGATTTTTAAGTGATAAGGTTATCTGCTCTTGCGGACATGTTTCAAATGAAACAGTAACTGTCACAAATTTTACCGACCGCGCTGGCAAAATCAATGAAGCAGTGTCTTCAGTACAATCACTTCTCCATGCTCAGATAAAAATTTCTTTTTCAGGAATAGAGAATAATAAAAAATCAAAAAACCAAAACAACTATCATGGACAGGTTAGAAAAATTAAAACTGGACCAATATGCTATAGCAGACAATGCCGCTAAAGTATATAAAGAAAGAAATAAGGATAAGGATCCCGGGATACAAAAGGCGATTATCGAAAGGGAAAAGCTTTATTCTTTGCGTGAAAAAAACAGGGATAAAAGAGCTATTAATGCTTTGGCAACTGAGCGAATCATTCTGGGAAGGGATGAAAGCAGGGAATTTCCGCCAAATGATAACGCAAAAAAATGTGGTATTCCTGTTGCCCGAATTTATGACATAGGCGTAGAAACGGAACCCAAAGGATTTGGAACTGGTTTTTTAATAGCGCCTCAGATACTCATCACCAACCATCATGTTTTTAAAAACGCTTCAGAAACAGACAACTGTGCAGCAAATTTTCTTTATGAAAAAAAACCGCATAGCAATTTCATTTCCGAGGGCATTAGCTTTAAATTAAGAGCAGACATTTTCTTTTACACCTGTGAAGACCTGGACTTCACGTTGGTATACGCAGATAATGAACCTCTTTCAGGTGATCTCACATTGAATTTAATTAAACCCTTGCGTTTAATCGTGACAAAAGGAAAGGTTAAAGATAATAGCCCGATAAATATCATACAATATCCAATGGGAGGTATAAAGAAATATACAACAGAAGAAAATTTCATTACCGATATTGATGACAAATTGGGTATTCTCTATTATACCACAGATACTGAGCCAGGCTCTTCAGGATCCCCTTGTTTTAATAAATATTGGGAAGTGTCAGCTTTGCATTACACTGCCGTTCCGATGACCAATAATGATGGGCAATGGCTAACGAAAAATGGTGAAGTGTGGAACGAAAATACGATGAGTGAAGATGAGATTTTCTGGATCGCGAATGCAGGGAAAAGTATTAGTAAAATTATAGAGCATTTAAAAAATGGAATCTTCGACGATACACAAAAACCATATATCGATTCGATTCTAAATAACTCTGTTGATCCACTTAAAATTAGTCCTGAACTAAAACCTGAAACAATCATCCAAACAAAGGATAATCATACAGGCAGAGCCAATATAGTAATGAATTTCAACGGGAACACAACAGTATACATGAACCAGGGAAAATCAGAAAATGAATCCGTGGAAATATTGGAAGCTGATAAGGAAAAATTCTTTTTGGAAAAAAAAGAAAGATTTGATGAAAATTATGACAACAGAAAAGGATATGATGAAAATTTTATTCCAAATTTCAGGGTTCCGTTTCCCAAGGTTTCTGTAGAAAGAGAGAAAGAATTGTATAAAAATTTCGGTTCTACCATTCCATATGTCGTTCCCTATATTCATTTTTCATTGGTGATGAATAAAAAAAGAAGGATGTTAATGTGGGCGGCATCCAATGTAGATTATAGTGAAACCTTCAGAGATTCAAGGGCCAGAACGGAATTAGGGAATGGATCATGGCGACTGGACAAACGCATTCCGGCAAAATACCAAATTCAGGCAGATGACTTCTATGATCCTGCAACCTTGGTGGATAAAGGACATATTGTCAGAAGAGACGATAATTGTTGGGCTTTTCCAAAGAACAGGGAAACTGACCATTTAGGCATTGAATATGCAAATGCAGACACTTTTCACTGGACCAACTGTACTCCACAGCATCAGGCTTTTAACAGGGACACTGGACAATATAAGGGAATTGGACTGTGGGGCGTATTGGAAAATGCCATTAAGGAACAACTTGAATATCCTAAAAATGATCCCAACAACCCCAATAAAGACTATGGACAACGAGCATGCATTTTAGCGGGCCCTATCTTAAACGATAACGACCCGGAATATATGGAGATACAATATCCCATCAAATTTTGGAAAGTCTTTGCAATTCACAGCCAGTCGGAAGGGAATTTAGTCTATGGATTTATTTTAAGTCAGGAGGACAAAGTGGTTGAAGAAGGCCTGGAAAAAGAGATGAGACCACGGTTCAATGCAAAAGTAAAGGCAATGCAGGTCAGTTTAAAAGAAATAGAAAGACAATCCGGTGTTTTATTTGACAATGTTTTACACAAATATGATGTTTTTGAAGAAGATGATGTTGCCATGGTCGAACTGGACAGCAAACTGGAAAACTTCAAACGGAGAAAAGTGCGGACGATAAAAGATTTTAGTGAGAATTAAGAATAAGAAAAGGGGAAGATACTATAGAAACAATTTTAAGGCCCGCAGCATTTCGCAAAATACGATTATCACTTGAGCCGGCAGCAGCTTTGGCTCAGGTGGTATCGATGATAAATTTTCTTTCAAGCTCATGGATTGAAACAACATTTTTCTAAGCAAGCAGGATGAACCGAAAAGGTCTTCTTGTTTAGAGCAGGCGTTTCAATATTAGTAAATCGGTGATTCATTTCACTTTAAGTAATTATTCAAAAAAACTTTAAAATCACTGGCACATGAAAACATTTAATGATTTAACTGAAAACGAATTAGACTTAACGGTTGAGGCAGCAATGGACAAGTCAAACCTAAGTGAAGAAGAACTTCAAGCAGTATTGGAACATCTTGACAGCCAAAAAAGTAATCTGGTTACAAGCAAAAGCCTTGAAAAGGAAGACATTGATTTTACAACACTTTTGGAAGAATCGAAAAGTTATTTCCAAATGGACAAAACGTTGTCAAAGGGTTTTTTGGGCGGTTTCTGGAAAAAATTCAATGAAAAAGCCAAAGACATTATCTGTCATAATGAAGAGATTATTGACTTCATGAATGGGAATAGTGGTGAATATACCATGAAGAGTATTTTAAAAAGGGTTATCCCCTGGGTAGTCTCCGCATTAGGCCTTACCGCTTTAAACCCAGTGGCCCTGGCCATTGTGATTGCCGCATTGGCATACCTTTCAAAAATAGGATTTAACGCTTACTGCGAAGTATAATTTAAAATTTCTATTTCATTTCACCTAAAAAAAACAATTATCATGGAAAAATTAATGACAAATGCTCAGTTTAATGAATTAGTTGAGAAAGTAATAATAGTTCCGATAGAAGAAAGCAAGCAATATGGCTTGAAAGGAACCTCAACTGTTGATGAAACATTAGAACATCTAGGCCAGTATTGGAAGATAGCTAAACCAATTCTTAAGGTGATTAAACTTATTACTCCACCCAAGATTGATAAAGCCATTGATGAAATTTTAGCCATTGTTAGTAAGTTATGTTCCTCACCCACAGATGATGAAAAAAGTGAATTGCTGGAAAAGTTTGCCAAGGTATGGGGTACAGTAAAACCAGTTTTAACCGCTGCTAAAGCCATAACAGGTAAAAAAGTAGATCTGGTGATTGATGAAATAATTAAAATTGGGGACATGCTAACTGCAGCTAAAAAAGCTAAAAGGGAGCAACCTACTCATAGCGAGGCATAACCGCAAAAAAGCATAATCAATTTCAGACAATTGTAAGAGTCCTACAACAATAATCGGTTTGTAACCTTATTGCCAATCATTGGAGGTAATATATTTCAATATTCCAATTTTGAATTTGAAAAACAAAAGTGGGAAACCAATAATGAAGAAATTATTGCTAAAAAGAATGATTTAACAAAGAAGCTTGACATTTTTTAAATGAAAAGCAAGTAAAGGTGGAAAGAGTTCGCGAATTAAAATATTGAAAGGTTATTACAAGAAAAAAGGAAAACGAATTGAAATAAATCAAGCAATTGTACAATAAGTTAATACTTAAAAGCACTAATGACGATTTATCCTGATAATTAGGGATAAGACTACATTTGAGATTGAAAAAACAAAAGAAGTTTTATCCTCAAAAACTGTCAGATTAATTCTTAACTAATGATAATCATTTGAAGAGTATTTTGCGGTATCAATACTTTGTTTGACGCAAATGCAAAGCCGCATTTACCAGCGAATACTGATCCAAAGAATTAAAGCTCAGCGGATCAGTATTTCCTGGATAATTCGTTTCTTAAACTATTGTTGACTACTATTCATTCAGGTCTATTTCCACCATGATAACACTTTATAGAGGATCAGGTCTAATTCCACCGGGAACACCTCTACAAACACGTTCCTGGAAATTATCATCTCCAAGTTCTATCTCGAGCTCTTCCTCTTCCAGACCAAATGACTTTTTATGAAACTTATCCAATTGGCTATCCTTCCTCTTTTTCCTTCTTTTGGTAGAAACATCCTTAATATCCAAAATTGGCTCAGGTATTACAATTGAATTTTCCTTTTCAATTTGAATAAACATTTCCATTAAATTATCATCAGGGTCGTTGGATTTCTTCTGGAGTGGTTGAGTAAAATTCCCCTCATTTTTTGACTTATCATTCTTTTTCATGATTGTGATTTTTAAATGTGTTTAAACATGAATAAAATCAAAGTTATAATACCAGCAATTAGTAATAATAAGCTCCCCCCATTTAAAAACATAGTCGCAGAACTTAGTAATTTCAATAAGGATTCATCTGGAGGTAAAGAAACTTCCTTAGATCCTTTCTTCTTTTCATTTTTAATGATTTTACGGGTAATAATCAAATCCTGTTTGTTCGCATAATAACCAGTAACTTGAGATATCAAATTAAATACCAATGAACAGGCAAAAAGCAACCAGGTAGTTTCTAACAAGAAAAAGTTTATTTCAATAGGGTTTCCTTTATTGAGATTCTCTATAATGTCCTTGACAAATCCGATTGAAAATGCCAACCCGCTGGATGAAAGTGAAATAATTAATATATCGAATCTTTCAACGGAGTAATCAATCCTTTTATCAATACTCACCATATAGTTTTCTAATTCTTTAATGTAGTTCTGATTTGGCTCTATATTTTCCATTACCTAATATTTCTTGTTTAATGCATTAAATAGATAATATTAAAACATTTTTTAACGTTCTAATATTCAACAATTTATAAACATGAAAGAATATTTATAGATCTGACTGGCCTAATTCATATTCATACTGATCCGATGACTTGGAGTCATCGGATCAGTTGTTCACGGTTCATCAGTTATCACAAAAAAATCAGGGGTAATATTACCTTCTAATTCAATTGTTTTTCCAACCAATGCGTGAAGCGATTCATCGTAGAATGGGTTTCCTCCTTTCTTTCTCAGTCGGTATTTTTGTTTGCCTGTATCAAGAAATACCGCATCATGTTCACTTTTTGACCCTTCCGCGAATTTCTGAACCACCACCTTTCCAGTAAGTTTTGTCATTACAGTCAGTTTTTGTTATTTACTTTGATACATTTTCCACCCTAATAATTTATCACCACTTTCTTTTAAAACCAGGACATCAAAAAGACATAGTTTATCGTGATCTGGTTTCGCTTTTTGGATAAATGTTCTAAATGATACGTTGTCTCCTCCGGTAATTTCTTTTGCAAAGTCAGACGATCTTTTGCTTTTTGATTTCACTTCAAAGAGAAATTCGTCCTCATTTCCTGAAAATCCGGTTTGTTTCATTATGTCACTCCACCCATTGGAAAATTTATTGGTTTTTGATTGGCGATTTTCTACCAATTCGGATACCCCAATAGTTTTAGACAAACTAATTCCTTTGGTCATTAATTTTAATCTATGGTTTTCAACACTTTCTTCACCCGATTCTGTTTCTTCTTTCGTAACCGGGTGAATGGAAGGATCTCCCAGCAAATAGAACTGAGCCAGAGTTTTCATTTCAAAAGGATCCAATGTGCCACTGTCGTCCAGGAATTGTTGGCGGGCTTCCAGGAATGCTCTGCCTGTGGAGGCGCCCGATAGCACATTCTTGATAAAGAATTTTGTAATGATATCTGCCAGCCCCTGTCCTTCAGCGGGACCGTAGGCAATGGTGCTGCTACCTACAAAAGCAATGGCTTTGTTTGCAAAGTAGGTATTTGCAATTGACAGATGACGAAAGTCCTCATTGGCCGGGTCAAATAATTCAGCGCCGTAGCAGCATTCGGCAGCTACGATGGTTCCAAAAGATATTTTGTCTTTCAAATCGGTGGATTCCATAGCTATCGGATAGCTGTTTCCTTTTTGCCCGTAATATTTAGAATCTATCGGACTCCCATGACAATTGTAAAAATGGACCAATGGTTGTAACTCTTTAGCAGGGTAACTGATCGTTGCTGTTGGTGAATTTTTAAGCTTAGCGCTGTTGGTAAATACATAAATCAAACTTTGTTGGGTTGATTTTGTCCAAACCGATGCTGAAACAGAAAAGTAATTCATATACCTTTCCTGTTTCAGCGGCTTCCATTGGATAATAGTATTAATGACCGTTTCCAAATACTTAAGGTCGGCTTGCCCGGTAATATCGGGAATTCTTCCCACCACCCGGGTCGGACCAGTAAAGGACGAAATATTATTGCTGTAGGGAGCATCACATGCATAGGGTAAATCAGATGGAATAACAGTATCCCTGTCATTGTTGGGAATAATGTTCTTCAGTTCCTGAAACGGAATAATGTCTTTTGAACCAAAAATTACAAGGTAGGCTGGCAGGTTCTTTTTATAAATATCATCAATAGCTTTTTTGGTGGATTGGAGTGTAATGGATGCAACAGATTTTACTCCTACTTTTTTCGCTGACGCCGGACTGTCAATATAAACGACTTGGGTATCGATGTTTCGTTTTTTATCCGCCGATACCAGATTCTCAAGTAATTTATCCACGGTTGCAAATTCAGCACCATATTTTGCCTGAAGATTCTTTTTACTGGTTACGATGATTTTTTTTTGTGTTTCCATTTCCTGATTTTTAAAGTTAAAACATAAATATTTATTGTATACCCTTAAGGTATTGTCTTAAAGTGACGGAGGTGGAAGGGTGGCTGATCACAGCCTCTTTAAACTTTTGCCATTTTAACTTATCAATCGCAGCATATTCATTGATGTCATCCTCAATGAGGAGATTAAGTTCAGGGTAATTGTAAATCATTTGGGCGATTTCAGTATTGAACATGTCCATTTTTGCTTGTTGCTGTTGATCTGGGACAGCCTTAAATAGCGTATGTAAGATGGGAAATAAAGGAACTTGATCCTCCGGAGTTTTCGACAAGCCGGAAGTCACCGGAATGCTCAATGCAGAATTTGCCTGAAGGATGCCATTACCGAAGTAGTTTACAAAATCTTTGTTGTATTTGGCAACTTTAACTTTTTTGAGCGCCGAGTTGTATAATGCATTACGAATCGCTTCCACTCTTTGCCAAGGCAACAGTTCATCC
>DATGYU010000355.1:0-8020 GCA_035297625.1 Prolixibacteraceae bacterium
GCACGATATGATTTTTTACAAGGTCCATGCGCTGCTCATCCGTGAAATCGTTCAGTGACCCAACTCCCTTTTCAACGTAATAAGCATTCATGGCCTCATCATTAGGCAACAAGATGGTGAAAGGTCCACGTATATTGAGCAAGGCATCCAGGTGGGTCATCTCCACCAGCTTGCCAAACTCCGAAAACTGGTCCTTATTGGCAAGGATATAATCACCCGCTACCATCTCATTCGACTTCTTATTCCATATCTGGGGATCAGGGTTACAGCCTGTAATCAAAAAAATAAACAGTAACAATAGCAAAACCAAGGCTCTGGTTCCTTTACTACCTCTCAAAAATGCGTTGTATTTCATCTGTTAGAAATTTTATTTAGCTAGTGGGAACAAAAATAGAAATAATATATCATTTGATACGCCTAAAAAATCATAGAATCATTTTTTTTATTTTTATAACCCATCGTATTACTATTGTTAAGCTTTTAAAACTGGCTTTTTTGATGCAGTGAATAATTGTATCTTTATATAAAAAATTATGGCATTAACAGCAAGTGTTCAATTGGCCAACGGGGTACTCATGCCCTGGCTGGGCTTGGGGGTATTTCGCAGCCAGGAAGGACCCGAAGTGGAACAGGCGGTTGACTGTGCCCTTAAAGCCGGATACCGAAGCATCGATACGGCCTCGCTCTACCGCAACGAAACAGGTGTAGGACGGGCCATTATTAAAAGCGGAATCCCCCGTGAAGAGATCTTCCTCACTACAAAGATATGGAACAGCGATCAGGGCTACCGGACTACTTTCCAGGCTCTGGGTGATAGCCTCGATAAACTGCAAACTACCTACATCGACCTTTACCTGATTCACTGGCCTAAAGGTGAGCTGTCGGTGCAAACCTGGAAAGCCATGGAGGAGCTCTACCAACAAGGCACTATCCGGGCAATCGGAGTGAGCAATTTTATGATCCACCATCTGCAGCACCTGATGGACCACTGCCGCGTTATGCCCATGGTCAATCAGTACGAATTCCACCCGCGGCTGCAACAGCCCGGGTTGCTGCTCTATTGCCTGGATCACAACATACGACCCGAGGCCTGGCGACCTATACTGGAAGGCGAAGTGAACAACATCCCATTGCTGCAGCAACTCTCTAAAAAATACGGCAAATCGCCCGTACAAATTACCCTTCGCTGGGAAATACAAAAAGGAGTGGTCACCATCCCCAAATCCGTCACCCCCGAACGCATTATCCACAATGCCCAAATCTTCGACTTCGAAATCAACGATTCCGACATGGCCCTTATCGACCAACTTGACTTTAAAGAGCGCCAGGGAGCCGATCCCGATAACTTCGACTTCTGAAATAAAGACAGCGAAGCACAAACAGAGGGATTGAATGTCATAGCATAGATTCATATACTTTGCTTATTAACAGTCTAAGTTAAACTATATGAAAATTTTAGCTCCCTTTGTTACTTAGTGATATACTAAGGTCTGTTCTTCGTTGTTGATTATAGATATTGTTGCATTAAATACAACACTATATTGGTTTGCTTTATTTTGCAATTTCTCCATAGGTAAACAGAAACTATTTGTTTTGTTAGTGACTAACAACTATTTAGATTTCAATTCTATGCCTTATAGGCCTGGATATTGATATAAAAGCTAATTACCAAACTAAAATATGGTTTTTTAGCCCAAACCTGATTGGACCATACGCTACACTCTTTCATTTCACATATTTACAGATCTAAACCATGGTTTACAATCTGAATTTGAATGTTTTATCGAGAATACAGGAGAAAAGGGATAGGTAAAAAGAGGATCTTGATTGGAAGAATGACTATAGTTTGATCATTGGGGATTGTAATTTGCTCATTGAAAAGGGCTTTTTGCACATTGTTAATTGTTAATATAAGATTAGAAATTAAATATGATTAGTTTTATAGTGTAAGGTTTCCAGCATATACCACCTTTACGGCAATGGCTATTGCCATAAGCCACAGGAATCGTGATATAGGATGAAAAAGATACAGGGAAAATTAAAACCCTCTGCGAAGCAGAACATTCCATGGTAGGATAAGAAGAATTTCCATCATTTCGTTTTAGAGTCTCACAGCAGGTTGGAAAAAGTTGGGCTAGCTTTTAAAGACCGCTGTGGGGCTTGTTTTTTGCTATTTCCGGATCAAGCAAAAAAGCAGGAATCAATCTGAAAAGACGGTGGATAAAAAAAATATGATTCATCCAGGCTCTTTTCCTGAAGGTGAAATTCCTGATGCAACAAGTTAAGAATCCTTGTTTTGGCAACCCTTTGCCACAACCAATGGATAACTTACTTTTTTTCTCAATTATCGCCTTTCCATTGCCCCTATCTGTACTGTATCTGTACCGTATCTGTACTAAATAAGGCATATTAGTACATGTACAGTACAACTATCCATCAGACAGGGGCAATAAGATATGTAATGTTGGCTTAAAACCCAGGAGGAATGATTTAAAGACAGTTAGCGGGATAAAAAACTTTAGGCATCATGGGGCAGCATCCACCGTGTTTTCAGATGGATCTTGTTTTTCCATTTCCCGCTTGTAATGCGATAGCCCTTAATTGACAGTGAGACATTTATCTGTGTGACTGTCTCCACTCATTTTCTCATCTTCATATTTTCTTCCTTTCCCCGTTCTCCTGTAATGGCATCCAAACATCGTCTGGCTACCATCCCGTCAATGCGGTAGGCATATTTTTGGATAAAGGAGCTGTATTTCTGACGGTCAACCCGAAGGGTGCCACGGAAGATTCCCGACAGGATGGTGGTAAGGCTTTGGGCATCGGTAGCCTGGAAGGCCACCCCTTCGGCGGCATAGCCCATGATGTCCTGTTTCAGGTGGTCAAGGATTACGAGCGGCTTATAGAAATACACCGTTTCGGTACCTACCGTGGAGAAGCAGGTAATCAGTACATCGCACGAGGCGATCAGCTGGTAAAGGTCCGAGGTTTTGTTGATCACGTAGTTGGTACATCCGGCCTTGGTGGCAATATCCTTATAGTAGGTAGCATCGCCAAATTCACGGGGGTGCAGCTTCACGATAAGCTTCGTGTTGGGTAGCTGGCTGGCTGCCTTAAAAACGTCGTATGCAGCCTGGTAACGAAGCTCGGGGTCACGCTGAGGTTGAGAGGCAAAGACGATCAGCTCCTTAGGGTTGGATTGCTTGCGGTTCTGGGCCTGTAACAGGGCAGGGATGATATCGGTACGTATCTGGCCTACCTGAACTACCGACCCTTTAGGGTAATTGCCCTTTTCCACCAGGAACTTTTCCCAGTAACTGCCCCAGGTAAGGGTCAGATCGGGCATGATTTGGTTTTTGCGGTCGTTGGGCGTGTAAAGGTAAGCGGGATGCAAATCGTGCATGGTGCCATGCTGCAGGCCTATTACCCGGATGTTACAATAACGGGCAGCATCCAAAAGAGAGCGGGTAAGCGGACTGTTCTCATCCCCGGCAATGACCGCCTCGATAGCGGAGCCGGAAAAGAACCTTCGCGCGGCAAAATATCGGAAAAGGAAAAAGCCGGAGGAAGAATGCAGTGAACGCATCACCTCCAAAATCAACTGAGCGGTAAAGTCCAGATCAGTGGCTTTGATCAACTGGTATTGTTCCCTCAGGCGTTTCATGGCCGTGAGGGTGGTGTCGCGTACCTCTTTGTTGAGTAGTCCGCTAAGCATAAACCCCTCCAAAAAGATTTTGGGCCTGTGGTGCAGGGTACTTCTTAACTGGCGGGGCGAGAACGAATAGTCGCTCTTACCCTTTGAACGGGGCATGAGCACCTCTGTCAGCAGGGCAAAACGGTTATCCAGTTCGGTAATCAGATAGTCAAGCAGAGGATGGCCCGAACGGTTGCGAAGGGTACGACGATCCATCACCGTAGAGTATTTTTCGGTCAGGTATATCAGGTAACGGGCCTTGCTTTTGGGGGCCAACCAGTAACGCAGGGTACGGATCAACAGCAAAAAGGCATAGCCGAATAAAATGCCAAAGTTGAATGAGTCCTTGTTGCCTTCCTCGGGATAAACAAACTCGACCTGAGGAAATAGCCTTCGCAAATGACCCGTGTCGGTAGCAACATACCAGCGGTGATTGGCAAAATCTGTAAAATTGGCCTGAATGGGCTGGACAAAATACATCAGGTTGCGCACCGTAAAATAGATCCTGAACTTCTGATAGTGCCACATGCTGGCATTGTCGATGTGCAAAAGCTCGGCAATGGTTTTATCGCCAGCAGGTAAGTCGCCAAACTGCAGCACCTGGTCCATCACCCGGTAGTTGATACTGCGTTTTTCTTCGGCATCCAGGGTTAGGGGACGGGCAAAGTCCAGTTCTTCTCCCCTGGACAAGGAGTAAACTACCGCACCTTCTTCAGCCATCAGCCTGATATCTTCGGTTTCGGCCTCTGACAGGGGCCGGTTGATGATAATGGTTTTGGTCATGGTGTCATTTCATTTTTAGCATTGAGTAACTGAACGATCCGGGTGGTGAGCTGTTCGCGTGAATAGGCATGGGAGGCCAGGTTATTGGTCCCCTGTGCCGATGGGTTGTGAAGTGTTTGGTTGATAAAATGGGACATTCCCAAGACATCATCGTAGTTGAAGATTTGCCCGCAATGGGTTTCCCCAATCAGGGCTGCCAAATCGCCATCCGTAGGGCCAATGGCCAGCACCGGCTTTTGGGAGGCCAGGTATTCGAAGAATTTGCCTGTCAGGATACCCTTGTTGTTAGCTACCCGGGGGATTACAAGCAGCAGCAAATCGGAGCTGAGAAGGTAAGTTACCGAACGGGCATGACTGACATAACCTGTCAGTTCCATCTCAAGGCCTGCAAGGCGTAGTTTCTCATTCACACTGGCTGGCATGTTGCCTACGAACCTGAATTTCATCTTTTGTTTTATGGCAGGCTCCAGCGAGCCTAGGGCAGCTATCAGGGCCTCGATGGGGTAAGCCTCCGAGATGGTACCCGTATAAGTAATCACAAAGCGCTCTTCCTTCAGGGGTTCAACTCCTGTGAAATCCTCGCTGTCATAGCCGTTGGGAATGACAGCAATGCGGTCGGCAATTGGCAGGGAGGTCTTGGCAGCAAAGAGTCGTTTCACGTCCTCGCTGACAGTAATGAGCTGGTCGGCCTGTTCCACTACCTGTCGTTCGTATCGCAGATCGATGCGAAGGGCCGCGGCGGTATGTTTAAACTGGTTGTAATAATAGATGTCGGTCCATGGATCGCGCAAATCAGCAATCCAGTGAATGCCCAGCTTACGTTTAAGCTTCAGGCCCAGCAACTGGGTCGAATGGGGAGGCGAGGTGGTAATGACTGTGTCGATACCATGTTCCTTAATCAACTCAAGAGCCCGGCGGTAAGCATAACGGTTCCATCCGCGGCGCGGGTCAGGTAACAGGAAATTGCCCCTTAGGAATTTCGACAGTTTCTGTAGGCGGCTCTCATGGGTACTGTCAGCAAACCCGCCAAAAGGCACTTGCTTTTTACCGGTGATCCATTTGTAAAGGTTGTACAGCTCGAAGCTGCGGGTAGTTTCAACCAGGCAGTGGGGCGTAACCTCCGCCAGGAGTGATTCGTCGCGCTGCGGATAACTGGCATACGCGGGGTCAACTGTCAGCACCACCGGCTGCCAGCCATGTTGGGGTAAATACTTGGCAAACTTTAACCAGCGCTGCACCCCCGCCCCCCCCGAAGGCGGCCAATAATACGTGATGATCAAGACCTTTTTCATTCTCCTTTTCTACGGCTTCTCTTTTTGCCCCGCAAAGGTAATTTATTTAAGGATCAATGGACTATGGATTAATGAGGCAGGAAAGGAAAAAAATAACGATTAACGATTAAACGATTTTAACCATTCAACATTCCTAACCTGCGCATACTTGAGACTTTGAATTTTAATCTTTAAACTCCTCACAGCAACACCTTTGTCGTATATTCTTTTTGCGAAGTGCATATTCTTAGCAGGTAAGCTCCCGTGGACAATTGCAGGGCGTTTAAATCTATTATTCCTTCTTGGTTGTCAAGAGTGTAGGTTTTAATTAGTATGCCCTGTAGGCTCAGTAACTGGGCTTGAAAACCATGGTCTTTTTCCTGTATTGTATAGCGGATTACACGGTCAGGGGCTGGATTGGGAAATACACTGCATTTAAGCGCCTGCATGACCTTCACACCGGTAACCAGGGATTGATTGACCGCCAGGAAACGTGCCACAGGGCTCATCTCCACCATATCAGTGCCATAGATGGAAGGCCCGGCTGTGATAAACACACTGTCGCCCTTAATCACTTTCTCATTAGTAAAAAACATCAAAGTGGAAGTGTTAGGCTTTGACATGGTCTTAATGGTATAGGCCTTGCCATTGTTGTTAAAGATCGATACCAGCGCGGAGCTTTCAGGAAGCACGATGCTCTTTCCAAAGGTAAGGGTAACGCGTGTTCCGGTGGCATCCACACTGGCCTTGGTCATTTTAGTCTCTGTCAACTTGTTGGTTATCCCCAATAAGGCAAAATCCTGCATTTTTTCTTTACCAGTGGATTCAATGGTCCCTTTACGGTAAGCCACCTTTACCACGGATTTTACTGTAAGGCTTTTGGCAAGCATCAGGTGCACCTTGCTTTTATCGGCAGCATCGATGGTGGCACTTGCAATGGCTACCGAGCCTAAGGTCTCATCGGTCACACTAAAGCCGCCAAAGGTATTTTCAGGATCCTGTAGGGGGGTGTTAAAGGTGATAACAATCTCGTTGGCCTTGCTGGCAGTGGCCGACAGGGCATAGGGGGTGATAGCCCAGCCTTTTAGCTTACTAATATAGGCGGTCAGCTCTTTGGCGTTTTTCTGGTGTTGCGCCACAGTAGGATGCCAATCGACACCAATACCAAGGTTTCCTGTTTGTGCCGACATCTCAAAGAAACTCACCTTTCCGTTGTTGTACCGGGTAGCGGAATCTGCTACAAAGGTAAGGTACCTTTTTACTCTTAAAAGGTCGTCGCCTCCCATCATTGGGCCTACCAGGCAAAGGATATCGGCTCCGTTATACTTTTGCTGGATGGTGCGGATCAGTTCAAAGTACTTGCTCACGTAACGGGCAGAGTCGCCCTGGTAAGTACTAAAGTCATTGGTGCCCAAATCGATGCATACCAAATCAGGTCTCTGGGCAAAGTTATACAAGGGGGCGGCATCATTAAGAAAGATGCGCTGGTAGAGGTTGGTCATGTTGTCGCTGTTGCCTCCTACAGGGCCCCCGTAGTTGCGGTAGATGCCGATGCCAGACTTGCACACGGCCAAATGCCGGGCGTTAAAGTTACGCGAGGTGCAGGCAGCGTATGTCAGGTAATGGTTCTCGGTGGTGGGGCCAAAGTTCTCGCCATTGGCCCCTTCATTGCCATAGCCGCAGGTAATGGAGTTTCCGATGAATTCAATCAACCGGGTACGTTTGTCTGTCAACTCGACAAGGGCCTTACCGTCCTCCACCACAAAGCCGCAGAACTGGGTCTTTCCAAAGTTCTGTTCCGTCAGTTTAAAGATTTCAATTTCATGAATGGTATCATTAAGGCTAGTTGAAATAGAATAAGTCTGAAGCCCTGCAATAGTCTGTATTCTTTTGACAACTGAATGATCAATGATCACATTGTAGAAGTTCTGGCTGCCATCATCTTTGAGCTTAAAGGCGATGCTTTTGCCCTGGAAGGCAGCCCTTACCGACACCCCCGAATAGGAGAATCGCGGGGCCAATGGGTCACTGAAATCAATGCGCCCGGTATATTCTATCAAAGGATCGTTGGCAGGGATCACAACCGAGGCACTTGCACAGAAGGTGCTGAGCATCAGTATAAGACAGCAGTAAAGTATTTTTTTCATCGTATGGTTAGTTTAATGACAGTTAATATTTTTTTTGGACAACTGGGACTTTGGGAACACATTATCACTTCGCTCTCCCTTTCCTTTCTTCGTTCCCCGTTTTCCGATCCCCTTTTCCTGTCTCC
>DATGYU010000356.1:0-6249 GCA_035297625.1 Prolixibacteraceae bacterium
TGTCAATAATAGGATCCATTGACACCTGTATGCCTGGAACTGATGAACTTGGCGCCTCGGTAATCAACGCGGTACGCTCCCCGACGATGAAGATATCGGCATTAAACTTTAACTGTTCTGTTGGCTTATAAATGCCCGAAAAGGTAAAGTCGAAATTAGGCATCTGCCATGCTTTTTCAATTGTATTGAGCGTATAGGAATAGTAGTTTCCTACCAGGTGAAGGGAGAAGTTTTCGGAAACTGAATGCAGCAGTTCCGCAGAAAGCTTAAATACATTTACATCATCGTACACTACGTCAAAAGTATTGTCCAGACTTTGCACCGTAGCATTGGGATTATTAAAATTAGTAGCCCTGGTTATATAAAAGTGCTGATCTTTTACCAGGGAATAGGATGCCTGGGTCACAAAATTGGTCTTTGAACTTAACTTTCCCTTTATCCCTCCCGAGAGCAGGTAGGATACTTTCGCATTTTTAATGTCATGCAATGGATCCACGTAAGGATTTTCGGCAGCAATGGCCGAATAGGTGTTGTGCTGAAGATAACCGTCCGCACCGGCAAACAGGGTAAGCACCTGTTTCACAGGCGACCATTCCGCATTGACTTTTGGGAACAGCGTTCCCGAGCCGTTGGTATCATCATCAAAAAGCAGGGCCGTATTGACCCCTAGCTGAAGCTTTGCATTTTCTGTTTTCCACATCACCGAGGGGTCAATTCTTAAAAGCACCTGCTGTTTTTGCCCTAAGTTGCTGATACGGTTTTTAATGCCCTCGGCCCTGTAATAAGTAAGTGAAGTATTCAGCAACCCGATAGTGCTGTTGAATTTCTTGTTCAGATCAGCAGAAAAGACCGTTTGATGCTCTTTCTGTGCAGTCTTTGTTACAAAATAATGATAGTTAAACCCCAGATCATAATTGATATTGTCAGCAAAAGCCTTCCCGCTTTTCAGATTCACATCGAACGTACCCTGCGAAAAATGCTGTTTATCGCCAAAATAAGGAATCATCAATTGCTTTTGCTCATCACTTAGCTGATCGCCCGGATAACCGTAATAATTAAAAGCATTGCGGTCATACGACACCCTGCCGGTCAGGGTAGATCTTCTGAAGAACTTCTGGCCAAACAGCTCGGCCACATTTTCTGAACGTGGCGCTTTTACCTTATCATCATTGAGCAGTTTGATTTTTCCCCATGAGGACAAATGTTTAAAATGCATGCCAAAGTTGGAGTTCTTTTCTGGCTGCACATTGTAGAACAGTTCGCCGTAAGGGGTGTAATAATTTCCAATGCCTAGTTTCAACAGCCCGTTTTCCATTTCAGGTTTTGACTCTCCTACCATCTTTGCTGCCGCTACCGGTGTCAAATCAAAGTTGGAATAAACCGGCTTGCTGAATATCGAATAATCAAACGTGGGCGGCTCAGTCTGCTCGGTCTTGATCTTGGGAATATCATTGATCTTTTCAGCTTCAGAAACCGTTGGCTGGTAATTTTTCGATACCTCTACTTCCTGCCTCAGACGTACCGTGTCTTTTTGTCCTGATGCGTTTAATGTCACCAACACGACGGATGTCATCAATAAGGCGGTCTTAATTGTATTGCTGATCTTCATGAGAGGATGGGTTTTTATTTTGATGATATTCGCTTTATTTGTTGCCTTTTATATTAATTTCCAGCGGCTTGCTCTGGTTTTTGGTCTGCAAGGCCTCATTGGCCTCTATCTGCTGCAGCTTTTGTTTGGTCGTTGCCATGATGCCGTCATTTTGCTCGGGGTAATTCTCGATGATACTTGTCAGGGTATGCTTGGCCTGAAACTCATCTCCTTTTTTCATATAGATATCCGAAAGCAACAAAAAGCTTTTGGCCAGCCAGAACTGATGAGGCGAATTCTTATCGATAAAGTCCATGATCTCGGCTTCCGCCTCCTTGAGCCGGTCTCTTTCAAACAAGATGTCAGCTACCAGAAACTTACTCTCCGCCCCTTCGGCAGAATTGGTTTCCACGGCCAGTTTGGTCAGGATGGGAAAGGCCTTGTCTTTACTGCCGGTTTTATAATAAGAAGTGGCCAACAGGTAATTGGTCTCCCGTTTCAAAATATCGGACACCTTATCCGAGGCCAGCACTTTATTGGCCGCATCAATCACAGCAGGATAATTTTCCAGTTGGTACTGGCTGCGCATAATGCCGGTAAGCGCATTTAATGAATTGGTTCCCGATCCTGCCAAAGCAGCTGCCCTTTCAAAAGAGGCAAGCGCCTTTTGGTAGTTTTTGGCATTGTAATACAGCCCACCCGCCTTTGACAAGGCCAACTCGGTAAAGAAATTATCGGGCTGCGCGATCACATATTCATAATGGGGCAATGCCTTGTCGGCCTGCTTGTTGTTGTATAAAAACTCGGCCAGGTAGAAATGTGAATTCAAGGCAAAACTTCCGTTGGGGAACTGGCTAAGATAGCGTTCCAGCTGTGCCCCGGCTTTCGGGTCCTGGGCCATGTACATCTTTTCGGCAGCGCGGTAAGTCAGCGAATCCTGTTCACTTACGGAAACCTGCACCTTGGAGCCCAGCTTATTGGTATAGGCAAAATAAGCATCTACATCGTTGAGTTCCAGGTAGGCATTTTTTAATCCTATCAGGGCAGCCTGGGTCTCAGGGCTGTTGGGTGAGCGGTCGATGACCTGCTTGTAGTAGTTAACCGATGACTGGAAATCATTGATATTGTAATGATCTAATCCAAGCTGAACCAGTGTTTTATTCAACAGGTTGCTCTGAGGATATTTGCTGATCAGGTCTTTGTAGTATTTGATGGCCACCTGGGGCTGATTGGTACGCTCGGATGAACGGCCCAGTTCATAAAGGGCATCATCCTGGTAGGAGGACTTGGGATAGTTTTGAATCAACGCCTGAAGGGTATTGATCTTTGACTGGTAATCGCGCTGCAGGCCCTGGCAAAATGCTTTCTGGAATAGGGCATAATCGGCATCATATACATTCATTCGGGCCGACTTGTCATAATTACCAATGGCCGAGGCATACTCCCTGCTCACGAAATTACAGTCGCCTAACCGGTTATAAGCATCGGCCACTTTTTCATTCCTGGAATCCCCATCCAGGCTCAGGTACTTTCTGAAAAAATCAGTGGCATTGGCATAATCTTTCATCTGGAAATAGGCATAGGCTAGGTTGTAATGGGCCAGCCGGTATTCGGCCAGGGAATTGGCTCCCGGGGTCTTCATAAATGCATTGTATCCGGCAATGGCTTTGTTGTAATCACCCAAACGGTAAAAAGCTTCCGCTTTCCAGTAAAGCGACAAAGGACGGTAATTCCTGTCAAAGTCACCGGCATCCAATGACTTGTCAAAGTTTTCAATGGCTCCCCGGTAATCCAGGTTGTTGAAACATTCCAAAGCCCTGTAATAGGCCACGCGCTGGTAAGCTCTTTTTACACTGGCATTTTTCACCTTGATATTTTCGATCGAAGCCATGGCATCCTTGAAATTATTGGTGCTCATGTAAACTTTCACCAGGTAATCGTAGGCCACATCATTTCGTTCGGCATCCGGGTAAAGGGAGATGTATTTATCGAAAGCCTTGATGGTTTCATTAAAAGGAGAATAGGATAGCTCATAAGTGATCTTGGCATAATTAAACAGCGCGTCCTCCTTGATTTTTGGATCAAAATCAAACTCTGAGGCTGCCTCAAAAGCCTGGCGGGCCTTGTTTTTATCATTGGTGGCCACGTAACAGTCGGCCAGGTGATAATACGCGTTCTGGGCAATTTCATCTTTTCCCCTGGAAGCAATTTCCAGTGGCTTGATGGCCTTTTCCGGTTCATTGTTCAGGTAATAGCAGTAACCTAGCATATAGTTTTCCTCACGGCCACGGTTATTTTTATCCGACAGGTAGAATTCCAAAAACTGGATGGCTTCCTTGAACTTCTGCAGGTGAAAATAAGAGTCACCCAGTATGCGCGACAGCTCGGGCTGCTGGTCAGCTGTAACCTTGTTGATCAAAGGGGCGGTATAATTCACCACTTCCTGGTATTTGCCCTGCTTGTAATAAATCTGGCTGATGTAAAACGGGATCACCTTTTCAAACACAGGATTGGCCTTCAGCTTCATGAATTCCTGAAGGGCCGTTTCATAATCTCCTTTCAGGTAATGGATATGTCCATAATAATACGATGCCGGTGCTGCATACAGGGAATTGCCTCCCCTGATCACATTGAAATCCGATTCTGCCTGGTCCATCTTTTCCATCTCGAAATAGGAATAGCCCCGGAGGTAATGAAAATGAGCCAGGTCATCACCTGAAAGCTTGCCACGGTCAAATCCTTCCAGGGATTTTATCACCTGCGAATATTTCTTGCGGTCAAACTGATATGCTGCCAGATCAAACAATGCCCTGTTTCTGAATGAACTTTCGGGAAACTCATTCATGAACTCATTGACCTGCGCCTCCGCGTTCCCGTTGTCGAGTTTCAACCCGCACATGGCCTTGTAGTACATGGCCTCAGCCCTGATTTCTGAATTCTCGTCTGCCTGGGCGGCAATCTTATCAAAGCGGTCAATGGCCGACACATAATTATGGGCCCCATACAGCTCTTTGGCCTTCTGCATTTCTGAATTGACAGACTGAAAATACACGGTTTGCTGTGCGTGCAGCAGGGTTGGCAACAAGGCCAACCACAGCAGGATAATTTTAAGCCGTTTAGATTTCATGCGATATTCCGATAGTGTGAAAAATCAATTAATGATCAAATTTAACAATCAAAACTGAAGTTATGACATAAATTGTACCATTTATCTTTAAAACTATTAATGGGGATAATTAGTATTTAAAGAATTCAAGAATGTAAAAAAAAACCTTCATTTTTCATATCCTTTAATTTTTGCTGACAGTTCAACACTTCATTTACTGATTCTATACTTAATCAATAGTCTCAATTTTGGATGATTATACTTTGAGATCTTTGTGCATTTTCTCAGTGCACTTTGTGGTAAAAAAATATTTAAACACAAAGAACACCATGAAATTACACAAAGATTTCTATGGTTTTTACAAATGTTCTTTGATATATTTTTATGCTGTTTGATAATCTGTTTGATATGGGGTTCCCCTGTTGATTACGGCACAAAGCCTGTGTAACACTTTATTTCGGATTGCATTGATGACCAGCATTTTATTTTTGCCCTGTTCCACCTTTCGGTGGTAATACTGCGAGAGCTGCTTATCACATCCAATAGCAGTCATGGCCACCAGGTGCAGCAGCTTTTTGAGTCTCTTGTTGGCAAAATGGCTTACCCGGGTTCTTCCCCTGACGCTTGTCCCCGAGGAGTATTCAAAGGGAGCCACTCCGCAATAGCACGAGAGCTGGTTGGCCTTGGTATACATGGTAAAGCCGTTGGTAAAGTACAAAAGGGTAAGGGCTGTTATTTTTCCTATGCCTGAAACACTTATTGCCAACTTGTACAGCCGTTTGAGGTTGGAATCCTTGTTGATAAGGTTGTCCAGGTCCTTTTCCACCTGTGCAATCTCTTTTTCAAGGGCCCTGAGCGAAGAAGAGCACCTGCTTTCGATCAGCTTTGCCGAGTCATGGAAGCCTGCATCACGCAGTTCCTTGATTGGCTGTTTGAGGGATTTGCGTGATCCAACAAGCCGTTCGCGAAGGGTGAGCAGATCGTTGATCTGGATGAGCACCTCTTTGGGAGGCTGCCAGAGCACGGCACGGTCCTTTTTCATTAAGGCATAGCGGGCAATACGCACTGCATCGATGCGGTCATTCTTGCCTCTTTGTAAACCCAGGGAGCGAATGATCTGAACAGGCATTTCCAGCCACACGTGGTAATGGTTCTCGGTCAGGTAGCCTGAAAGCAAACGGCAGTAAACGCCCGTGTGCTCCATGCAAAACAGGGTCTTGTCCATGTCCAGACCCTGGCGCTTTATAAACTCCTGTAGCTGTACTATCCCTGAGGGGTTATTGGATGTTTGGCCTGAAACAGGATTTAACTGGTCATCCAGCCTTATCAGGGCAAAATCAAAGGTTGTCTTTGAGATGTCAATGCCGATAAAATTGGTAAAGTCCATAGCCTTGTTTTTTAAAAGTTAAACAAAAACAACCATGTTTCGGGTACACTCAAGCCATTGATAATAGGTCTTACCTTAATTTCTATTGGAGCCTGTGCCCAAAACCGGGCATAAAGGGTATTTAATCTTTGTATAGGCCTTAAACCTGCGACGCAAAATAAGTCACCC
>DATGYU010000357.1:0-3748 GCA_035297625.1 Prolixibacteraceae bacterium
GGCTGCCCAGGCTGAAGCCGACCGCCTGGCAAAGGAAAAAGCAAACAAGGATCAGTATGATAAAGCCATTGCACAGGGCGATAAGGCCTTCAATGAAAAGCAATATCCACAGGCACGCACCTCTTATACTGACGCCCTTGCAGTATTCCCTGCAGAGAAATATCCAAAAGACCAGATCAGCAAAATAGCAGAACTGATCGCCAAACAGGAAAACGATGCCAAACTGGCTGCCCAGGCTGAAGCCGACCGCCTGGCAAAGGAAAAAGCAAACAAGGATCAGTATGATAAAGCCATTGCACAGGGCGATAAGACCTTCAATGAAAAGCAATATCCACAGGCACGCATCTTTTATACCGACGCCCTTGCAGTATTCCCTACTGAGAAATACCCAAAAGACCAGATCAGCAAAATTGCAGAACTGATTGCCCAACAGGAAAATGATGCTAAGTTGGCTGCACAGGCTGAAGCCGACCGCCTGGCCAAAGAAAAGCAGGTCAATGAAAAAGAGGCAGAGGCAAAACCTGAGCCTGTTATAGCTGTTTCAGATAAACCAGCTCCCGCATTGCAAAATACGGAAGCAGGCGGAGTATCTTTTAGAACAATCACCAATTATGATGAGGCCATCAAGAAGGCCGACACTGCTTTTGGGATTAAAGATTATAATGTAGCCCGTTTCTTTTACTATAAGGCCATTGATCTGAAACCCGGAGAAGAGTATCCGGTTAACCAGGTGGAACTGATTCGTAAGCTGGTAGATTCTCAACTGTCGGCTATCGATCGCACGGGGTATGACAACATCATTAAAAAGGCTGACGAGGCTTTCGATAAGAAGAATTATTCAGTGGCCAAATTCCACTATTACAAAGCGATGGAGATTAAATCATGGGAAAAATACCCCAAAGACAGGATCCACGAAATACTGGTGCTAACCAACTCATTGCTCTCCGACAAGGAAGAGCAGGAATATAATGGTTATCTGGCCAAGGCGGATGAAGCATTGGTGGTAAAGGATGTCTCGATAGCCCGCTATTACTACAACAAAGCCATTGCCATGAAGCAAAATGAAGAATATCCAAAGATCAAGCTAAATGATATTCAAAAAATGCAGGAAGAGGGTAAACAGAGCCAAAAGGATGCCGAGTACAGTAAGCTGATTGAACTGGCCGATCAGGCCATGCAGGCAAAGAATTACAGTACCGCCCGCTTTAATTATAACAAAGCCATAAGTTTGCGGCCCAATGAACAATATCCCAAAGAACAGCTTATAAAGATGAGGGAGTTAATGAATAAAACAAGCAAATAACAAGTAAGCAGGGCTTTCATCAATAACGCTTTTGTCGATTGGCAACTAACAAGAAAACTGAAGCTATTGGCCAACAGCCAGCAGCCAGAAACTTTAATTAATATCATCAACATCATAAAATTCACTTCTATTGGAATTAAATATTAAAGAGCAGCTCATTAGTCTGTTCAAAGCACAGTTTAACGAAGAAGTTACTTCATTTGAGTTATTACCAGCCTCAGGTTCTTATCGTGAATATGCCCGTATGAAAAGTACCGGACATCAGGTCATAGGAGCTTATAACCAGGATATCAAGGAAAACAATGCCTTCTTTGAATTCACAAGGCATTTTATCCACAAGGACATTCCTGTTCCACAAATCTATGCGATTAGCGACAATCAGCAATGTTACCTGCAGGAAGACCTGGGCAACATTACTTTGTTTGATTACCTGACCACAGTTAGTGAGCAGGAAAGCTTCTCTGATAAGATCATAAACGAATATAAGAAAGTACTTCGGGAGCTGCCCCGCATTCAGCTGCTGGCAGGAAAAGATATCGATTACAGTGTTTGTTATCCAAGGGATGCATTTGATAAGCAGTCGATGATGTGGGATTTGAATTATTTCAAGTATTATTTCCTGAAGCTGGCAAAGATACCCTTTGACGAACAGGCGCTGGAGGATGATTTTATGCTGTTTAGTGATTACCTATTGGCTGCCGACAATAACTACTTCCTTTACCGCGATTTCCAGTCGAGGAACATCATGCTGAAAGATGGAAAAGTATATTTCATCGATTACCAGGGAGGACGAAAAGGGGCATTACAATATGACCTGGCATCACTGTTGTATGATGCCAAAGCCAATATTCCTGAAGAGGAAAGAGCAGAATTGCTGGAATTTTACCTTCAGGAGTTAGCTAAATACAAAACCGTTGACAGGGAAAAGTTCATCTCTTTATTTGACGGATATGTTTTGATAAGAATCATGCAGGCCATGGGCGCCTATGGGTTCAGAGGCTTCTTTGAGAAGAAAAAACATTTCCTGAAAAGTATCCCTTTTGCCTTAAAAAACTTGCAAATACTGCTTAAAAAGAGCACCATAGAAGTAAAACTGCCGGAACTGATGAAAGTATTGCGAGAGGTAAGCCAATCAGAATACCTGAAATCACTGGGTGAAAGCAAGAAGAGCAGACTTACGGTAACCATTAAAAGCTTCTCCTACAAAAAGGGTATCCCGGTGGATACTTCAGGCAATGGAGGCGGCTTTGTATTTGACTGCAGGGCGGTGCATAATCCAGGGCGGTATGCCGAATACAAGCAATCTACGGGTAAGGATAAGGACGTGATACAATTTCTGGAAGAAAAGTCGGCAATGTCCGAATTCATGAATCCTGTCATCAGTTTAGTATCCCAATCGGTGGAAGTATACATGGAAAGAGGCTTTACCAGCCTTAGCGTCAGCTTTGGATGTACGGGCGGGCAACACCGTTCGGTTTACGCAGCAGAGAAATTAGCACAGTATTTAACAAACAAATACCCTGTTACAGTTGTTCTTCAGCACATTGAACAAGAAAATAAGTAGGCAATGAGCAAGACACAGTGTAAAGATAAGGATTACGAACCAAAAGAAAACCCTAAATATATTTGTAAGCGTTGCGAAAGGACCGCCAAAAAAGAAGATAAGGTATGCAAGCCTAAAAAAATCAAAGACTGAGCTCTTGCCATGGATTTATCTGTCGGACAAAATTTCCAAAGATTATTATTACTTGTAGCAGGTATTCTGGTATCGGTTTCAACATTCTCGCAGACCCACCTTAAAGGAAGAGTGCTGGATGCAGAGACTGACCTGCCCGTTTCATCGTTCAAACTGATCGTTCAAACTGATCAATATTCATTTGACAACGGAAGCTTTGACATTGATCTGCCATCCACTTTCTCTCCGCAAAATACCTTGACTTTTATTGCGGAAGGTTACCTGCCACTTACTATACCCATTGGGAACGATTCTTCCAAAGCAATTACGATTGCCCTTATACCGCAAAATATCAATATTCAGGAAATTGTGGTAAAGGCCTTTAACTCCGACAAGCGACAGATGGACACCCCCGGTGCGATAGCCATCATCACCAACCGGCAGATTGTCAGGGAACCCTCGTTTACCCTGGCCCCGTCAGTCAACAAGACTCCCGGGGTATGGATGCAAAGCGGTACCATGAACACCAACCGCCTTACCATTCGGGGCATCGGTACCCGGTCAGCTTATGGGAGCAATAAGATTAGGGCTTATTATGGCGATATTCCACTAACCAATGGAGTGGGCGAAACTACCCTTGAAGATCTTGATCTGGAACAGGTATCGGATATCGAAATTATTAAAGGCCCTGCCTCAGGCTTTTATGGCTCAGGCCTGGGGGGAGTGCTGTTGTTTAACCCGGCAAAAGCTGCCAGCACAGGGCTTTCGCA
>DATGYU010000358.1:0-9659 GCA_035297625.1 Prolixibacteraceae bacterium
GCTTCTTATTATTACCTCTACCCTGTTAACAACAGTCAATGGGATGGTAAATTTAAATTTGCAGGCGAGATGGACATGGCTTTGGTTGATTTCTCTGTTTTGTTACAGGCAGAAAATCCTTACACTCACGTAGTAAAGAAAGTTGGAAATCAATAATTAAGTTGTTTATTTTAAAAAGGCAGGCATCCTTGCCTGCCTTTTTTTTATCCATCATGTTTTACAATTCAGGTTATGAATAAATGTTATTATTTCCTTTTGTTGATTCTTGTCTTATCACAGGCCTGCAGTAAAGAGAAAGATCCTGTAGTTGCTCCTGACCAGGAATATACCATCAACTGGAATGCAGCCGCCGACAGCAGCAGTTCGGCCTTTGTCATGTCCTACTGGAACAGTACCGAGAGTTATTTCAACTTTAACAACAGTGGGCAGAAAAACTTCAATTACTGGCCCCAGGCCCATGCTCTGGATGTGATAACAGATGCTTACATCCGCACCAATGATCCGCTTTACAGATCGGTGATCGATAAATGGTATGAAGGTGTCAAAAGCAAAAACTACAATACTTTCTTAAACGAGTATTACGATGACATGGAATGGAATGCCCTTGCCATGCTTCGTGCCTTCCAGGCTACCGGGGATGAAAGATTCAAAACCGCTTCAAAGGAAGTGTGGTCCGATATCCAAACCGGCTGGAACAGCAATGCCGGAGGTGGTATTTCCTGGAAGAAAGACCAGCCTTACAGCAAGAATGCCTGTTCAAATGGCCCGGCATGTATCTTGGCTGCCCGCATGTTTCAGCAATTTGGAGATGCGAAAGATAAGGAATGGGCATTGAAAATCTATGGATGGGAAAAAGAAACGCTTTTCAACCCTGCCAATGGAGCCGTTTACGATAACATTGACAGTCGCACAGGTGTTACCCAGACCTCCTGGATCTTTACCTATAATGAAGGAACTTTCCTGGGTTCAGCCCTGGAACTTTATAAGATTACCGGAGAAAAAGGTTATCTGAACGATGCTATCAAAGCAGCCGATTACACCTTGAATAACCTTGTGAACAGCAACGACCGCCTGCTGAAAAGTGAAGGCGATGGCGACGGAGGCCTGTTTAAAGGGGTGTTCATCCGTTATTTTACCCAACTGATCCTTCTGCCGGATCTGGATGCCGGCACTAAAAGAAGGTATGTTGCATTTTTTAAACTCAATGCCGAGACCCTGTGGAGAAGCGGAACCAATAAACAGGAAGTATTATTCAGTAACTATTGGAAAACAAAGCCGGGAAGTACCACCGAACTGACCACCCAAACCAGCGGAGCCACGCTTATTGAAGCGGCCGCACTGCTGAAAAAGGAAGGCCTGTAAAACTTATTTGGGTGTAAAAAGATGAAATAAAAAATAAGAAACAAGAAACAAGGAATAAGGAAGTTACCCTTTTCGAATCGGTCCTTTTACATTCCTTATTTCTTATTCGATATTCCTTATTAAAAATATAAAATAAGGAAATGTTCCTGTTATCATAAAACCAACCAACATGAAAACCAAGATTCTTCTCCTCGCTGTACTTTTAGCTGTCTTCTTTTCGGGGAATGCCCAAAAGCAGCTGACTCATTACGTAAATCCTTTACTGGGCACTGCCACCCTGTGGGACAGTATCGATATCGGCTATAAGCCTACCCACCGCACCTGGGGTGCAGAGGTGTTCCCCGGATCATCGCTTCCCAATGCCATGGTTCAATTAAGCCCGGTTACCCAGTTTCACAGCGGCTCGGGCTACCAGTATGAAGATACGGTGATTTATGCTTTTACCCATACCAGCAAAGGCCACTGGAACTTATGCCATATCCCCCTTTTGCCAGCTACGGGCAACTTCACCCCGGATGACTATAAGTCGCCCTATAGCCATAAAAATGAATCGGCCCATCCCGGTTATTACCAGGTGTATCTGGAACGCTATGCCGTCAATGCCGAGTTAACTTCAACATTAAGGTGTGCCTTTCATAAGTATACTTTCAAGAGCCCAACAAATAAAAAGCTGATTGCCGATCTTGCCCTTTCCAATGAAAAAGTCCATAGCTGGGAAATTCACCAGGAAGGAAACAATGTCTTTAAGGGCTTTCAGCAAACGGGTGAGACGATGTACTTTTATGCCGTTGCCAACCATTCCATCAAAGAGATCCAGACCCTGAAAAAGGACAAGAAAGAGCTTTCGGTGGTCAACTTTGCCGATTCACCCAAGCCGTTGGAAATTAAGATAGGCTTTTCCTTTGTAAGCATCGACAATGCCAGGAAAAACCTGGAACAGGAAATGCTTGGTAAAAGCTTTGAACAGGTCAAAAAAGAGGCCGATGATACCTGGCAAACCCTATTGTCGAAAATCAAAGTGACCGGTGGCACCGAAAGACAAAAGGGCCTTTTCTATTCCACCCTTTACCGCTCTTTTTTATGGCCTGCCCTGCGCAGTGATGTCAATGGCGACTTTACCGATATTTCAGGTAAAGTAGTCAATAAAGGCTTTAACTATTATACTGAACCATCCCTTTGGGATGATTACCGCAACAAGCTGGTCCTTATGGGAATGTTATCTCCAAAAGTAACGGAAGATGTGATCAAATCGCTGATCAACAAGGGTGAATCCACAGGCTTTATGCCTACCTTTTTCCATGGCGACCATGCCGCACCCTTTATTGCCGGAACCTACCTAAGGGGAATCAAAGGCTTTGACGTGAAAAAAGCTTATCAGCTTCTATTGAATAATGCTACCAAGGAAAACAGAAGCAGGCCACGGGTGATGGAATACATTGAAAAAGGATACATCTCCGAACCCGATCTTGCCCATCCTGAACTGGAAACAGTGGCAGCTGCCGGGGTTACCAAAACCCTGGAATATGCCTACGATGATTATGCTGTTGCCCTTCTGGCCAAAGAATTGGGTGATACCCCCAATTACAACATGCTGATGAAACGCACCGGCAACTATAAAAACATGTTCGATCCCTCAACAGGTCTTATGCGTGGTAGGTTAGCCAACGGTGACTGGATTAAGAATTTTGACCCGGAAGTGATATTTTACGAGTACATGTACCGTGAGGCCAATGCCTGGCAGTCTTCCTTTTTTGCCCCTCATGATGTAAAAGGGTTGATTGGCCTTTACAAAAGCCCAAAGGACTTTGAGAATAAGCTGGACGATCTGTTTTCCATCCCCTACAAAGGACAGGAAGCCTATAACATCTCAGGATTTATCGGCCAGTATTGTCATGGCAACCAGCCCGATCACAGCTTCCCGTGGTTGTACTATTTTGTCGACAAACAGGAAAAGTCGCAGGTGATGCTCGACAGTATCATGAATCATTTTTATGACATGGGCAAAGATCATCTGGCCTATGCAGGTATGGATGATGCAGGTGAAAACTCGGCCTGGTATGTGCTCACTTCCATCGGTTTGTACACCTTCTCCCCTGCCGACCCTCAGTACATCATTTCGGTTCCCCTGTTCGATAAGGTGCAATTCGACCTTGGAGACAAGACCTTTACCATCATCAAAAAGAACAAAGGAAAGAAAATCACCAATATTACCTATGACAATAAAAAGGTGGATGGCTGGTTCATCCCTCATAATGATTTGCTCAAAGGAAAAGAGCTGGTGATAACAACGAAATAATAGGAACGCGGATTTAGCGCCCGCCTGCCATTCAAGAGCCCTTGTTAGGCGGGCAGGGATCATGCGGATAAAAGCTGATTAAAAAAGAAAAAAAGGATTGATTAATATGTTTTTGAACTCGAAGTAAAAAGAATGTAAAAGATATTTTTTCTTTTCTCTGTGAAACTCTGTGTAATTTACTCTGTGATCTCTGTGGTTAATAATTTTTTACCACAAAGATCGCCAAGTAAATTACACAAAGAACACGAAGATTTTTCTAAAATCAAGTCACAAAGAAGCTATTATATTCTTTCAATTATTAAGTGAAAGAATATAATGTAGATCAAACGATTATCAATTAATAAAAATCCGCCTTTATCCGTTAGATCCGCGTTTCTATCAAATCTTTAACTAAATTTATAAACGATATAAAAATAACCTATGCGAAAATCAACATTCAACCATCTCTTTGCCCTTTTGGTGGCGGCCACTGCTCTTTTGTCCTGTAACCGGGTGGCAAAACAAACCATTCAATCCTCTGTCACTGAACTGCGTGCCCCGGCCTATCCGCTGGTGACCATTGACCCCTATACCAGCGCCTGGTCTGAAAGCGACAAACTGTTCGACAGTCCTGTTCGTCACTGGACAGGCAAGACCCATTCACTGATTGGCGCCCTTAGGGTGGATGGCCAGGTTTACCGTTTTATGGGCAAGGAAGATATCCCCATGAAAACGCTGCTTCCCATGGCCAATGAACAAGCCTGGGATGCCAGGTTCCTAACAGCAGCCCCTGCCTCGGGATGGGAGAAACCCGGCTTTAACGACAGCAAATGGCAATCAGGCAAAGCAGCCTTTGGCACCGAAGGCATGCAGTCCATCGGCACCCGCTGGAATACCAAGGAGATATGGGTTCGCCGTGAATTCACTCTCCCCGCTGTTTCTCCAGCCTCCAATATCTACCTGATTTATTCCCATGACGACGACTTTGAGCTGTATCTCAACGGCCAGGAAATCGTCCGTACGGGTAACACTGCCAAAAGCAACGTGCTGCTGAAACTGGATCCGGCATTGCTCAAAGCAGACGGTAAAAACATCCTTGCCGCCCATTGCCTTGATCGTGGCGGACTGGCCTATGTCGACTTTGGTATTTATACCGACAGTGATCAGAAGGAGTTGTTTGCACAAACCGCCACTCAGAACAGTGTCAGCCTTTCGGCTACTCAAACGAATTACAATTTCACCTGCGGACCTGTTGACCTGAAGCTACAGTTTGTCTCTCCACTGCTTCCCAACGATCTTGATCTGCTTTCCCGTCCGGTGAATTACATCAACTATGAGGTAAAAGCTACCGATGGCCAAAAACATGAGGTGCAACTCTATTTCGAGACTACTCCTGAATGGGCAGTCAATGAGCTGAGCCAGGAAGTGAAGGTTACCATGGGAAATGCCGATGGTGTCAGTTTTGTCAAAGCCGGAACCACTGAACAGCCCATCCTGCAAAAGAAAGGTGACAATGTGCGCATCGACTGGGGTTACCTCTACCTGGCCGCCCCCAAAAGCGACTACAGCTCGGTTGCCATGGGTAATTATTTCACCTCCAAGGAAAATTTTGCCACTACCGGGTCGACTGCTTCCACCGAAACGGAAATTACTACCAGGATGACCCAGGCCATGCCTGCCATGACTTGTGTTGAAAACCTGGGAAGCATCTCTGCCGATCCTGCCAATGGCTATGTGATGATTGGCTATGAAGACCTGGAATCCATTCAGTATTTTGGCAAAAACCTGAAGGCATGGTGGACCAACAACGGCATCCTTACCATGAACGATGCCCTTCAGTCGGCTACTGCCCAACACGACGAGGTGATGCAGCGCTGCGCCACTTTCGACAACCAGCTGTGGGATGAAACCCTGAAGGCAGGTGGTAAAAAGTATGCCGACCTTTGCGTTTTGGCTTTCCGCCAGTCGATAGCGGCTCACAAGCTGACAAAAGACAGCTTGGGTAACATCCTTTTCCTCTCCAAGGAAAATTTTAGCAACGGCTCTATCGGAACCGTGGACGTTACGTATCCTTCGGCTCCTCTTTTCCTGAAATACAACCCTGAACTGCTCAAAGGGATGCTCAACCCGATCTTCTATTTCTCGGAAAGTGGTAAATGGAACAAACCTTTTGCTGCCCATGATGTGGGTACCTACCCACTGGCCAATGGTCAAACCTACGGGGGTGACATGCCTGTGGAAGAATGCGGCAATATGGTCGTTTTAACAGCCGCTATTGCCCAAATGGAGGGTAATGCCGACTATGCTGCCAAACACTGGGAGACGCTCACTGTTTGGGCCAATTACCTGCTTGAGAATGGCCTCGATCCCGAGAACCAGTTGTGCACCGATGACTTTGCCGGTCACTTTGCCCATAATACCAACCTTTCAATTAAAGCCATCATGGGAATCGCCTCTTATGGAAAACTGGCCGCCATGCTGGGTAAATCTGATATTGCTGAAAAATATACCTCCCAGGCCAAAGAGATGGCTGCCAAATGGGTGAGCATGGCCAAAGACCAGGATCATTACCGCCTCACTTTTGACCAGGCAGGTTCATGGAGCCAGAAATACAACCTGGTATGGGACAAGATCCTGGGTCTGAATATCTTCCCGGAGGAAGTGGCTCAGACAGAAATCGCATGGTATCTGACCAAACAAAACCAGTATGGACTTCCGCTGGATAACCGTCGCACTTACACCAAGGCCGACTGGATTGTCTGGACGGCTACCCTTGCAAAGGACCAGGAAACATTTGACAAGTTCATCGCTCCTTTGCACGACTTTGTCACCAACACTCCCAGCCGCGTCCCCTTATGCGACTGGTACGAGACAACCGACGCCACCCAGGTAGGCTTCCAGGCAAGATCAGTGGTTGGTGGATTCTTTATAAAAGTATTGAAGTAAATTTACAATTAGACAATATACAATTTACAGTTTTTGCTTTGTGGTCTTTGTGTAACCTCTTTGTGAACTTTGTGGTAAAAAAAATTTAAACACAAAGATCACAAATAGGTTACGCCAAGGACACAAAGCTTGACTTGAAACTTTAAATTTGGAACTTGAAACTTTTCCTATATGACAACACGCAGAAACTTTATTCGCAACAGCAGCTTAACAGTAGCCGCTTTTGCCCTTGCAGGCAACGCTCCCTTGCTGGCCTCATCCTTAAAGGATGTATCCTATGTCAGCAAACGTCCTGCACCCGACAAACGTAATTTCACCTCCAAGGCAGTAGAGAAAACCATCCAGCAGACCAAGGCCAAACTAAAAGATCCAAAGCTGGCCTGGATGTTTGAGAACTGTTATCCTAATACCCTGGACACAACGGTAAGGTATAAGATGGTAAATGGAAAGCCAGACACTTTTGTCATTACCGGTGATATCGATGCCATGTGGCTGCGCGACTCCTCTGCCCAGGTATGGCCCTACTTGCCACTGGCCAACGAGGATAAAGAGCTGAAAGCATTACTGGCCGGGGTAATTAACCGTCAGGTCAAATGCATCCTGATCGATCCTTATGCCAACTCTTTTAATGAAGGCCCTACCGGCTCAGAATGGCAAAGCGACATCACCGATATGAAACCCGAGCTTCACGAACGCAAATGGGAAATCGATTCCCTCTGCTACCCCGTGCGGCTGGCTTACCATTACTGGAAAACTACAGGCGATGCCACTGTATTTGATGCCGACTGGCAAAAGGCGGCCAAACGTATCCACCAGACTTTTGTAGAGCAGCAGCGCAAAGAAGGTCATGGACCTTACAAGTTCCAACGCAAGACCGACCGCCAGTTGGATACTGTGTCAAATGATGGCTATGGGCAGCCTCTCAAACCTGTTGGACTGATCAACTCTACGTTCCGTCCTTCGGACGATGCCACCACCTTTGGCTTTCTGATCCCTTCCAACCTGTTTGCCGTCGCTACCCTTCGCCAAATGGCAGAAATAAGCACCAAAGTGACAAAAGATACCGCTTTTGCCGGCCAGTGCACTGCCATGGCCAAAGAAGTGGAATCGGCCATCCAGCAGTACGGAATTGTCAACCATCCCAAGTATGGAAAGGTCTATGCCTTTGAAGTCGATGGTTTTGGCAATGCCACGTTCATGGACGATGCCAACGTTCCCAGCCTGCTGGGCCTTCCCTACCTGGGATGCGTGGAGATAAGCGACCCCATCTACCAAAATACCCGTAAACTGGTATGGAGCAACGATAATCCCTATTTCTTCAAGGGAAAAGTGGCCGAAGGAATTGGCGGTCCTCACATTGGCTATGACATGATCTGGCCCATGAGCATCATCATGAGAGCCATGACCAGCAACGACAACAAGGAAATGACCGCGTGCCTGAAAACACTGGTAGCTACCGATGCTGACACCGGGTTTATGCACGAGTCATTTCATATCGACGATCCCGCCCACTTTACCCGCAGCTGGTTTGCCTGGGCCAACACCCTGTTCGGCGAACTGGTCATTAAAATGGTCAAGAATGGAGCGATAAGCTAAAAAGATTGAAGGCATGGGGCATGGAGCAAGCAGGTGAGGAGTTGATAAATTGCTTTTTATTGTTTGAAAAGCGTTAAGAAAACACCTGACCGGGTCTGTTCAATTAACTGTGTCATCACATAATTTTTCTTTTTCAAAGCCCTCCCAGTAGGATAAGGGTTTTGGAAAAGAAAAATTTTTATCTCGTTTATCTTTCATTAAAAATAATAGTTAATTGTGATTGTATGGTACGCCATATAAATATTGGGCATTGCCAGTTATCTTCCACAAACTGTTTTTGAACCAAGTACAATAGTTACATATAAGCCATATCACTGCTAACTACCCGTTTGGTTGTGGTTATTTTTCTTAACCTGCAGTTGTGCTCTCTGGTTACAAATCCACATTGACGGAACTGGTCTTTAAAGTCTTTCCGATCTTTCCCGGTTCACTCTTTTCGGGTGACTCTTCAGTTCACCAACATTCTTTATGTATACGCTTGATTAATGGAGTGAAAATACCTCCTGAACCCGATAAGGGCGCCCTTGTTTCAGTTACTCCAAAGATTCTTTCACAAAAACCTTCCAGGCTTAAACTTCCTTGCTTCGTTCCTCTAGTCAAATTAAATAATTTATACATTTTTAATTTGACATACTAATTTGAACAGCATCTGGTTCTGCCAATCTTTCGGGCATTAGATCGATAAATATCCTAAAACTGACAATTAATTGGTAAGTGAATTATAGGGGCTGATCTTTGATGTAACCTTATTAAACTGCTAACAGAGATACATCACCAGATATTCATCAGGAAAAACAGATTATGCGGTCTTTAAAGTTTATTTGTTCGCTTTAAGTTCTAAATGGTTGAACAAAAAGCGAACAATTGACGAAGAAGAATCACACTTCTCCATCCATGTTAGGGTAGTTGCTGAATTTATTTAATTTCGTGTCCCGTTCATCAATTTATGAACCCAGCAGATGTTTGAGCTTGGTAATTTGAGTATCCCACAGGTCTTTTGTTGATTGTTTTTCATCTTCATCAACAAAATCGGTTACGATCAAAGAAACATCATTGGTAAGATCGTCCTGGGTAATGGTGAATTCAAAATAATTCTCCTCCTTGTCGTCATTCTCCACCCATTCATACCTGACCACCTTATTCTCCTTTTGGTTTTTCTTTTCAGCAATCTGACCTGCATTTTCCCATATGAAGGTGAATAAATTTCCTTTAACAAGAACATCGTCTGCAAACCATTCGGAAAGCCCCGATGCGGTACTTAACCTGTTATAAAGCACCTTTGGAGAGCAATTGATCAGATATTCCAGTTGTAATTTAGATTTCTCAGCCATTTTAATTATGATTTGGCGCAATATATATAATTATAAATGAATTACAAAGCATGTATAAAATACAGGATAAAAAAAAGATATTTTTTTGGTCATTTAGTTGTCGGACGGAAAAATAAAGTACTATATTTGCAACCGCAAAAAAGGAATGA
>DATGYU010000359.1:0-17373 GCA_035297625.1 Prolixibacteraceae bacterium
TGCGGCATCCCTGGCAGGGGGCAACACCATCAACCCTTCAACCGGTACGGTCACCTATGTGGCCGGTTGGAGCGGAAGCTCAACGATCACGGCCACCATTCCCTCCTCTGCCACCGTGAGCGGTTGCAGCGGGACAAAAACAGCCACCCATACCGCCACCACAACCCCGAACAATACCATCACCCTTACTTCGGGCGCGGGCAGCAACGTACAGACCAGTTGTATCAACTCGGCCATTACCCCTGTCACCTATACCACCACAGGGGCCAGCGGGGCCACCTTTTCAGGCCTTCCTTCTGGGGTGACGGGCACCTGGGCCTCGAACACTGCCACTGTCAGCGGCACACCTACCGTATCGGGAACATTTTCCTACTCGGTCACCTTAACCGGTGGATGCGGTACCGCATCGGCCTCGGGTACCATTACCGTCAACGGGCTGGTAAGCCCGGGGGTGAGCATCTCGGCCTCTGCCACCACCGTGTGTGCCGGCTCCCCTGCCACCTTCACGGCATCGCCCACCAACGGGGGAAGCTCTCCTTCTTACCAGTGGAAAAAGAACGGGGTGAACGTGGCAACCGGCAGCACCTATACCTATAACCCCTACAACGGGGACGTGATCACCTGCCTGATGACCTCCAACGCCCCTTGCGCCTCGCCTGCCACGGCCTCTTCCAACCCCGTTACCATGACGGTCAACTCCGTTTCTATAGCCACCCCCCCCGTAGCCATCGAGTACAGTAACGAATCGCTCACAGTGGTGGGCGGAGAGCTTGCCGGTATTGGGCACTGGGCATGGTATGACAATTACAAGGGTCCCGCCAGGACAGAGCAAGCTGACAAAATTAATCCCAATCCGGGCCGTTCCGTGCGCTACCGGGCAAGGGCCGAATGGGACAGCCCGCAGGACGGGTCCACCCACTCCTATTTTGTATCCCAAAAAGTGCAGAAAAAAGGGGAATCCATCACCCTGCCTGCAGACAAGAACTACGTGGTTACCTACTCCCCTGTTGTGGAAACCACATCGGAAGCAGATCTTAATGACCAGTACCTGGAAGACCAGGGAGCCGTGGTGCAGTACTTCGACGGGCTGGGTCGTCCTACCCAAAGCGTGGCCGTCAACCAGAGCTGGTACTTTAACGATTTGGTATCGGGCGTGGGCTACGACAGTTTCGGGCGACAGGACAAGACCTACCTGCCCGCAACCAACCATGGCCTGGGAGCATACGTACCTGACGAGCCGGCGTTTATTACAGGCTTTTACAACAATGCACCTCGCACAGAGGTGGACGGGCTGCCTGCATTAACAAAAGATAATGAGAACAAAGAGCGCATAGCCACACAAACCGCCTACGAACCATCACCGCTGAACAGGGTAACCTCGGTTAGCGACCCGGCAGGAGGAGTTACAACCTATATCTATGGCACCAATACCACGGACGAGGTAATTAACTTTTCAGTGGAGGGTGAGAACTGCGTTAACAAAGGCACCTATACAGACAATAAGCTGTACCTAACACAAACTATTGATCCTTCGGGCAAAACAGTCAAAGAATACAAGGACAAGATGGGCAAAGTACTGCTAAAGGTGGCCGGGGATGCCAAAACCTATTACGTGTACGACGATTTTGACCTTTTGCGCTATGTGCTCTCACCCGAGGCTTCGGCGAAAATGAACACTACGGGCAGTTATACCCCGGATCATGAAATAATAAAAGGTTTATGCTACTATTACGAGTACGACGGGCGCAGGCGCATGGTAAAAAAACAGCTGCCCGGGGCAGATCCTGTTTTGATGGTCTACGATACCCGTGACCGCCTGGTAATGACCCAGGACGGCAAAACCCGTGCGGAAGACCCCGGAAAGTGGCTTTATACCAAGTATGAGCAGTTTAACCGCCCCGTAGAGACCGGTTGGCTCACCACGACATTCGACTTTGAAAGCCTGAAGGCCAATTTTGAAAACACCATCGAGTTCTCAGGCTGTGACTTTGGCGAGGTACTGACCCAGACTCTGTATGACAGCTACCCGAATGCGGGATTGTGTACCCTAACAGGTAGAAACGATGCGGTAAAGGGACAGGTTACCTTTCAGAAGACCAAGATACTGGATCAAAGCGGGTAGTACCGGCAAACGTATTTCTTTTACGACTCGAAATACCGTCTGATCCAGACCACCCAGCAGGGAGGCCCAATCGATCAGACCACGATCAACACCTATGATTTTGTTGGGCGATTGATTGAAACAACGGAAACATATACTTGGCAGGATAATCAGCCAGTAAGCCAGACCGTGCACAGGTGGTTTACCTACGACCATGCCGGAAGGCTGGAAAAGACCGAGCAGCAGATCGGCAGTGATGCAAAGGTTATCCTGGCACAAATGGATTACAACGAGCTGGGCCAGCTGATGTTAAAGAAGCTACATTCGCAAGGTGGGAAAAGCTTTGTCCAGGATGTGGATTACAGCTATAACGTGCAAGGGTGGCTAACGGACATCAACTACCTGTTGGATGCCTCACCCAGAAAGCTTTATGCCCAGCAGATGGACTACCAACCCAACGGCAACATTAGCTCGATGGAATGGAAAAACACCTTTTTGAACACCGATTACTCAGTGGTTTCAACCACCAACATACAGAAGTATGACTTTACCTATGATGGATTAAACCGGTTGGATTACGCGCAGTATTGGGAAAAAAATGGCTCAGGACAGCCTATTGGAAACCGCATAGGTTTCTTTGACGAAGACCCGGGATATGATCTGAACGGCAACATCGTTTCCCTGGTAAGAAAGGGAAGCACTGATGCCCTGGGAACGCAGGGAGGAACCATTGATGACCTTACTTATACCTACAGGGATAACAGCAACCAGATCAGCCGGATTGGTGATGCTGCAAACAGCCTGGTGGATCACGATAAGCAATTTAAGAACGTGTATGCCCAGGATTACCAATACGATCCAAACGGCAATGCCACCTTTATTTTGCATAAGGCTGCGTTTATCACCTACAATCACCTGAATCTTCCCAGTGAAATTTCCAATACACAAGGAACAATTTCTTATCTTTACGATGCCCTTGGCAACAAGCTGAAGAAAAACTTCACCGATGCACAAAACCAAAGTTTTGATTCCTATTACCAGGGCAGCGTTCTTTTAACAGGCGGGAAGGTGATTGTAATGAATGGCGAAGGCAGATCGGTAAAAAACGGAGACAGCTGGGATTACGAATATGACATGAAGGATCATTTGGGCAACACCCGCGTCAGCTTTTTGGCAGATAACGGTAAGGTAAGTGTTTTACAGACCAGGGACTATTACCCCTTTGGCCTGGAGATGGTAAACGGCTATTCGAACAGCGCTGATGCCACCAAATACCTTTACAACGGCAAGGAGCTGCAGGATGAAGCCGGGCTGGATTTCTATGATTACGGGGCAAGGTTTTATGATCCGGCTATAGGGAGGTGGCATGCGCCAGACATAATGTCGGAAAGTTTTTTCCGGCATAGTCCTTATTCTTATTCTTTTAACAATCCTATAAAGTATTACGACCCCAATGGTATGTGGCCTAAAGCAATTCACAACATCATGCTTTCTAATATTGGTAATCTAATGACTAAAAATGACTTATCAATCCTTATGCGGGCAAGTAAAGAGGCTGATGCCCAAAAATACCAAGCACCAGAGCTTTCTTTCCGCCATGCCATGGGTCAAAAGGGCCTTAATGATAATGAGTCCATTAAGTTGTATAATAATTTTATAAGTGACCAG
This sequence comes from Prolixibacteraceae bacterium, assembly GCA_035297625.1. GTDB lineage: Bacteria > Bacteroidota > Bacteroidia > Bacteroidales > Prolixibacteraceae > Aquipluma. The sequence continues at coordinate 3,770 of DATGYU010000359.1, forward strand.
TTTGGTAAAGCTTTAAATGCAAAAAGCAGAAGTAAAGGCCTTGAAGAATTAGGAATGGCACTTCATGCAATAATGGACAATTCATCACCAACTCATAATGGTTTTCAGGTATGGAAAGGTTATAAAGAAGAAGAAAACTTTGGGGCAACACATTGGCTGGGAGAACAGGAAGGTGCTTATTTTGATCCGATTAATAGGGCAGATATTATTTTGGCAATTCAAGAAATGAAAACACTATATGAGATTTTTGATCAAGTTTATGACAAATCAAACCTGATTGGTGAAGTTACTGTTACTGCCAAAAAACCAGAAGAATCGAAATCTTTAAATTCACGCGTTGAAGATATGTTGTGGGAGTCTGTAAGGCCAAATGCAAATGGGAATACGGGTCGATACAATAAGCCGGGAAGAAGCTCAGATCAAAATTATAGTGATGACTTCTTAAAATGGTATTATGACAAATAACTCCATAAATATTGGGTTCGCTAAGTAAAAACCTTTTAGATTAAAAAAATGTTAAAGAAAAATATACAGTATTTGATTCTAATAATAATTGCTTTTAGTATTCTGGTAATATTCCTATGTTACTCAAATATTGGCTATAGAGTCAAGCGCCTTGATGAGAAAAACCCTACATCTTATATTTTTCATACTTCATATGATCAATTGAAAGAAATCATACGGGGCGATTTTTCAAAAGGCCTTTCAAAAGATATAAGTGACCGCAGAAGCGTTTTGGAAATTGGCAGTAGACAATGGAACGTTAATGACGAAATTAGTCTTTATTTATTATATCTAGGTGATACAGTGTTTGAAAAACCGGAAAACAAGCTTGATTTGTATTTAACTCCATCAGGTGATCGAACGGTCAGTTATTCAAAGGTTTACAAGAAATTTTGGAAATCTCTGGAATATTTTGCTGAATTTCAGTTGCATTTTGAGCCAATTAATGAGAATGAAACCAAGATAACCGTAATTACTCATGCCCCAGAAGTGCTTTATTCTGGTTCTCCTGTATTCTCGGGTCATGCTTATGTGAATTTCAAGAAAGTAGAGCCAACGACCATTGAAGAATACGAGATTTTATTAAGAATTGGCAAATTGATAGGGGAAAAGGATATGCCACCATTAAAATTACCGACAAAGAAATAGAATGAACAACGAACCCGGCCAGATTTGCCGGGTTTTGTTTTAAATGGGAATACGTTTAGCAAAATTGGTGCTCCATCTGTAAAAAATGTCTGAACACGATTACCGGATTAAAAGATTCACGCAATAAGGCATTGCCTTAATCCTGTTCATCCTGTATGTAATCTTTCAATCGTGTTCAGACATTTATCTATATAATCATTTAAATTATTTCCTATCTTTACGATGCCTCGGGCAACAAGCTGCAAAAAAGTTTTGGCAATTTTAACAGCTATTACCAGGGCAGCGTTCTTAAAATGAATGGAAAAGTGATTGTAATGAATCCCGAAGGCCGCTCTGTAAATAGCGGAGGTACAACTTTGGATTATGAGTATGATTTGAAAGACCACCTTGGAAACATCCGGGTAAGCTTGCAGCCGATTCGGCCATGGTAGTGTCACTACATACAAGGGACTATTACCCCTTTGGCCTGGAGATGGACAATGGCATTGCCCAACAATGTCAGTGGCAAAGGTACCTTTACAACAGCAAGGAGCTGCAGGATGAAGCAAATGAGTTCTTTCTCTATTCAAGAGGTATCCCAATCCTTCAAAAAGTATTACCGTATACAACAAACTTTTAACTTGTTATCTACAGCAAATAGCTCAAAATCTCTGAAATCGAGGTTTGACCATTGACAACCAGTTCAATGGCGCTGTCTTTAAGCGACTGGAACCGAAGATCAGTTACTGACAGTTTATTGTACTTTATCTTTTCGGCTATTTCATTGGTAACCGGAATCAGTTCATAGATGGCTTTACGCCCTTGGTACCCTGTAAAATAACAATGTTCACATCCAACTGCCAGGTAATGTTTCTTTATGGGGATATGAACATGCTGCGGAACCAGAACATCGGAAAAATCTTCTTCCTTTTTGCAATGCGGGCAAAGTAAACGGACCAGTCGCTGGGCCATTGAAAGGCACAGGGTGCTGGAAACCAGATAGGGAGGAATATCCATGTCGAGTAAACGGGAGATGGTTCCAAAAGCCGAATTGGTATGCAGGGTGGAAAAGACCAGGTGCCCGGTAAGCGCGGCACGAATGGCCATTTGCGCCGATTCCTTGTCACGGATCTCGCCCAGCATGATTACATCCGGGTCCTGACGTAAAAAGGTACGCAGGGCAGCAGCGAAACTAAAGCCGATATCGTCCTTTACCTGTACCTGGTTGATACCCTCCAGGGTGTATTCTATGGGGTCCTCAACGGTCATGATGTTCACGTTTTCCTTGTTCAGGAATTTCAGGCTGGCGTATAACGTAGTAGTTTTTCCAGAGCCCGTTGGTCCGCTGATAAGAATGATCCCATGTGGCTTTTGAATGGCCGTTTGGTAATGACTTAACTGATCCGGGGCAAACCCTAGTTTATCAAGTCGGATACTATCCATGTTGTTGTTTAAAAGACGCAAAACAACTTTTTCGCCGTAAAGGGTTGGCATCACTGAAACACGGATATCTGTCTTGTCATTGTCCTGTTTAAAAATGATGCGTCCGTCCTGGGGCAGGCGTTTTTCAGCAATATCCAGATAAGCCTGTATCTTGATGCGGTTGATAAGGGCAGGGTATTTTTCCCTGGTAAAGCGGTAACGTTCGGCCAGTTTACCATCCACCCGAAAGCGGATGCGGCATTCCTGTTCGTAAGTTTCAACATGGATATCACTTGAATTCAAGGCATGGGCTTCGGTGATTATTTTAGGCAGGAAATCATTAAAATCATTGCTGAAATGACTAATCCCAGCTTTGGCTTTTGCATTAACCGGGTAAAAGGTAATCAATAGCTTTCTGATTTCGGCTTCAGCAATTTCCTCCAGAACAATGTGTTTTCCATAAAGCAATTCAAGTTCTTCTTCGATGGATGAATCACTCTTAAGACAAAAAAAGCAAATACTTTCCGGCTTAACATACTTTGGAATAATGTTGTAATGCCAAGCCTGGTCTGAAGTAATGAGTTCGATACAATTTTTATCAATTTTTGGTTCTTCTTCCATAAAAAATAGCTGGTTTAAAAAAGAGGTAAAAAATCAGAATGAATGTTAACCAGTTTCAAATAATCTGCAATGATTATTGAGGCAAGAACCAGTGATTGTATTCCGGCCAATGGAATGGTTTTCCTATTTATCTGGCGATAATTACCAATCAAATGATAGATTAAGGCAACCAGTAACGAAAGATAAAAAATGAGAATCATGTTTACAGGCGGAAAACTAATAATAAATGCAGGGAGCATTAACACATCGCCCCAGCCTACGGAAGACTTTATTTTGTGACGAAATCCGAGCCCATATCTGACCAGGTAATAGATCAAAAGCATACTGGATACACTTATCAATATACAGAAATTAATAAGGAAATAATCGACGTTTATATATTCCCGTTTTACTGTTAATATTATTACAAGAAAGGTGTATAATACAAGATAGGTAATGAGGTATACCTCCCTTACTTTAAAATCCTGATAACAAATACTGAGGTAAGTAAATACTATTAAAACCAAAAATACAGCTGACATTAATCTTTGGTAACTTCTTTAAGTTTTTTATCCTGGTCAATTTCCCAAACATTAAAAGTGCCGTCTCCATCGAAATCTGCAACAGCAGTAGCCCTGGCTTTAAAAGTTGTTAACGAAGCATCCAGGATTTCAATTTTGTAATTCGCATTTCCATCTTCAGAAACTAATTTTTCATGTTCATAGCCGATTTCATTGAAATCGGAAGAATATTTTGAATACATGTAAAAATAGTTTTTTTCCAGGTTGTGTAAATGTGTTAACTGCATCTTTGCTTCTGTGGCTTTGGCACGTGAAATAAGGGGCATCAGGTTGGGTAGCGCAATAAGTACTAAGATACCTATGATAACCAATACAACAAGCAATTCAGAAAGGGTAAATGCCCTGACTTTAAGTAATCTTTTTTTCATAAGGTTTATTGTTTAGTTTTATTTTGCTCCATCAAAACCTGTATTAAGGTATTATTTACAAACTGAAAAAATAATCACTCACAACATAGTAAGCTGAATAATTACATTCAAATATACAATATTAGGATTATAAAATTAACTGATGATTAACAAAAAACTTTCATGAGATTGGAAAAATGTTTGATTAATCATTTTTGAATGAATCTCCACAAAATCTAGAACATGGTATTGCTCATCTTGAACATTGGCAGATACATAGAAATCAAAATGACAGCGACAAATAAGCCGATAAAAATGATTAATATGGGTTCCATAAGTGTGTTTAAGATGGCCACCTTATGTTGCACTTCTTCCGTATATTGTTGGCTTAGGTTCTCATAGATGTCACTTAATTTATTTACTTCTTCCCCAACTTTGGTCAGCGTGATTAACTTTTCCTCAAATATATCAAAAGATCTGAATGATTCATGAAGCAATTTACCGTTGATCAAATCTTTTTCAATTTGAATCAATGCAATTTCAAAAGGATAAAAGCCAATAATTTTCTGTATCAGTTGAATCGATGTTACAATAGGAATGCGTGAGGAATTTAACAAAGAAAACGTTTGACAAAACTTGGCAAGATACATTTTTCGAATAACTGTATTGATTCCCGGTGTTTTAAGCATCACCTCGGATGTTATTTTTCTATAGAAACGGGTTCTTCTGATATAAAATAGAGTAAAGCCAAGGCCAAGAAGAAACAAAACCATTCCCCACAAATACTTTGAAATAAACTTGGAAGCTAAAATTACTGCGCGTGTTAAGGCAGGAAGTTCACCGTGAAAACGTTTGAAAAGCTCCTCAAACATAGGAACAATGAAATTCATCATAAAAAGTACAACAACAATAGCTGTACAGATCACAAGGCCTGGATATGAAAAGGTATTGATCAATTGTCTTTTCTGTTTGATACTTTCTGCAAAATGTTGTGCAAGTTGTTTCAATACAATGATCAGGTTCCCGGTTTCTTCACCAATACGAAGGGTATAATATTCGTACATTGAAATTTTTCCGGTTAATTGCAGGGCATCCGACAAGCTGACCCCTTTGATCAGCTGATCGTAAATATTTTGGTAAAATTGTTTTGTCTTTTTATTGTTTTCTCCAATAAGTACCAAAAGACTACTTTTAATATCAAGTCCTGATCCAATCAAAATTCCTAATTCTGAATAAAGATCTTCCTTTTTTTTAGAAGATAATTCCCCCTTGCCAAGTTGAATATCTTTATTTAAGGTCTTTTTTAATACATCCCTTTTTTTAGGGGAAGTTGTTTCGATATTTCGTAAATCAATACTCAAAACGAATCTCCTTATTATTTAATTTTTGGTTTTTACTGTAATACTTTTTAAAGGACAAGCGGATCTCATCGTTATCTATTTTGAAAATAAAGGTTAATTGTTTCACGTAGTTATTTTTGCCAATAGTTAGAAATTCTGTATGGTATTCCCCTTTATAAAGGGAATCGGTTAATAAATTATTTGTTTTTAGTATCGCATCCTTTGGAAAATGATAACTTGATTGCTTTCCATTGGTATAACTATTTATTTGGTCCTCTTCAGTGGTTATTATACTGTCAGCCAGAAAGAACTCCATTTCCATTTGTGATTTGAACAAAACAAGATTCGATAGTTGCTTCTGATATTCATTTTGAAATTGGCGCCCCATCATATTGTAAGACAAATAAAGAATTCCGAGAATGAAAAATGAAAGTATTAAAGCGATTGTGATCTCTAGTAAAGTAAATGCTTTTGTTTTTAATCTTTTTATCTGCATAAGTATAAACATTCTTTGTTTCATTCTCAATTGCTTTTTTCTTTTTCCTCCATCTGTAGCTGATCTGTTGCCAGCCAAATCACTTTTGTTGCCAGAACATGACCAGCATTATCCATTACCACATAATTTAATCGGCATACCCCGGGAATCGTGTCATTGAATTGCTGGATTGTTTCCAGATGTAAAGATCCATTTTCAAATACAGAGTCGGGATTTTGTACATCGGCATTTAATGTTGAGAGTATAAACTGAGCCTTTTGTTTTAATCTTATGTTGTTGCTTCGCTGGCTGTTTACAATTACGTTCATAGCTATGAGAAAAATAATCATACAAATAGCCAGCGCCACAATTACTTCCACAATTGTCGAGGCAAAAAGCTTTTTTTTGACCAATGAATTAATAAACTTCCTGAGAGCAGACTTTTGCATTGGACTTGTCAATTAAAGAGATTCCACAATATTCATCTGCCATACGTCTGCTGTCAATGCAAACATCCAGTAAATAATTTTCATATAGCCCGTTGCGGCTCTTTTTAATGAAACCGGTGGTATAAAAACTACCAAATAAGGTTCCTTCAAAAGAGGCGTAACCGTTACAGTATATCTGGCCCATTATTTGACAACCTTCTTCGATCGATAGTATTTCCTTGCGGCCAGGGTTCGGCTGGGGAATAATTACTTCACCCATAAATTGAGTGCCTGATTTTAATGTCACTTGATCACTTCTATCCGAATTATTCAAATATAGGATGGATGGAGCGTTCATCAGGGAGGATTCTCCGATTTCGATATAATCCTGAGCAATAATTTGAGCGTCGGCTCTGAACTGTTTGCCAGTTACAATAGTATCCGCTACTATAATACATCCATGCAGACTACTGGAAGTTATCCGGATGTTTGTTCCTGTTATTAAAACATTTCCACTGATGTATTTGTCTTTTATAATATAATTTGCAGGGCATCTAATTGCTAATGTTTGGTCATTAAAAGACACCGTAATTGAATCCCGATTCAGCAAGGATAAATTCACAGAAGCAGAAAGACTATCCGATTTGCTTTTAAGTTTTCGGTACCTTTCTTCCCAAACAGTGTTTAATTTAGGTAGCGTTTCCGCAGCATGGAAAGATTGTCCATGCACTAAGGAATCGCGGTTATATCCAATCCCGTTATTGTACGATTTACGAATACCTTTGCCGGGAAGAAAGGTATTATTTCCCAAGTAGCTTTTTCCTCCAAGAGACAGGTACTTCATGGCTCCGGGAAAATACAAGGAAGGCAAGGATTTCTCTTTTTTGATGTTGTCGGCAAAAAGGTAAATTTTCGATAATTGCATTCTGCCCTTTTTTGCCATTACTTTCACTTTATGGTAAAATCCCCATTCTGAAATTTCAATTTCAGTAATATAGGTGGAATCCTCCAAAAGACAAATTTGAAATTTTTGCTTTTCAAACAGTTGAGGCTGATGCTCCAAAATGACAACGGCGGAATAACAATTTTCAATTAACTGGGCCTGCACCTGTGAAGAATATACTTCCAGTGAGCTTAATCGGACATAGAGTAAAAATAGAGATAAGCTCATTAGAATCAAAAGGGAAAAGACAATGGTATATTGCAGCGCCCCGGCCTTGGCCTTCTTCCAAAAGTACTTATTTATCGATAATAACATCGGAACTTTTCTGTTGCTTTTTAGTTTGAATATGAGGTTTCTTTATTTTTTTGCTATTATCCACCAATATCCCTTTCCGGTAATGCTCCACCATGTTTTTTGTACGGTCATTATTGATAATTCGGCGCCTGTTGATTTGATTTCGTTCATAACTTTCAATTGTACGTTTGGAAGGATCATAACTCCACCTTTTTTTCAGAAATCCTTTCCTCCATTGTTCCAGCTTAATTATTTCTCCATTCTTATTCCACGACCTCCATTCGCCATCTTTTTTACCATAAATAAATGTGCCCTTTTCCAGCATTTTACCTGATTTGCTGAATTCCTGATAATCACCATGTACTATGTTGCCTGCATAGTCTCCGATAGTAGTTTGAAGTTGCCCGTTACGAAGCCAATAATAGGTGATGTGTGAATTTTTTCTGATATTTATTTCCTGATAGATGACCGAAAACTGGTAGACCCGATCCTTATTCTCCAATGTTACAGAATGTGTGAATGGATTGACAGCCTGAGTCAAGGTGTGCATAAAAACCAGCATAATGACAATGACAGAAACTAATATTGAAGTGGAAACATGATTTCTTTTTATTGACTTCATAGCGTTCGCATATTTATTTTTTAAACCACTGGGAATTACCCAAATATTTAAGTTGTACAGAATCAGAAGTTAATGCAGTCACATAACAGTTCTCCGATGCAGTTTCATTTACCTGAAGTATTTTATCCTCTCCATTAACTGTCAGGTGACCCCTTACTTTACTCCCGTTGAGAATATACCCGTTAAAACGGATAGTAGGCCAAACGTTTTCAACTTTTGGCTTAACTACTTCGCTTACCGGCAAGGGATCTGACATCACCTTTGGTTCTTTATGAAAAAATGGATCCGCATAATTATTTATTAACGCATATTCCTTGTTCTCTTTACTTATCTGTTCTTTTTTAGGCCCATCATTAAAAGAATTAATTCCTGAGGAATCGTCATCTTTTATCGTGATTTTGTAAGCTATAATACTCCAGATAGTAATCACAGCCGGTATCAGGAAATAATTAGTAAGCTTTTTATTCTTCATGCTATTATTTTATATCAAAATACCGAAATTCACTATATGCACTTTGATTGCCGGCAATGTCTGTAGCATAAACTCTCCACTTGTATTTACCTGGTGATTCCAGGTTATACCCAACGGTTTTTTGTTGTGTAGTTTTTGACATCATTTGAACCGCGGAGTTATTGATTATCTGATACATCTCCAGGGTATAGGTAAGTTTGGTATCGCTAGCATCGGCGGGCTCCCACGAAAAATCCAGTAAATAATCTGTTGATACCAGGTTATTTAAAGGTGTTTTTAATTTGGGGATTTCAGGAGCTGTCACATCAACAATAAATTTGCGGGTAGTATAAGCTGTTTGACTGCCATTTTGAGGATCAATGGCTTTTACGCCCCAATAATATTCACCATCTAAAAAAGATAATTCAAACTCTGTATTTGCTGTATTTAATTCCTGAACCACAGTGCCTGATTCCCAGGAATCTTTCCTGACGATCAGGTGATAAGTTGCATTGGCATTTAGTTTTTCCCAACTGAACTTTAACATTGATCTGTTAACTGTTGCAGCATATAAAGGAGCTATCAGTGTGGTTTTTTGCAGGGTCAGATCAATGTTATATATTGACAAAGAGAACTGACTGTAATTGGTTTCTGAACTACTGTTTGCAGCCTTTACCCGCCATTCATAAGTTCCTGCTTCAAGATCCAACGAAAGGGAATTCGTTGTTACCCACTGGTCGGAAATCAGCTTAGTTGGGTTAGAAAACGAAGGGCTGACAATTTGTAGGTTATATTTATCTGCGCCCGCTAAAGGATTCCACCAAAAGGTCACTTTCTTGTCTGTAACTGTGCTCCTGTTTGCAGGTGAAAGTAAAGAAACGGTAGATAAGGAGAGGTCTTTTACATTACGTATTTCGAAATATCGGAATTCGCTGTATGCTCCCTGATTCCCCGCATTATCCCTTGCATTGACCCTCCATTTATATTTTCCAGCCATTTCCAGGTTATATACCACTGACTTTTGCTGGGTGGTCTTTGAGGCAAGTTGGGTAACTAAATTATTATTTACCTGATACATTTCAATGGTATAGGTAAGTTTGGTGTCATTAGCATCGGAAGGTTCCCATGAGAAATCCATTAGAAATTCATCTGACACCTGGTTATTGACAGGGGCTTTTAACATTGGAATTTCCGGGGCTGTCATGTCAACGGTAAACTCCCTGGTCGTATAGGCTGTCTGGCTTCCGTTCTGAGGATCAATGGCCTTGATGCCCCAATAGTACTTACCATCCGGGAATGAAAATTCTGATTCTGTTTTATCAGTGGTCAATTCCCTGACAATTGGGCCTGACTCCCAGCTGTCCTTTTTAATTGTAAGGTTGTATTTGGCATTGTTGTTTAATTTCTCCCAGGCAAAAGAAACCAGCGGATTGTTTGTCAATTCAGAAGGTAATGGTTTTAACAATATGGTTCTTTGCTGGCTGAGGTCCGTGTTGTAAATAGAGAAAGAAAAAGGCAAGCAGTAAGCAGATTCGGAACTTGAGTTTTGTGCCTTCACCCGCCACTCATAGCTTCCCGGTTCCAAGTCCAGGGTAACCGAATTGGTAGTAACCAACTGATCGTATACCAGTTTCACCGAGTTGGAGAACGAAGGGCTTACAACCTGAAGATTGTATTTTTCTGCCCCTGATATGGGATTCCACCAAAGGGTTACTTTCTTTTCAGTGAGTGTACTGCTATTAACGGGAGATACCAGCGACACCTTGATTATAGCCAGATCTCCTTTAAAATCAACGACTAATTTTCTTACCGAATAAGCCGTTTCACTGCTATTTTGGGAATCTACGGCCTTTATACCCCAGTAGTAATCCCCGTTTAAAAACGGCAGTTCTATCTCTGTCTTATCGGTTTTTAATTCCTGGATCACTGTCCCTGATTCCCAGCTATCCTTTTTTATTAGAAGATGATAACTGGCGCTGCTATTTATTCTTTCCCAGGAAAATTTTACCGCCGTATTATTTACCAGTTCACCATAAAGGGGTTTCAACAGGTTGATCCTTTGCTGACTAAGGTCGGTATTGTTAATGGAAAAGGTAAAAGCGGGACTGTAAGCAGATTCAGAACTTGTATTAAGTGCCTTCACCCGCCACTCATAGCTTCCCGGTTCCAGGTCCAGGGTAACCGAATTGGTAGTAATCAGCTGATCGTATACCAGTTTCACCGAATTGGAAAATGAAGGACTTACCACTTGTAGATTGTATTTTTCTGCCCCTGATATGGGATCCCACCAAAGGGTGACTTTCTTTTCATTGATCATGCTATTGTCAGCAGGTGATACCAATGAAACTGTGGCAGTTGTCAGATCTCCTTTAAAATCGACGGTTAACTTTCTTACGGAATAAGCTGTCTCACTACTGTTTTGAGGATCAACTGCTTTTAATCCCCAAAAGTATTCACCATTTAAAAACGGCAGTTCTATCTCTGTCTTATCGGTATTTAATTCTTGTACCACCGTACCTGTTTCCCAGCTATCCTTTTTTATTAGAAGATGATAACTGGCACTGCTGTTTATTCTTTCCCAGGAAAATTTCACTATTGAACCGTTTACTAGTTCTCCATACAAGGGTCTTAATAAGGTGATATTTTGCTGGCTAAGGTCGGTGTTGTAAATAGTAAAGGAAAAAGGCAAGCAGTAAGTAGATTCAGAACTTGTATTTATCGCCTTTACCCTCCATTCATAATTACCTGGCTCCAGATCCATGGCTATGGAATTAGTGCTTACCAACTGGTCATATACCAGTTTCAATGGATGGGCGAAAGTGGGGCTCACGATTTGCATGCTGTATTTTTGTGCTCCTGATAACATGTTCCACCATAAAGTCACCTTTTTATTAATCACCATGCTTTCGTCTGCCGGTGACATCAACACTACTTGCTTTTGGTCTATGTCGGGAGGAATTACAATACAAAATACTGATACAGGCGAAAAATTACTGCTGTTGCCCTGTCCATCAATAGCTTTTACTTTCCAATAATAATATCCGCTTTTTTCCAGGTTGATATAGGTAGTTGTATCAGATATGGTTTTTCCCATTATCTTGTTTTTAAGCTCCGGTTCTGAATAGACTTCAATCTGATAGGTTGCTCCCGGTTCTGATGGATGCCAGTTAAAACTGGCAGTTAACGAGTTCAGGGTATCCTTGTTGGCAGGGTTTACCAGTCGGGGTACCGGCGGTGGATTTTTATCAATCACAATGCTTCGAATAGTGTAATCTGTTGCTTTCCCGGTAGAAGTGTCTATCGCGGCCACCCCCCAGGCATACAAGCCATCCTCCAGGGGAAAACGATAACTGGTCGAATATAGTTTTGTCACTATCACCGAGTCCCCCATCCAATTTGATTTTTTTATTTTAAAGGAATAATAACTGGCTCCCTCCAATGCTTCCCATGAAAAATCAACATCATTTACATTACTGATAAATTGATCATCAGGCATTTTTAAGATCACTTGCTTTGAACCAATATTAAAAGGACCCTGAATAGTAAACGAAGAATAGGAATAATCAGTGGATGATCCCGAATTTAAAGCTCTGATGCGCCATTCATAGTCTCCGGCAGTTAATATGGTATCAAAACTTGCTTCCATCAGGCTTTTTTCAAAAACCTGAAGATGGTTTACTGAAAAACCTGGAGTCACCACTTCTAACTGATAATTAACCGCATCGGGTACTTGTTCCCATCTGAAACTTACCTTTGTATCTTTTCCCTTCCATCCTGCGGATGGGGCTTTCAACACAACATTAAAGCCCGAGATATCTTCAACAAATATATCGTCGCAGCTGATGGCAAAAACCATCAATATAAGAAGGAAACAATTGAATATTTTAAATTTAATGTTTGTCGGTAAGTTCATAGTTCTGAAGTAATATGGTAAGATTCAAAAATTCGCTTCCTTTTTTTAGATCCTTGCTTTTCTTAAAATCAACAGAAACCAATCTGCCTATTTTCTTATTTCTCTCCAGCTGATAAACCAGCGTCAATAAATCGGCATAACTACCTTCAAAAGATGCAAAAATGGTAGTGATTTTATAGCCGTTTGCCTCCATCTGATGAATATCCGGAAAGTTTACAATCCGCACATTATCAATAGCTTTACATATATTAACCAATTCTTCGAAAATCGATTCTGTTTGGATTTTATTCTCTCCTATTCCTAAAACATTATTAAGTTGGCCGATTTGATCAAGCAACTGATTTTTATGCAAGGATTTCTGTTCAATGGAAGTAATATTATTATTAAGTTCCCGGACATTTTTAAAGGCAACAATCGTTTTTTTTATAGCCATATTCCATGCTAAAAACAAAAGGATGACAGAACCCAACATCATCATTAATAGCTTGTTTTGGTATTTCCCGGCTTTAGTCAGTTGCATCGTTTAAAATTATCTCTAGTTCAAATGCCGCATTGTCATTCTCATTATCAAATACATATACTTGCTTATTGATCTTTTTAATCCATGCTGATTGATTTATCTTTTCCAAAAAAATGCTAAATGTTGTAGAATTAAGTGCAGTACCAACCACATGCAATGTATTATTATAAAAACCGATCACCTTATCTTTTTTTACTTTTCCTAATACAGGACAGATGGCTACTTCAGAAAAACTGATACCATCATGTGCGCAGCAGGCAAGACGGTCGGCATAAAAGGCAAAAGCATAATTTTCGGGTACATTACTCTGTTCGATAAACTGTTTCTTAACTTTTAATTCTGACTGCAGTTGCGTAATCTCGTTTTGCAGATTTGCAATCCCTTGGTATTCCTCCTGTAATTGGGTTTCTTTTGAGTTATAATGATCAAAAAGTATAAAATTAATCAGCAGCAAGATAAACAGGGCAGTTCCCAGATAATAAAGTATAATAGTAGAAAGCCTGGAAGCAGTAAGTTCCTTGATGTTTTCGCTAATAG
>DATGYU010000360.1:0-2168 GCA_035297625.1 Prolixibacteraceae bacterium
AAAGTTAAACCATCGGACCATTCACCTTTAACAAGGATCCAATGTCTGAGGTCTAAAGTCTGATATCGGATCGCTTTTTAAAAGGTGTTGCAAAAATATGCAAATATGCCGGTTTAGCAAAAGTGAGGATGACATTTTTCTATATGGAAATGTTTAAGCCAAGTTGCCGAGTTTCAACATTATATATAATTCAGTGGCTTTGTGATTGACAATTCATGTTTTAGAAACATTATAAATTAGTTAATTTACACTTGTTTTTATTGGTGTTGATGCCTGTTAACTCTACTTTTGTCAGGCAAAATAATTTGAAATCTATTATTAAAATAAAAATCTGTTATTCTATGAGCAATTTACTGAGTGCCTCCATTGGAAAGAAACTTTTGATGAGCGTTTCAGGTTTGTTCCTGATTTTGTTTCTCTTTGTGCATTTAACGCTGAACTCCTTCCTGCTGCTTGACGGTGTGATGGGATATCAGGAAGGCCAGTTTTTCAATGCAGGGTCACATTTCATGGCAACCAACCCTTTTATTAAGATCATTGAGCCAATACTGGCTTTGGGATTCATTGTACACATCCTTTATTCCTTAATTCTGACTTTTCAGAACCAGAAGGCTCGTGGTCCACAACGTTATGCCTCGGGCAAGAAAACTACCGATGTAGAATGGGCATCACAGAATATGCTGGTGTTGGGCATTGTAATCTTCTCTTTCTTGATTGTCCACTTGTTTGATTTTTTCCTGAGAATGAGGGGTTATATTGCCTGGGAACCTGCTGAAGTGGAATTCCCCTTCTTTGGAACTATCGCCAAAGGGGAAGATGCTTATACACTTGTAAAACATACCTTCCAGAACCCGGTAATTGTAATTATCTACATCATTGGTTGTATCGCCCTGGCTTTCCATCTGGCTCACGGTTTCTGGTCTTCTTTCCAGACCATCGGATGGAACAACAAAACCTGGATGCCCCGTTTAAGATGGATCAGCAATATTGTTGCTATCATTATCGGGGGTGGTTTTTCTGTCATTGCCCTGGTACAATTCATCTTTTTCAAATAGCTAAAATCTGAAACATGAGTAAAATAAATGCAAGGATTCCAGAAGGGCCACTGGCTCAAAAATGGACCAATTATAAAGATCACCAGAAACTGGTGAACCCTGCCAATAAACGTAAGTTGGATGTGATCATTGTAGGTACCGGTCTGGCTGGTGCTTCCGCGGCCGCCTCTCTTGGAGAACTGGGCTTCAATGTAAAGAATTTCTGTATTCAGGATAGCCCTCGCCGTGCACACTCTATCGCTGCACAGGGAGGTATCAACGCTGCCAAGAATTATCCCAACGACGGCGACTCTGTTTTCCGTCTTTTCTACGATACCATCAAAGGGGGTGACTACCGTGCCCGCGAGGCCAACGTTCACCGTCTGGCAGAAGTAAGCAACAACATTATCGACCAGTGCGTGGCACAAGGAGTTCCTTTTGCACGTGAATACGGCGGTCTTTTGGATAACCGTTCCTTCGGGGGAGCCCAGGTGAGCCGTACCTTTTATGCCAAAGGACAAACCGGTCAGCAGCTGCTGTTGGGTGCCTACCAGGCCTTGATGCGCCAGGTAAACCTTGGAACAGTTCAGCTCTATACCCGTACCGAATTGGTGGATATCGTTATCGTGGATGGCAAAGCTCGCGGTATCATTGCCCGCGACTTAGTAACCGGTGAATTACAGCGCCACTTTGGTCATGCCGTAGTACTGGCTACCGGAGGTTACGGAAACACCTTCTTCCTGTCGACCAACGCCATGGGTTCCAACGGATCAGCTGCAATCAAAGCTTACCACAAAGGGGCTTTGTTTGCCAATCCTTGTTATGCCCAGATTCACCCAACCTGTATTCCTGTTCATGGTGAAACACAAAGTAAACTGACCCTGATGTCCGAATCGTTGCGTAACGATGGACGTATCTGGGTTCCCAAGAAGAAAGAAGATGCTGAAGCCATCCGTGCCGGAAAGCTGAAGCCAACACAAATAGCTGAAGAAGACCGCGATTACTACCTGGAGCGTCGTTACCCTGCATTCGGTAACCTGGTTCCCCGTGACGTGGCTTCGCGTGCAGCCAAAGAACGTTGTGATGCCGGTTACGGTGTTGGAACCGGACTGGCTGTTTACCTTGATTTCAAAT
>DATGYU010000361.1:0-26766 GCA_035297625.1 Prolixibacteraceae bacterium
ATGCGGGGCAGGTTATCAGGGTAGACAATCATGTCGCCCCTTGAAATATCTATCTCATCTTCCAAAGTGATGGTAACCGATTGCGGAGGGAATGCCTCATCAAGATTTCCATCATAAGTGATAATTTCCTTGATGACAGAAGTCTTGCGCGAAGGCAGCACCATGATCTTTTCGCCCTTGCGGATGATGCCTGAGGCCACACGTGCAGAGAAGCCGCGGAAGTCAAGATCGGGGCGCAATACATACTGCACCGGAAAACGCATATCATCGAAGTTACGGTCACTGCTGATATGTACCGATTCGAGGAATTCGAGCATGCTCTTTCCATGGTACCAGGGCATCAGGGTTGTAGGCTCCACCACGTTCTCTCCTTTAAGTGCGGAAAGTGGAATGAAGTTTACATCCGGCACATCCAGTTGAGTGATGAATGCCTTGTATTCGGCGCATATTTCATCGAATACTGCCTTATCGTAGTTGACCAGGTCCATCTTGTTAACGGCCAGTACGACGTGTTTAATGCCCAGCAATGACACCAAAAAGGTATGGCGTCTGGTTTGGGTAATAACACCTTTGGTGGCATCAATCAGGATGATAGCAAGGTTGGCAGTTGAAGCACCAGTCACCATGTTACGGGTATACTGGGTATGCCCGGGGGTGTCTGCAATGATAAACTTGCGCTTGTTGGTCGAGAAATAGCGGTAAGCCACATCGATGGTGATCCCTTGTTCACGTTCCGCTTTCAGACCGTCGAGCAGCAGGGCATAGTCGATCTCTTCTCCGGCATGGCCTACGCGTTTGCTGTCGCGTTCAAGGGCAGAGAGTTGATCTTCATAGAGCTTTTTGCTGTCGAATAAAAGGCGCCCGATCAGGGTTGACTTGCCGTCATCCACAGAGCCGGCGGTCAGCAGGCGCAGCAGATCTTTCTTCTCATCCTGGTCAAGGTAAGCGTTAATGTCAAGGGTTCCCCTTACTTCCCCGTTGGGCGAATTTACAGTAGAACTATTGGGTGTATTTTCTGTCATCAGTAATAATTTAACATTTATAGGGACTTTAAGGACACTAGGGACCATAAGGCAGTTTAGGAGACTTTACAAAAGCCTAACTTTGAACTTTAAACCTTAAACCTTAAACTTTAAACTTTAAACTTTAAATTTTAAATTTTAAACTCTAAAAGTATCCTTCTCTCTTTTTCTGTTCCATGGAGCCATCCTGGTCAAAGTCGATCACACGGGTGGTGCGCTCAGAGACAGTTACGGTCATCATCTCTTCAACAATCTTTTCGATGGTATCAGCCTCTGATGCCACTGCCCCCGTTAAGGGGTAGCATCCCAGGGTGCGGAAACGTACCTTTTGCATGGTGGCCTTTGCAGCCAGCTCTTTGGGCATACGGTCGTCGTCAACCATGATGAGATTGCCATCCACATTGACAATGGGGCGTTCCTTGGCAAAGTATAGGGGCACAATTGGTATTTTTTCAAGGCGTATGTATTGCCAGATGTCCAGCTCCGTCCAGTTGGAGATGGGGAACACGCGGATGGATTCACCTTTGTGTACCCTTGCATTGTAGATATCCCACAGCTCAGGACGCTGGTTTTTGGGGTCCCACTGGTGAAACTTATCCCGGAAAGAGAAGATACGTTCCTTGGCCCTTGACTTTTCTTCATCACGGCGGGCTCCCCCGAAGGCTGCATCAAACTTGTATAGGTTAAGTCCTTCGAGCAACGCCTGCGTTTTCATCACATCCGTATGGACCTTACTGCCATGGGTAAAAGGGCCCATGCCTGCTTCGTAGGCAGCTTTGTTATAATGAACGATCAGGTCCCATCCGTTTTCCCTGGCATAGTTGTCGCGGAACTCAATCATCTCCTTGAACTTCCATTTAGAGTCGATATGCATCAGCGGGAAGGGTACTTTACCAGGATAGAAGGCTTTTTCGGCAAGGCGTACCATCACCGATGAGTCTTTGCCAATGGAATAAAGCATGACCGGGTTTTCAAACTCGGCCGCCACTTCACGGATGATATGGATGGCTTCGGCCTCCAGTTCTTTTAAATGTGATAGACTATATTCTGTCATCAGGTGTATTTTCAATTTTATTAGATAAGGGCAAAAATAGTATTTTCAGCAGTTTACGAATGAGTATAAATACTAAAAGGTCTTAATTGACTTAAGCTTAACGTTGAATATCGAAGTAGGTCTTGCTGTTGGCAACTGGCGACTGGCAAGAAATGCTTCGATCATCGATACGCATGATGAAGATAGCCAGTTTTGCCAGTGGCCAGCAGCTAAAAGCCATCCCTAAAACTTCCAAAAGAACGGTATCAGGGTTAAGCATATAATAAAGGCAATCAGGTTAAAGGGCAAACCCACCTTTACAAAATCCTTGAACCGATAGTTGCCGATCCCCTGGACAATCAGGTTGGTCTGGTAGCCAATGGGTGTCGAGAAGCTCATGGAGGCAGCTATACAGATGGCCACAAAGAAGGGCTTTGGACTCACTCCCAATTGACTGGCAGCTGCCATGGCAATGGGGAAGGAGATGGCTGCTGCTGCATTGTTGGTAATCACCTCGGTGAATATATTGGTAATGATATACACACAGGCAAGCACTCCGATGGGGCCCCAGCTTTTGGAAAAGTTGATGGCCGCATGGGCTATGGAATCGGCAGCCCCGGAGTTCTGAAGTGCCTTGCTGATGCCAAACGAGCAGGCAATGGTGATCAGCAAATCCCAGCTGATGGCTTTGGTATATTTCTGATGAGGCACAATTTTCAGCCACACCATCAGCATGGCAGCAATGGCTGAGAAGTAAAACATATCGGTCGACACGTTGCCAAACTTCGGCAAATAGTCTGCCGCGGTAGCCCCTGCAATCATCAAGGTTAGGATGCTGAGGGCAAGCCATTTTTTTGATTTGCCGATATTCTCATGATGGTCGCCAATGTAGGTGGTAAGGTAGAAGATTTTGGAATCCCCCCAGTTCTTTATAAAACGATCGGTAGTAAGCAGTACCAGGTTATCGCCTTCTTTAAGTCGCAGGCTTCGCAGGTTGGAAGTAATACGCTCCCCGTTACGGTGAACGGCTACAATCACTGCCTGGTAGTGTTCAAAGAAGTTAAACTCCACGATGGTTTTTCCTATTCCGGGAAAGCGGGGTGCCAAAACAGCCTCGTACTGTTTGAGGTCGCTCATGTTTACCTGGTCTTTGAGCAAGTCCAGGCCCTTTAAACGCACAGAAGTCAGTTCCTTGATCATCTCCAGACCGTCAGATTTGCCTCCTACCAGCAGATGGTCGTTGGCCTCAAACATAAGTCCGGCTTCTTTACCGCTTATTTTAACCCCGGCACGTTCTATTTCGATGATGTCAAAGCCTTTCAGTTCTTTGTTACGCCCGTTTTTTAAAGTCTGACCAATCAGAGGACTGTCTGCAGGTATGATCAGTTCATAATAATAATCCTTTTGGTCGGAAAGAGGTTTGCGGATGAAGTTCTTTTCACCGGGAAGCAGATGCACCCCTATGTAACTCATATAGATATAGCCGGCAAAAGACAAGGGGATGCCCACCATTCCCAGTTCGAACATGGAGAATCCTTGAAAGCCGTTGTCGAGCATCAGCCCATGAACCACAAGGTTGGTGGAAGTGCCAATTAGTGTGCAGACTCCCCCAAGGATAGTGGCATAAGACAAGGGAATCAGGAACTTCTGGGCGGACATGTTGAGGCTTTCTGCCCATTTCTTCACGATAGGGGCAAAAATAATGACAATAGGAGTATTGTTCAGAAAGGCAGAAATAAAAGAAATGGGAAACATCAGCCTGAAAAACAATAGCCGGGGATTGCCTCTTTTTCGGGGTAAAAAGGTGGTGGCCAGCTTATTCAGTGCCCCCGACTGCCTGATGCCTTCACTTACCACAAACAGGATAGCAATAGTTATCATCCCCTTGTTGGAAAAGCCTGCCAGAACTTCGTTTCCGTTGACCACCCCAATAATCATCATGATGATTAACGTTGAAAACAAGATCAGCCCTGGCCGCATAACTTCTTTGACGAGGGAAGCAATCATGAGCAGGATTAAAATGAGCACTAATATTCCTTGTCCGGTCATAATACTATAAAGCTTGGGTTTTTTAAATTCTCTTTGTTGTAATGTATTTCTGTTTGTTGGTCCATCAGATACACGTTTTTACCTACCGACTTTACCAGGGCATGGCCTGCGGCGGTGTCCCATTCCATGATAGGCCCAAAACGGGGATAGCAATCGGCAGCTCCTTCTGCTATGAGACAGAACTTCAGCGAGCTTCCTATCCTTGTCATCTGCATATCCGGGTGAAGTTTCCTAAGTTCTTCAAGATAATTGGAAGTTTGTTGATTGAGATGGCTACGGCTGATGGCAACTGTGAATGGGTGTGTTTCATGAATCTGGGGAAGTCTGATGCCATCATTTTTAAGCAGTTCCAATGTGCAGTCAGCCTTTGGATTTATTAATTTCCATGCTCCAGAGCCCACTATTCCCACATGCAGTTCACGGGTTACGGGAGCGTAGATAATGCCGGCAATGGGGCTGCCATTTTCTATCAGCGCGATGTTCACAGTAAATTCGCCGTTGCGTTTGATGAATTCCTTGGTTCCGTCCAGCGGGTCCACCAGCCAAAAGGAGGTCCAGTGCTTTCTTACAGTAAAGGGCAGGTGAATGCCCTCCTCGCTTAACATGGGCAATTGAGTAGATTCCAGTAAGGTAGCAATGGTTTGATGGGCCTGACGATCGGCAATGGTGATAGGAGTAAAGTCTGCCTTTTGCTCAGTGCCAAAATCACCGGAAGCATACACTTCCATGATCTTTTCACCGGCAAGCAAGGCTGCCTTGATCGCTATATCCATCAACTGTTGTATTCCCATTTACCTTATTTTACGGCTGTTGTGATTTTCGAACAGCAGGTTTCAAAAGTAAACAACAATACCAATAAGCTATTAGGCTTTTATACTTATAATATTTTGCACTTCAATCTCTACCATTGCCGAGTAGCCCAGCTGTTCCAGTTCGACAGCCACCTTGCTTTTCCCTTTTATCTTCTGTAGTTTGCCTTTTAACCCGATAAATGGCCCAGCTACTACTTCCACCGTCTGTCCGGGCTTTAGCTTTTCGCGAGTCAACTCCACCTCGGTATCCTGCTGACTAAGCATCAGCTTTAAATATTCGATCTGCACATCGGGTACTATGGCTGCTTTTCCTTCAAAGCGGACATAGGTTACCACGTTGCTCGATTGCAAGACCTGGTCATATTCCTTGCGGCAGATTTTTACAAACAGGTAACCTGCAATCAGGGGCATCTCTACCCATTTCTTACGGTCGCTCCACTGTCTCAGCTTGCGCTGTAAAGGCAAAAAGGTTTCTATTCCCTGAGTCTGGAGATCCAGCTGTGCTTTTTTTTCAGCCCTCGACTTGACGTAAACAGCATGCCAGCAGTAAATATGAGCAGGGTTTATTTTTTCCATACCTGATCTCTGACCGCATAGATGCGTTCGATGATATCCACTATTTTCATACCCTCAAGGGCATTGGTACTGATAGGGGTAATGCCACTCAGGGTCTCTACCACATTCTGTATTACCAGGTGATGGTTTTGTGCCGATCCCTTGTAGAGGCCGTAGTCGTTTGGCGGTGCACTAGCTTCCAGTTCAGGCATCTGGTAATCCTTGATATTGCAGTAAACCACCTCGTTCATATATTGCCCGGCCACCTTGATGGTGCCCTTTTCTCCGATGATGGTAAGGCTGCTTTCCAGGTTCTCGTGATAGATGGCTGTAGAATAATTCAAGGTGCCAATACCTTCATTGATAAATTCAAAGTTGACAATGCCGGTATCTTCAAAATCCGTAAGTGTCTGGTGGTTGAAGTCCTTAAACTGGCCGCTGATATTTTTGATATCGCCGAAGAGCCAATACATGATGTCGATGAAATGGGAGAACTGGGTAAACAGGGTACCTCCGTCCAGCTGACCGTCGCCGTGCCAGTTCTGGTGGGTGTAGTAACGCTCATCGCGGTTCCAGTAACAATTGATCTGCACATGGAACAGCCTGCCCAGCAGCTTCTCGTCCATCACTTCCTTGAGCCATACCGAAGGAGGTGAATAGCGGTTCTGCATCACGCAGAAGACATTTTTGTTCCTGGCAAGCGATTTAAAAACGACTCTTTCGGCATCAGCCTTTGTCAGGGCCATGGGTTTTTCGATCACCACGTGCAAGCCTTTATCGAGGGCCTTGATGGCCATTTCGGCATGTAGCCCATTGGGAGTGCAGATATTTAGCACGTCAAGGTCATTTTCCTTGTCCAGCAGCTCGTCGATCGAAGAATAGAAATTTACATTTTCATAGGCAACCTTGCATTCCTGGGCACTGCGGATATCGCATACAGCAGCAAGTTCACTCTGAGGGTTGCGGCTAATCATCTCTGCATGTCGTTTGCCAATGTGTCCTTGACCAACAACAGCAAAGCGTATTTTTTTGTTAGAAATCATATAGAGTTTCAAGTTTAATGTTCAATGTTTCAAGTTTATGCTAAGGCTGGGGCTGACTTTAAGGTCCTTAAAGTCAGGAGTGAGTGGTGGGAATGGTAAAAATTGTACATTGTAAATTGTCTAATAGTAATATCCTGTTTACTGTTTTACTGACCACTGATCACTTTTCTCACTTTTCCTTCTTCCAGCACATATTCCTCTTTGCTTTCAGGGCATACGGCGATGCCTTCAGCATTAAATTTCAGCTTATGCCCGTATTCGCTCATCCAGCCGGCTTGGCGGGCAGGATTACCCATTACAAGGGCATAGTCCGGTATGTTTTTAGTTACCACAGCACCTGCACCAATGAAAGCATACCTGCCAATGGTGATGCCACATACAATGGTGGCATTGGCTCCGATGGTCGCCCCTTTTTGGACGATTGTGGGCTTGTATTCATTCTTGCGGACAATAGCACTGCGTGGATTAAAAACGTTGGTAAATACGCAGGATGGTCCTAAAAAGACCTCATCCTCGCAGATGACTCCGGTATAGACCGATACATTGTTCTGGATCTTTACCCGGTTGCCTATTACCACCTCGGGCGAGATGACCACATTTTGACCAACAGAACATTGTTCGCCAATCGTACAGCCTTTCATGATATGGGAAAAGTGCCATATTTTGGTACCCTGTCCTATGGTACAGCCTTCATCAATAATTGCTGTTTCGTGTGCAAAGTAAAGAGTTTCCATTAGCTAAAAAATTCACGGATGGCCGAAGTAATGTATACTAACTGTTCTTCGGTCAGTTCAGTGTGCATGGGCAAAGATAACACTTGTTGCGATAATTTTTCCGATACCGGGAAATCTCCTGTATGATACCCTAAGAAGTGATAGGCTTCCTGAAGGTGCAGAGGCAGCGGATAATAAATCATGGAAGGAATGCCTTTGCCCTGCAGGTATTTCTGAAGCTCATCGCGTCTTCCTTCCACCTTAATGGTATACTGGTGAAAAGTGTGGGTGCTGTACGAAACCCTTGCAGGAAGGGTTAATTGGTTGATATCTTTTAAGGCATTGTCATAAAAAGCGGCTGCTGTTTGTCTGGCTTTGATAAACTCATCCAGGTATTTAAGTTTCACATCCAGGATTGCTGCCTGAATGGCATCCAGGCGGGAATTCATTCCTATCTGCTGGTAATAGTAGCGTTTGCCCATTCCATGGTTGGCAATCGAACGCATCTTTTGCGCCAGGTCATCATTGTTGGTATACAAGGCACCGCCATCACCAAAAGCGCCCAGGTTTTTGGTAGGAAAGAAGGAGTTGCAGGCAATATCGCCAATGGTTCCGGCTTTTACGGTACGGCCATCTTTAAAGATATAATCTGTACCTAATGCCTGACAGGCATCTTCAATAACAGCCAAGTGGTATTTGTCAGCAATAGCCTGAATAGATTCCAGATCCGCACACTGCCCGTAGAGGTGAACCGGCACAATGGCCCGGGTCCTGTCAGTAATGCAGTTGCTGATCTTTTCAGGATCAATGTTAAAGCTATGGGGATTGACATCGGCCAGTACAGGTTTTAGTTTCAGCAGTGCCAGCACTTCAAGAGTGGCGACAAAAGTAAAAGGGGTGGTGATTACCTCATCTCCTTCCTTAAGATTCAAAGCCATGATGGCAATCTGAAGGGCATCGGTGCCATTGGCACAGGCAATGACATGACCTGCATTAAGGTATCTTTTCAGGTTCTCCTCGAATTCATTGACTTTACCTCCCTTGACAAAAACAGTGGAACGGATCACTTCCTGAATCTGTGTGTCAATTTCTGTCTTTATCTTATCATATTGACCTAAAAGATCAACCATCTGTATGTTCATATCCTTATTTCCTTTGATAAACGGAAACATTCCCGTTTAATGATACAAATTAATTAATGATTGGCGAAAGTAGGAAAAATGTTGCATGGGTAAGCTTCTTGAAAGACATAAAACGTAGAATTCCGGGGAAAGGGTTGGAATGGTTAAAGGGTTGCTGTTGTTAAAAGGGTTGCTGGTTCCCTCGCCGACTAACATTTCCAACCCTTCAACTTTCCCCTCCATGCCCCATGCCCCTTACCTAATTTATGAAAACGTGAAATAATTGTTGAATCCCTTGGCTTTTTAGAATAAATATCTATTTTTGCAACCGCTTTTGAAAAACAAGAGCACTATAAGGATGACTCAGTAGCTCAGCAGGTAGAGCACATCCCTTTTAAGGATGGGGTCCTGGGTTCGAATCCCAGCTGGGTCACTACTAAAGAACAAAAGCTCTGTAATCGGTAAGGTTGCAGAGCTTTTTTGCTTTTCCAAGGGCTGAACTTAAGAGCTTGAAGTCTTTAAGGATCAATCCGGATTGTTGTGGAGGAAAAGGCATGTAGCAAGGAGCACGGAGGCCGGAAGCCAGTGGTCAGTGTTCAGTGGCCATTCTTTCAATCCATTAATCCTTCAGTTTTTGTAAATTGGATTTTCAAACTAAAGCTCACATCTCTCCACAGATTTTCCGCTTGATCCGTCTTTAAGATACTTAATGCTGATTCTAAGAAATTGCCTGACATTTGAGGGATCAAGGTGAAATGTTGGGGAATTAAATCAATTAAGAAAAAATCAGGAATAAGAAACAAGGAATATGGAATAAGGAAGTATCCCAGGGCCATGCCTAACTTTTACATTTGTTATTTCTTATTCGATATTCCTTATTTATGCGAATCAAGGGTTAAGCAGGATGTACTAAAAAAACTCGACATGTCTGGTATTTGAGGCATCCATCTGTTCCAATAAATAATCCATAGCTTACCATCAAAATTCAGGGTAAGGTAATATCCCGGATGGATCACATTTGGTATTCAAATACTACTTATATACTATTGTAATACTAAAACTTTTATTTTAGTATTACAATAGTATATAAGTAGTACTTCAAATGCATATTTGGTCCAATTGGATTTACAATTTGCAGGAAAAGAGTTTATTATTTTACTGGTATTTGATTGATCCAGGTATAAATCTGAAACTTATCTCAATGAATGTTTGTTTTATGAGATTGCCCATAATTTTACTGGAAGAAAACAGCAGGTGCTATTGCCATGTATCAAATAAATATAAAGGAGATTTAAAATGTTGAACGAAAAACTATTGGAAATCTTAGCACATCCAGCCGATGGGGAAGTGGCTATCGTAACTCAGGGTGTTGATGGGCCTCATGTTGTTAATACATGGAATAGCTATGTTGATGTTACTTCGGAAGGGAGAATGTTAATTCCCGTGGGATCAATGAATAAAACAGAAAAGAATGTAGAAAGTAATCCATCGGTGAAATTAACCATTGGAAGTCGTGAAGTTCAAGGGTTAAATTACAAGGGAGCAGGCTTCCTGATTTCAGGAACAGCAAGATTTGCAAATGAAGGCACTATATTTAATCTGATAAAAGCTAAGTTTCCCTGGGCCAGGGCAGTACTTGAAATAACAATCGATAAGGCTGTACAGACCCTATAATAGTAGTTCATGGTTTCATGTTTGCAGCAAAAAGAACCGTTATATCCATGAAAGAAAGATTAAATTATTCTAAGGTGGCCCCTAACGCCTTAAAGGCTATGCATGAACTCGAGAAGTATGTACATGGTTCAGGGCTTGAACGCTCGCTTTATGAGCTGGTGAAAATCAGGGCATCCCAAATCAACGGATGTGCCTATTGCATCGACATGCACACCAAGGATGCCCGTAAGGCAGGTGAGACCGAACAGCGTTTGTATGCCTTAAGCGCCTGGCGCGAAACTCCGTTTTATTCTCAAAGGGAACGGGCTGCGTTGGCCTGGACTGAAACTTTAACAATGATTTCGGAAAACAATGTGCCAGATTCAATCTATGAGTCTGTCAGGGAATATTTTGATGAAAATGAAATAGTAGCGCTCACCATGGCTATTGTAGCTATCAACGGATGGAACCGTTTGGCGATTGGATTTCGTACTGTCCCAGGCACTTATGAGCCGATGTAAAATGCCGTTATCAACGGAACCGGTTAGAATCAAAAGAATTAAACTGTTAGCCTAATAGTATCCCTTACTATTTCAGGGTGCATCTATAAAATTATTTCTTTTATATATTATAAAAAGATCTAGATGTCTTTTTATAATATATTTTTATACATTTGCAGCATTAAAGAAATAAACACCATTAAATATTTTATTATGGAAATTTTAGATGTAACCAAGATTGAGCCAAGATTTAAACATTCAACCATATTTCAGACTTATGCAGATCTGGCTGAGGGTGAGTCCTTTGTTATCCACAATGACCATGACCCCAAACCGCTTTATTATCATTTTTCAGCAGAAATGGGCGATACTTTTGCATGGGAATATTTGTTGGAAGGACCCGAGTTTTGGGAAGTAAAGATCAGCAAGCTGAAAGCTTTATAAAAGAATTACCCCCTTGTATGAGCGACAGCCATAAAAAGCGACACCACTAAATGTTGTTGGACCTATATCATAAAGCCGGAATATTATTTCGGCTTTATGATGGGTTTTACTTTATCATCCCTATTCTAACCATTGGGTAGAGAGTACAGTTCGCATTCCTAAATTCTGAAAAAATGAAAATTAACAGTCAGACAAAAATATCTGCTCTCATCAAGGATAATCCAAATACGATTGAGGCCATCGTATCAGTCAACCCACATTTCAGTAAATTAAGAAATCCATTGCTTCGGGGAATATTGGCCTCAAGAACAAGCCTTGGAGATGCTGCACGAATTGGAAAATGTGACATCAAGGCCCTTTTTAAATCACTCGCAGAAATAGGCTTTGAGATTGAAGAAGAGGTGATTTTAAAAGAAGAGAAAATAGAAAATGCAAATTCCAATATTCTAAATGCCATTAAATTGTCAAAGGTATGTTCTCTGGATGTAAGGCCAACACTGGAGAGGGGAGGGGACCCCTTTAATGAAATCATGGGGGCATTGATGAAACTTCAGGAGGGATACGCATTAAAAGTCATCAATTCATTTGAACCAACACCGCTGATCAAAATTGCCAATGCCAGGGGATATGCCAGCATGGTCGATGCGAAAGAAGCGGCCGTTTACACTTATTTCTTTAAAGTGAACAAGCCTGCAGAAGAAGTCAGTTCCAACAACCTGGTCTTTCGGGTGTCGGTGTCAGAACATGAAGAAAGAAGGGCTAAGTGTAACAAGCATATCCGGGAAATCGATGTTCGCGATCTGGAGATGCCTCTTCCCATGGTTACCATTTTAAAAGAGCTGGAGGAGCTGAAAGAAAACGACGCGCTCTATGTACATCATAAAAAAGTGCCCCAGTATTTATTGCCCGAACTGGCCCAGCGCCATTTCAGGACCTGGATTGCCGAGGTGGATGATAACAACGTTAAACTCTTAATTCATCAATAAATGAACCAGATTGCCAGCCAAAATGCTCCTTCACCCAGAGTAGTTGTTCCTCATTATGCTTTCGGGGCATTGACCTTGCTGATAGTAACGCTGCTTATCTTATTTAAACCGGATGCTTTCACCCAACATTTTTTCAATCCTGCATTACTGGCCATCACTCACCTGTTGGTGTTGGGATGGATTACCATGATTATTTTTGGAGCTTTGTACCAGTTGCTCCCTGTCATTATGGAGGTGAAGTTATACAGCGAGCCGTTTGCCATTGCTTCATTCCTAATGCTGGGCATTGGCACTATATTACTGGCCATTGGGTTCTGGCAATTTTCTTTTGGATTACTCCTTTTTGCGGGTGGATCATCGGTAGTAGTCTCCGTTGTATTGTTTGCTGCCAATGTATTATTGACGGCACAAGCTTCCAACAAAAAGATAATAGAAAGAACCTTCATCATTACCTCAGTAATCTGGTTGTTGTTTACTGTCATGGCAGGTTTAACCATGGCGGTTAACCAGGTTCACCCCTTTTTGAAAACCTCACAGATAGAGCTGATAAAACTGCATGCACATGCAGGCATTGTAGGATGGTTTATTCAATTGATTATTGGGGTGAGCAGCAAATTACTGCCCATGTTTATGGTATCACACCATGTCAACACCAGAAAGCTGACGATAGCGTATTATGCGATCAATATTGGGCTGATTACAGGGATTGTCTCCTTGTTCCTGCAAATAAAGTTTGGGGTCCGGTTAAGCGCGCTACTTGTTGTGCCGGGTATTTTCAGTTACCTCTCTTATATTTATGAAGCTTATACCAAAAGGGTGAAAAAGCAACTGGATATTGGCATGAAACAAACAGCCATTTCCTTTATCATACTCGTTATTCCTTTCTTTTTGATTTTCTCCCTTTTGTTTAATCTGCAATTCCTTGACAATCTCACCGTGCCTCTTACTGTGGCTTATGGAAGCGCCATTGTATTGGGCTTTATTACTTCACTGGTAATGGGCCAAACCTATAAAACACTGCCTTTCATTGTTTGGCTGCAAGTTTACCGGGGGCGAATTGGCAAAGTTGTACTGCCTTTACCAAAAGATCTTTATTCTGAAAAAGTGGCCGTTGCACAATTATGGCTCTTTGCAGCGGGGTTTACTTTGTTTCTGATTGGAATATCGGTATCCGTTCATGAATTATTGCTCACAGGGGGGGGCTTATTGTTTCTGTCTGTGGCACTTTATAATATTAATTTGTTTAAAATTATTTTTCACCAACCAAAAAATAAAGAATAGCATGATGAATAAGGAAGAAAGAACAATCTTTGAATTACTCAGGCAGGTTGTTGACCCTGAATTGATGGTGAACATTATTGACCTGGGATTGATCTATGGGGTAACGTATAATGAGCAGGAGCGTAAAATCGATATTGCCTTAACGCTTACCTCGCCCGGCTGCCCGATGGGTAGTTTAATCATAGAGGATGCCCAGCAGTTAATACAATCTGGCTATCCCAATTTCGAGGTCAATATCAATCTTGTTTGGGAACCCATGTGGTCGATTGAAAATCTTACAGAGGCGGGCAAGGAAGCTTTAGGTCAGGATTAAGAAACCAAAGGATGAATGTTCCTGTGCTGCCAAAAGGTTGGAGGATATCGGTGAAAGAAAGGTTCAGGCTTGAACATCAAAAATACTTGATTTGAATAGCCCATATAACTTTAAAGAAGGAACAAGAAATAAGAGACGAGCCATGAGTAAATTTTCCTCACACAGCTTTTCTTAATTCTTGTTCCATATTTTTATCGAACTCTCAGTATATATGTGAAATCTGTTTGCTTCCTATTTTTTGTTCTTTATAAGGATAAAGTAGGCAAGCCCCGTAAAAATCAGGGTTACAGTTATCCTGAAGACCATTGCTCCAATGGTTTTTGTTTCATAAGCGCCCCCTGTACTGACGTGAATAAGTAATCCGATAAAAGCGATGATCAGTATCACAGCTGAAATGGACAAAGGTCTTACGGTCCACTTTTTGGCTTTTATAAAACCATAAGCCGCCAATAAATATAGGATGCTGCTGATGAAATTGGCCCATACTACAAATAAGACATAGTTACCTTCTTTTGCCCGTATGCCGAATAAGTCTAATAGGATAGAACTGCTTAAGAATAAAGTCAGTAATCCAAACACCGTTAATACTGATGCCAATAAGTAAGGAAGCGCTCTTTTCATTATTATCTGGTTTTTAATTTATGTGAGGCTGGTTAAATCATTAAGGTATTGAACATAGAATAGTGATCATTTCTAGCTCAAATATGCTTATGTCTGATACCGTAGCTAATTCCCAAGACCAATAACAGTGATAGGATGGCCGGTAGGGCCAGGATAAGCAATCCTAACCCGGGGGTATTTTTACCCGTTTGGGGGTTATAATTAAAACAGGAGAAAAGCTGATTTTTACCCGGCAAACGGTAGGACGGAGAAAAAACATCGTTAACACTACTGATCATCAATTCAACATCTGGTTTACTTCTCAGGCCGATGAGCTTTTTTGTGATATACCCTTCCTGATTAATGCCCACCAAAAGGGCATCGTGATCATACTGGCTACGGCTGCTGTCCCATGACGGCTTAAAGCCAACCGACAGGTTCAGTTTTTCAATGTCGGCGGTAGTGGCAAAAATCCATTGCTGATTGTTTTCAAGGTTGAGCCATTGTGCAAGTTGCTGCATATCCTGGCGGGTATCTCTTGGATCAAAACTCAGGACCAATACCCTGAAATTGCCCGTATCGGTTTTGAATTGCAGATTCTCTTTTAACTGTACCAGAAAAGGGTTGCAAATGCCTGAACACCTGGTATAAATGAGCGCTAACAGGATGGGTTTTTTGCCATACAGTTGAGCCATCGTTTGAGCTTCATCCTTGTTAAAGTTTAATTTTGCATCATAAACCTTTTCGTAGATGTTGTTTTCTTCCTCAAAACCATTGACGGCACTCTGCCCCTCAGCCTGTTGGCAAATAAAAAAACTTAATGTGATGAAGAGGAAAATAAAATGTTTAAACATCGTTTAGTGATTTGAAAGAAAAAGATAATAATTGCCATTAAGTATAGCGCGGCAAATAGGGCTGCTCCTATTGCCAAAGGCGCTGCCATGGGAAATTCAGCAGGGTAATTGCTGTACCTGCGTGGTATTGATTCAGCCCCGCCAATGTAAAAAGCCAGCAGAAAACCGATCCCCCCTATCAGCAGCAGGGCTAATTTTAATTGTGAAAACCGTTCCGTATTGGCTTGCTTATCGAATTGGATGGAGAACCAATGAAAGAAGGCCAGGCTAAAAAGAACATTGCCCAGTACGTTATAAGTATGAAAATGCGCCGGTACCCACAGCGTATTATGAAGGACAAAATTGTTGGTAATCGTGACATCGATGACAGCTCCCAATCCGCCAATGACCCATCCGGCTACACCGATAAAAAATAGCAGGTTGGTAAGCGACCACTTTACGGGTGTTCGATAGACAGCCACCATCACGCTAAAGACAGTAACCCCGGCAGCAGGTAAACTGGCCATATAGGAGGCGATCTGACCCACAATTTGAAAACCCACCGGTTGCACAAAGTCCATGTATAAATGATGAAAAAAGGCCGTCAGGATAAATACCAAAGTACAGTTCCAGGCCAGGGCTACATACCACGTAGTTTTCCATTTTGACCTTCCGCCCACCTCTGCAAACAACTCATAGATAATGGCCAGCCCTAAATAGAGCACCTCATTGGCAATGGTGTGACCAAAGAAGTAAGTGATGTTTTTCATCAGCAATGCGTCATTGACAAATGTGCCATTCGAAAAATATTCAGCGGCATACATTCCAAGCAGCAGTATCGCTCCCAACAGACAGGTGATAATTCCAATCAGGGTAATCATCGAGATCAGGATAAAGGGGGGCGTTTGAACCGTTGGGTTTTTCTTAAAATGCTGCCATGCCAAAGCTTTGGTAAGGGGATAATGTTTAAGGATCTGGGTCATTAAACTGACCGCCCAGATGAGCCAGCCGGTACCCATCACTAAGATGGAGCTAAGAAAAAGTGGCGTGGCCCATTTCGCCCACATCACCTTTAACGGCAATGGATACAGGAAGGTCCATCCTGCATGGAAATTTCCAATATAAGTGGAAGTCCACAGCATTAAAACTCCCGTTACGGTAAGTATCATGGCCACCATATTGGCCAGGTAGCTGGTTCTGAAATAGCGCTCCATGAGATAATTTACACCGGCCATCCCGGCAACCAGCCAGATGCCAATCTGGGTAAGCCCGTGGGTGGTCATATGGGCATAGAACACATTGGGCTGCTCATGAATGATTTCCCCTTGATTGAGTCGCATCAGTATGCCCAGAACAATATTGACGATGAACAAGGCAAGCACTGTTATAATCCACAGTGAAGTTATTTTTCTCAGTTTTATCGATTCCATAATGCGCTATTTTACAGTTAAGGAGGCTCTCATCACCTGGTGCGCCATTCCGCAATATTCCAGACAAAGGATGGTGTATTTGCCGGGCTCTTTAAATTTCCAGCGAAGGCGGTTTACATATCCGGGCATGGCCTGAGTCTGGGCAATTAACCGATCGGACGGATCGTATATGCCAAAACCATGGTTTACATCCAGGCTGGTTACCCGGAATTCGACCAGCTGGTCGGCAGGCAATTCAATGGAGGTTTCTCCTGCCGGATTTTTAGGATCTATCGCTTTATCGGACATTAAAAAACTAAATTGCATAGCCGATACATGTATTACCCGGGCCGGAACTTCATCAGCAAAAAGAAAATAAGGCGAACGGGGAATGGTAACTGAGGCGAAAATGCCCAGGATCACAAATAAGATAAGTATAAACCAAAATCTTTTCCTTAAAGGGTTTGACATCCCTTGTTCCGTCTGTCCCGCCTTCTTGGAGGAGAAATAAACGAAAGTAAAGATCAGGGCACTTATACCTGCTAATACCAGAAATAATAATAGAAGTGAACTCTGCATGGCCTTATTTATTTTAATTTTTATTGTTGAAGAAGATTAAACAAATGATCTGCTTCAATTAATTCAAGTTACTGGCTATTGGCTTCTGCTAAAACTGTTCATCTAAAAGGGTTTTCAGATCAGCAATCAGACGATCTGTCTCTTTTGGATTGGTTCCGTCATACACGCCACGAATGTGTTTATTGGTGTCGACAAGCAAAAGACCACCACTGTGAATATAATTCCCCGGTGTGTTTTTGTCAGGGTAGGCAGTGGCAAAGTAGCTGTTTTCTGCCATCGAATAAATACTGTCTTTATCTCCTGTTACAAAAAACCATTTATGGCCGTCAACGCCCAACGCTTCAGCAAATTCTTTTAACCTGGGGATGGTATCATTTTCAGGATCAATGGTGTGGGACAGAAAAAAGACATGCGGATTGGTTTTATAGGTTTCATATACTTTTTCCATTTCATGGGTCATCACCGGGCATATGGAAGTGCAGGAAAGAAATATGAAATCGGCAACGTATATTTTGTTGTCAAAGGTTTTTCCTGAGACCACCGTACTGTCTTGACTTACAAATGAAAATGGTCTGATGGCAGAATATGCCGTATCCTGGCCAGCAATGGTCGTGCGACCAATGATGGGCAATTTCTTGTCTGTATTTTTACAGCTGACCAAAAACAAAGTAATTAGTAAAACATACCCTGGCATTTTCATGATATCTTATTTAAAAGAGTTTCTTTTTTACCTGCTTATCGTATTTACAACCTGTTTAATGTAGCCTCGCGTTTAATAATTTTATGGGCAAGCGACTGGATGGTCTTTTCATTGACCATCTTAAAAAACGAATCTCTTACCGGGGCATAATCATTATGCAAGGGACAAGGATTATTGGTATCACAGCTTTTTAACCCAAAACCACATTTAGAAAAGTACTCTTTGCCTTCCAATGCTTCTATCACTTCAAACAATGTGACGGGGTTGGCCGGGTCGTTAAAGAAAAAGCCCCCGCCCCGGCCTTTCATTGAAGATACCAATTCGGCACGGGTTAAGTTTTGCAAAACTTTACCAGTAAATTGCTCCGGTGAATCAATCATCCTGGCAATTTCTTTGAACCCGGGCCTTTCCCCTTGACTGTTTTGTATATAGATATACACCAAGGCCCTTATCGCATATTCAGTTGTTTTTCCAAGCATGGTAACTATAATCGGTATTGTTTAATGCAGTTATTCAACAAACTTTACTTCCGAAACTTTTGACATGATCACCATGGCTTTAAATCTGGATTTCAATGTAAGCGTATGGTTTTTGCCAGCCGGTATGATAAATACGGTCCCTGCATGAAGCAAATGTTTTTCATCATTAATTTCAAGCTGTGCATCGCCTTCCTGAACAATTATTACGGCCTCCATGGTGCTGTAATGCTCTGGAACCTTTGCCCCTGCTTCCCCTGTAACTTGTAATACTTTGACGGTCTCTCCCACTTTAAAGGGGGTCATCTCCGGTAATCCTGAGGTTTTCATAGTGGTTATCTTTTTCGGATATAAATGCTTTGAATAACAGAAACACTATTTACAAACAGACAGCGTAATGTTCCTAATAGCAAAGATAACAATTGTTTTCAATAAAAAGACAAGCGTGTCTTTTTATATTTTATTTTAATTATTCTTAACATGTTTAAAAGTGTATAAAATGAGTTCACGCCCGCATGCTTGTAATTTGAATTCTCTCTTTTATTGACTACTTTTAAAACTTTAAGATGAACAATTACCTGAAAGTCTGAACGTGAAGTTTTTACAGCTTTTTATATTAATACTTACGTGGTCATGGTGTTGCAGTGGCAATCTGCTGGTAAAAGCCGGCCATACTGCCATTACTTTGAAAGGGATTACAGAAGTCAGGCAACCATTGTTTGCCGACAGGCCCTCTCCAAATCAGCTTTCAGTGAAATTTGCCGTGAGTAATACAAAGAAAGCTTTGCAGGTTACCAAAGTTGAACTATTGTTTTCCTCCCGGAGCAGGTTGGCTGCTTTAAAGGAGGTTTCTGTAAGCTATTCCGATACAACAAATATGCAGGATGCTATTGTGTTTGGAACATCTGCCCTGATTGGTAAAGCAATGTCTGTTTCAGGGCAACAGGAATTAGTAAACGGATTGCATTGTTTTAACTTTTCCTTTGGTCTGTATAACAACCCTGATTTGCTTACCGGGTTTCATGTAGATGAAATCAAGCTGTACTTTAAAAATCATAAGCCTGTAAACTTTAAGAATGAGGGTAATTATAGGTATCGCCCTGCGCTGGTTTTGCGTGCCGCTGGTCAGGATGGCGTTGATACTTACAGAATCCCGGGACTAGTAACTACCGACAACGGTACACTGGTTGCTGTTTATGATGTAAGATACCACAACAGCAAAGACTTGCAGGAAGATATCGACATTGGCATGAGCCGCAGTACCGATAAAGGACAGACATGGGAACCCATGAAGATTATAATGGACAGGGGAGAGTGGGCTGGCCTCCCTCAGAATCAAAATGGCATTGGCGATCCGTGTGTGCTATACGATACCCGCCATCAGACGCTTTGGGTGGCGGGACTTTGGATGAGTGGCGCTGCCCCGGATAAAGCCCTCTGGTGGGCATCACAGCCGGGTATGTCTCCCGATTCAACAGGGCAGTGGTTGTTGGCTAAAAGTACAGATGACGGGCTTCACTGGTCGAACCTCATAAATATTACCCCGCAAATCAAAAAGCCAGGCTGGCAACTGCTGCTCCAGGGACCCGGGCGTGGTATTACCATGAGCGACGGTACTCTTGTTTTTCCTGCCCAGTTTAAAGAGGATATCGGGGCTAAAGCCATCGACGGAGGACAATATACCTGCCATTCAACCATTGTCTATAGCCAGGACGGGGGCAACAACTGGCACATGGGTACCGGAGCCATGTCGAACACCACCGAGTCACAGGTAGTTGAACTGAGTAACGGGAGCCTGATGCTTAACATGAGGGATGACCGAAACAGAGCTGACAAAGGCGCCGACAACGGCAGGGCAGTATGCATCACTGCTGATCTGGGAAAAACTTGGGCCACTCATCCTTCTTCCCATGCTGCATTGCCTGAACCCAACTGTCAGGCCAGCCTCATTGCTGCCAATGTGAAGCTCAACGGGATTAACCGAAAAGTGCTTTTCTTTTCCAATCCAAACGATAAGACTAACCGTGTGCATATGACCATTAAAGCCAGCCTGGATGAGGGATTGTCCTGGCCTGAAGAGCTTCAGGCAGAACTCAATGCGGCCGGGGGCTTTGGCTATTCCTGCCTGACGATGGTAGATGATCATACCATCGGGATCGTCTATGAAGGTGAAAAAGACCTCTTTTTTCAGAAGATACCGGTAGAAGACTTGCTGGGGCAATAGCAGAGTTCCAGGTTTCAAATTCCAGGTTTCAGGTAGGGTGTGACAAGTGTTAAGCTTAAATTACTATTCCGGACCTGACTTTATCGCCCTTAAAGACTTTAAAGTCAGTAGTGGCCTTTGCACGCAAAATTTGTAATTTTATACTTCTAAAGCTTATTTTACCATCCATTATTGATGAAAGTTGATTAATATTGTAATTCAACAATTTCTTCCTAAAGGCATTGATACGATGGGTATGGCGGTAAGATTTAGATTACTTGTTTTTTTGTTGTCCTGTGCTTTCTTATCAGGACAGGCTTCCCCTGCAAAATTCTATAGCATCAATTCCCTGTTTGGCATCTCGGTGCGCGAAGTCAATTCTGTTTGTGATGACAGCAACGGCTTCATCTGGGCCTCTTCAAAAACCTGTATCCTGAGACTGACTGAAGACGATTACCGCGTTTATCATCTTCCCTATGAAACGGCCAATGTGATTACCGTAAAACTGATTAATGCGCATTCGAAACTTTGTGCTTATGCCAATAATGGCCAGATATTTGTCTATAATACCCTTTATGACCGTTTTGACCTTGAAATCACGCTTAACAAGGCCCTGGATGATCCATACATTGGCATTAATGGTTTGCTGATTGATGAAGCCGGGGATTACTGGATTGCTACCACTTCCGGTTTGTACAAATACCATGCTGGCAAGTTTACCTTAATCAATGAGCATTCGTTAGCCAATTCCACCATCGCCTGGAAGGACCCACAACACCTGATTGTTGCAGGATTCAGTGGCATCTGGTTATTGGATATTAATACTTCCAGCAGTCAACAACTGTATGAAAATACTTCGGGGGTTCCTTTGATGGTTTCTTCTGTATTTTGGGATGAAACCAAAAGTACACTGTGGATTGGTACACTGTCGAAGGGTGTCTATTTATTTGATATTCAACAAAAGATATTGAAGCCGGTGCTGGAATCCGTTTTTCCAAAGCAACCTGTTTTGGCCATAGAAAAAAACAGTGACGGAACCTTCCTCATAGGAATTGACGGGCAGGGGCTTTGGAAACTGAATGACAAGGCAGATAGGGTGCTGGGTGTGTTTAAAGAAAGCGCCGATGACCCATATTCGATTCGGGGAAATGGGGTGTACGATCTTTTTCGTGACCGCGATAAAAGGATATGGGTAGGTACCATCAGTGGCGGGTTGTCCTTTTTTGACCAGGAATCGCCATTGGTAACCCAAATTACCCATCAGACCAATACTGTCAATTCATTGATTAACAATGATGTGAATAGTCTCATTGAAGATCGCACGGGTAAGATGTGGCTGGCCACCAATAATGGCATCAGCTGTTGGGATAAACAAACCGGGCAATGGAAGCATTTCTTTTACAACAAGGAGAAACAGGCCCAGGTATTTCTTACCATCTGTGAAGACAACCAGGGCAGAATATGGGCGGGCAGTTATTCTTCCGGAGTTTACGTGCTGGACAGTCAGTCTGGCAAAGAGCTTGCCCACTATTCCCGAACGGAAGGGGGATCGCCTGTTGTCAGCAATTTCATCCTGAACATCTTTAAGGATTCGCGGGGCGATTTGTGGTTTGGAGTTGCAGGACCAGATTATCTGTCCTACCAGATGAAAGAGCAGAAATTCAAGGTTTATACCAGGGAACCGGTTGCCTGTTTTGCTGAATTGTCGGAAGACCAAATGTTTTTAGGATGCAGCAATGGCTTGTCGCTGTTGAATAAAAAGACGGGGGTTGTAAAAAAGCTGTTGCAGGATATGCTGGTTCGCGATATGGAGGTGATTGACGATAACCTGTGGATTTGTACCAGTGGCAGCGGATTGATATGTTATAATTACAAGAACGGGCAAACAGAAAAGTTTACTACGGAGTCAGGTTTGCCTTCAAACTTTGTAAACGGCATTGTTCGTACAGGTGATTTCCTGTGGCTTGGCACTGAGAACGGCTTATGCCGTTTTAATCTGAAGGATAAAAATGTCATCACCTACGCTTCCATCTATCCCTTGTCGCGTAATTCTTACAACAATACCGCTCATTTTAAAATGAAAAACGGGCAACTGGCATGGGGGACCAATAACGGGGCAGTAATGTTCTCACCGGATCTGATCAGTGAATCCTCTGCAAAAGGAAAAATCATCTTTCAGGATGTAACCATCTCTGGCCGGTCGGTGAGAGAATTGCCCACCTTTGAACTGAAAAGCCCTGTCGACAGCTTAAAAGAGATCCGGTTGAAATATTTTCAAAATACGGTAAGCCTGGAACTATTGCCCATAGGGATTTCTTCTGGGTCCAAGTTTTCATGGAAGATGGAAGGTTTTGATAAGCAATGGTCCAGTACAACCACTAACCGTATTATCACTTACACCAATATCCCCAGTGGTCATTTCACTTTAAAGGTAAGGCTTTATGACGGGTCTTCCGCTAATGTCATTTCTGAGCGGTCGTTGGAATTACGGGTAATTCCTCCTTTCTGGCGAACAGGATGGTTTATCATTTTGGTATTGGCCGTTATCTCTGCAATGATTGTACTGTATTTTTTATATTATATCAACCGGCTTAAACAAAGGCACACGGAAGAAAAAGTGCGCTTTTTTACCAATACGGCCCATGATATCCGCACTTCACTGACCCTGATTAAAGCACCTGTTGATGAGTTAAGCCACGAGAAACATTTATCTGAATCAGGACGCCGTTATCTGCAATTGGCTAAAGACCAGGCCAGGCAGTTGTCGTCCGTGGTTACCCAGTTGATGGATTTCCAGAAAGCCGACATTGGCAAAGAGCATCTGTCCTTATCCATGACCAATATCGTAAGCTTTGTTGCCAACAGGATCATGATGTTTGAGTCATTTGCCAAAAGCCGGGCGATTGAACTGGTATTTACAACCGCTCATCAGCAATACCAGGCGGCCGTGGATGAAGTGAAGATGGAAAAAGTGGTGGATAACCTGATATCCAACGCGGTGAAATATTCTCCTCCTGACAGTCAGGTGCATATTGATTTAAAATGTTCGGAGGATCAATGGAGCCTTGAGGTAAAAGATTCGGGCATTGGGATCAGCAAAATGGCACAACGCAAGCTTTTTAAGGAGTTTTACAGGAGCGACAATGCCATTAACTCGAAAGTGGTAGGCTCTGGTATCGGGCTGTTGCTTGTAAAAAAATATGTGGACCTGCACCAGGGTACGGTAAGCTGTGAGAGCCAGGAAAATTTGGGGTCGGCATTCCGTATTGTCATTCCGGCTAAGGAAATATCCGCGGTAAACAACAACAATCATCTTGTGCCTGGCAAAAGGTTGCAAACGGACCCAATGCCTGAGATTATTTTACAGGACAATGAAGTAGCGCAGAGAACAACTTCCCCGGAAATGAAAGTATTGGTGGTGGAGGACAATGATGAGCTTTTGAATTTCATGAAGAGTACCCTTGGCCGTGAATTTACCGTCCTGACTGCAGTGGATGGCATGGATGCCTGGACGGTTATCAATGAAAATATGCCGGATTTAATCATCTCGGATGTGATGATGCCCAACAGGAACGGGTACGAATTATGCCAGATGATCAAATCGACCTATGAAACCTCCCATATCCCGGTAATTCTGCTGACTGCCTTATCCGAAAAATCAGAACAGCTGCGTGGCTTGGGACTGGGAGCTGATGATTACCTGACCAAGCCTTTTGACATGAGCCTGCTGATTCAAAAGATAAAATCCATCATCCTTAACCGCCGTATTGTTGGCGAAAAGGCAATACGGCTGGTAAAGACCAACCCCTTGGAACCTATCCTTGAAAATGAGCACAATGACCAGTTTATGCGAAAGATGGTAGAAGTGGTAAAAGCCAACATCTCCAACACGGAATTTAACAAGGATGACTTTGCTTCTGCCATGAACGTAAGTTCTTCGTTATTGTACAAGAAGATAAAATCACTTACCGATCAGTCGCCAACAGATTTTATTAAAACCTACAGGCTCAATCATGCCCGCGAATTGCTGGAAACACGCCATCACAATGTCACAGAAATAAGTGAAATGTGCGGGTTTACCAGTATCGGGTATTTCAGTACCGTCTTCAAAAAACACTTCGGGAAATCCCCTACAGAGATTTTAAACTAACCTGCGTTGAAGCTTAGAGCAAGCTGTAATGCTTTCAAAAAACAGTATTTTTCCCTGTTTAAGCTTCTGATAATATCCTGATTATTCAGCGAAATTTATCTTTATCAGCTCATCTCCCTTCTCAAAAGCACAGGCGGATGCAAGAGGACAATACCCCTTTTTTATCTGATCCGTTCCATTAATGAGTCCAATTTTATAAATATGCTGTGATTAATTTATGAATAATTTACCAGTATATTGTAAATCTTTCAATAGGCAAGTAATACGGAAAATATACACAAGTAATACACAAGCTATTTACAAGCTGTGATTCTGTCAGCTTAATATCAGGATAGAAGTTACAACAGGTCTTAGGAGATTTACATTTTTTTAAGAAGGGCACCCATTGTATTGGCCTTTTCAAAGGATAAGACGGATCTGTAAGTGGCTGTTTGTATTCCCTTGGATTTTGGGTGAACTGTCAATGCTTGTTTTTTTACTTGTTGTTACCGGTAAGGATGTAATTTTTCAAAATACCAGATTATTAT
Organism: Prolixibacteraceae bacterium; assembly: GCA_035297625.1. Lineage (GTDB taxonomy): Bacteria > Bacteroidota > Bacteroidia > Bacteroidales > Prolixibacteraceae > Aquipluma. The sequence goes on from DATGYU010000361.1 coordinate 25,003, forward strand.
CTGAAATCAAAAACAGAATATCTAAAAACAGAAACCGGTATGGTTTGCTGTGCCTACATTTACTTTTGAATTTAATACCTTAACTTTATTCATCAGATCCAGCATGGTACAAGGCAAAAGCATCAAATACAATAAAAACAGATCCATGAACCGAATGAACGTTTTTAAGCAAAGGGCAAGCGCATCCGGTGCCTGTTTAATGCTCTTTTTTTTGTTTTTGGGAGCTTATTCCGCTACGGCTGGCAAGACGACTTCTGCTAAAAAATCTCAAAAGACAGTTCTCCCTGCAAGCCATACCCGCAACTTGTTTTTGGAAGCGGGATACTCCCAGGCTGACATTGACAAGAAAGTAGAAAAAGCATACCATGACCTGTTTGAAGGTCCCAATCACATCTATTTTGAAGTAGGTGATTCGATGGGTTACGTGTCAGATATAAAAAACCATGATGCCAGAACCGAAGGCCTTTCCTATGGAATGATGGTTGCCGTTCAGCTGGACAAAAAGGAGGTTTTTGACCGTATCTGGCGCTGGACAAAGGCATCCATTCAGCACCAGTCTGGTCCGCGTGAAGCTTATTTTGCCTGGAGCATCAACCCTGAGACCATGAAAAAGAACTCGGATGGCAGTGCATCGGATGGGGAGCTTTATTTTGTGACCGATCTTTTGTTTGCTTCCAACCGTTGGGGCAACGATACCGGCATTGATTATTACAAGGAAGCGCGCAGGATACTGGATGCCATGTGGAAAAAAGATGGAACAGGAAATATCTTTCACATCATCAACCTGGAACACAAGCAGATTTCATTTGTCCCGGAAGGCGATGGTTATAACTGGACGGATCCTTCTTATCATCTTCCCGCCTTTTATGAAATATGGGCAGCATACGCCAAAGATGGTCATGAACAGTTCTACCGCGATTGTGCCGATACCGCCAGAGTGTTTTTGCACAGGGCTTGTAACCCGGTAACAGGATTGAATTACGATTATACGGAATTCAGCGGCAAGGCCCATTCCACACCATGGATGCCGGCAGCTTTTCGTTACGACTCGTGGCGGGTACCAATGAACATTGCCATGGATTACGTGTGGTTTGGGAAAGACAAAAAGTGGCAGGAAGACTATGCTGCCCGTCTACAGGGATTTTTAAGATCCAAAGGAATGGAAAGCTATGATGATCAGTTTAACCCTGACGGCTCGAAGCCTGAATGGATACTGGGTGCAGGAAAGTATAAAAAGCTGAGGCATTCACTGGGCTTAGTTTCAACAGCAGCCGCTGCATCTTTGGCCAGTAAAGATAAAAACAGCCTGGACTTTGTAAATGCATTGTGGAATGCCAAGCTGGAGCCTTATGAAGATGGGTATTTCGATCCTTATTATGATGGTTTGCTTTACCTGTTTAGCCTGATGCATCTGAGCGGGAAGTACCAGATTATTACCCCGCAGGTGCGGTAAGGGGTAGGGAGCATGGAGAAGTGTTCAGTGTTCAGTGTTCAGTAGCCAATAGCCAGTGGCCAGTAGCCAGTAGCCAAAAGCTATCATCTGGTAGCATTTATTTGTAATTTTAACTAAAACCATATATCAATGAAAAACATCTTATTATACCTCTGCTTGTGGATAGTCACAGGAAGCATGGCGATTGCTCAAAGTCCGGTCACCCCGGCGATGCCGGGCTATGATATTTACCGGGAGACCATACCGCACGGTACCATTGATACCATTGCCTATCCCTCGAAAACAGTTGGCAACAGCCGGAAAGCTTTAAT
>DATGYU010000362.1:0-1983 GCA_035297625.1 Prolixibacteraceae bacterium
GTGTACATTGGATTGTTTGAATTAGGCATTACTTATATTTTGTGGATGAAAGCCATGCAATTGAGCGAAAACAATGCCAAAACGGGTAATTTGACTTTCCTTTCACCGTTCCTTTCATTGATATTCATTCATTTTATTCTGGGAGAAACCATTTATTTCACTACTTTCATCGGCCTGGCATTTATTGTATCGGGCATCTGGTACCAGCAGAAACATTAACAGAGCAATTTACAACAAGCAGATTCATGGAGAAAAAACCTGTAAAGATATTGGGCATAGACCCGGGAACCAACGTGATGGGCTACGGGATGATTGAGGTGGTGGATAACAAGCCGCGCTTGCTAAAGGTGGGGGTGATAAAAACTACCGGGACCACGGATCATTACCAGAAGCTGAAGATGATTTATGAACAGACCATCCTGTTGCTGGATGAAATGCAGCCGGATGAGATGGCCATTGAATCGCCCTTCTATGGCAAGGACATCCAGGCCATGCTTAAGCTGGGAAGGGCGCAGGGGGTGGTAATGGGGACCGCCCTAAGCCGCAACATCCCCGTATCGGAATATGCCCCTCTGAAAGTGAAGCAGGCCATTACCGGCATGGGCCGGGCGGCCAAGGAACAGGTGGCTTTCTTTTTGAAAAACATGTTCAGTGTCAATGAGCTGCCCAAAGAGTTGGATGCCACCGATGCCGTGGCTGTAGCCGTTTGCCACTACCTGCAGATGCGCAACCCTGTGTCAAAGACAGGAGTAAAAAGCTGGGAGGACTTTATTAAGAAGAACCCGGGAAGGGTGAAGTAAAAGGCATGGGGCATGGGGCAATGAGACCCGAAAATGAGAATAGGGGAAGATGAGAGGGTGAGAAGAGCGTCAGATGTTAAATGTGTTGCATGGCGTCCGACAAGTCCCAAGTGTCCCATTAAATCAAAAACTATAAAAAAAAGCAAAAAAAAATCCCTGTTGCCAGGGATTTCTGTATGGTAATTTTATGATTTTATAGTTCTATTTCATTGGCTATTACTTCGGTGATGGCAGCCATTTCCTCTTTTGTAAAGCTTAGCTTTTTGGAGAAATTCAGCAGATCGGCTTCCGTCTGCATGGGCACCAGGTGAATATGGGCATGAGGAACTTCCAGTCCCAATACCATCACCCCTACTTTAAGACAAGGGATGGCCTTTTGCAGGCCAAGGGCTACCTTTTTGGCAAATAACTGCAAACCCACATAGGATTCATCATCCAGGTCAAACAGGTAATCTACTTCCCGTTTGGGGATGACCAGGGTATGCCCTTTGGCCACCGGGAAAATGTCCAAAAAAGCCAGGAAGTTTTCATCCTCGGCCACTTTCCAGGCAGGTATTTCTCCGTTAACTATTTTTGTGAATAAGCTAGCCATAATCGATTGTTATTAGATGGCAATATCAATAATTTCGAATTGTATTCTGCCGGAAGGCACCTGTATTTCCACCACATCGCCTACTTTTTTGCCCAGCAATCCTTTGGCAATGGGAGTTTGAACTGAGATCTTTCCATTTTTCAAATCCGCTTCCGGTTCCGAAACAATGGTATACTGCATCGTGGCATTGTTGTTATGGTTACGAATGGTAACCTTGTTCATCATCTGCACACTGGAAGTATCAATTTTTGATTCATCAATAATGCGGGATGTTGCAATTTTTTCTGTCAGCAAAGATATTTTGGCTTCCAGCATTCCCTGTGCATCCTTTGCTGCATCATATTCGGCATTTTCCGATATATCTCCTTTTTCTATGGCCTCGCCAATCGCCTTGGAAATGGCAGGACGTTCCACCCTTGTCAGACGATCCAATTCCTCTTTCATTTTCCGAAGGCCTTCCTCCGTAATATAAGTAACCTTACCCATGGTTTTCTTCTTTTTGTTATTACTGTATTAAAACAAAAAAGAATTCCGGCTAATGCGGAACTCTTTCTTGCTACAAATTTATAAATATTTTTATTCTTTACCTAC
>DATGYU010000363.1:0-13239 GCA_035297625.1 Prolixibacteraceae bacterium
AAGTTCATTTTTAATTGGTAAAGACGGAAGACTATTACTCTCTCCGGCACCCAACCCTATTGACGGGCTTGACCGTCTGGTTGGACAGATCCTGAAAAATGACCATATCAAGGAGATGCAGAAATCAAACGGACAGGGGCCACGGTAAGTAACTTTAGCTATTGGCTTCTGGTTTCTGACTTCTGGCAAAACCAGGTTCCAATCAACTTATATTATCGCAGATCGAAGCATTTCTTGTCAGTAGTCAGCAGCTGGAAGCCTATTTTTATTGCCCCTTTTATGCATTCAACAATCTTCGATAATCAGAGAAGCGGGAGGGTCTTTTGAAGAAATTCCCGAATGCTTGAATAGGTATTTTCCATCACCTGATCCAGTTCATGCAGGGCAAACCATCTCACCTCCTCTATGTTTTCTTCAGTCTGCGGAGTTAAGGATTGATTATTTTCTGCACTCATCAAAAACCATTTCGTCTCTTTAAGCACCAGGTTATTAGGGGATTTCACAAATGAATTGCGGTAGATGTGAAAGGTAGAATCCAGTTGCCTGATAATCTGCAGGCCCTTAATGCCACATTCTTCTTCTACTTCCCTAATGGCAGCATTTTCAGGGGATTCTTTCTTTTCAATTTTCCCTTTGGGTAAATCCCATACCCCAAGTCTTTTAATGAATAATAATTCCCGGTGTTCATTAATGACAAGGCCCCCGGCGGCAGGTAACTCCGTTAACTGCTTCCTGAATGATTTCCACAGTTTTTGGGGATTATCGTTAAGAATTACAAAATCTTGCTTCACCCCTTCAGCTTCTATCCTGGCAAGAAGCTTATCCGCGAACACATGATCCTCATTTACAGCAATTTGAATTATATTATTTTTAGATGATGTTTTCGATTGGGCATCTATACGTATTGTAGAGTCATTAAAAAAAACTTTGTACATTTGTGATTATTATTTAGTAAAAAAAATCGACCATGCTAGAACAAATTCAACTCGAAGTTACAAAGAAACTGCTTCAAATTAACACAATAAAAGTGCAACCTAACAATCCTTTCACATGGGCCTCAGGTTGGAAGGCGCCTATTTATTGTGATAACCGTAAAATCCTCTCCTATCCTGAAGAGAGAACATTCATTTGCAGTCAGTTTTGTAAGATCATCCGTGACAAATATCCACAGGCAGAAGTAATTGCAGGGGTTGCCACCGGGGCGATTGCTCATGGCATGCTGGTTGCCCAGGAACTGGGATTGCCGTTTATTTACGTGAGGGCAACGCCAAAAGATCACGGGCTGGAAAATTTGATTGAAGGAGATATGAAGGCAGGCCAGAAAGTGGTGATCATTGAGGATTTGGTTTCTACCGGGCTAAGCAGCCTGAAAGCTGCCAATGCCATTACCAATTTCGGGGGTGATGTGTTGGGCATGGTGGCCATCTTTACTTATAACTTTCCCCAGGCACACAAGAATTTTGAGGATGCCGGACTGGAACTAACCACCCTGAGCAATTACCAGGTATTAATAGAACTGGCGCTTGAAAGAGGAGATGTCAAGGAAGAGGATATGGAAAAACTCAAGAAATGGCGTCAGCAACCGGAAAGCTGGGGAAAATAGCACTTATACAATTAACAATGAGGCTGTGTAAAAATGATTGTGCATAGTAAGCATTTATTGGCTACTGGCTACCAGTAGCTAAAACTGCACATTTTTATACATCCTCTTTATACAAATAGAATATGGGAATGACCAAATATGTGAGTGATATCAAAATCATTCAAAACAACCAGGAGATTGTATATAACTATCTTTCAAATTTCGAGAACCTGTCGAAGTATGTGAATGAAGGATTGCTGGAGAAAATGACAGAACAGGTTCCCCAGCTTAAGATCTCTAATTTTGAGTCAGATGCTGATTCCTGCCGTTTTGAGATAGGCGGAATGGGTCAGGCCGAGATAAGAATTATTGAGCGGGAAGCTCCGAAAAACATCAAGATAAGCAGCAGTGGCAGCATGCCTGTAGAAATTGTTTTCTGGATTCAGCTGTTGCCGGTTGGTCCTTATGAAACAAAACTAAGGCTTACGCTGAATGCAGAGATGAGCATGATGATAAAGATGATGGTCAATTCAAAACTGGAAGAAGGAATCAACAGGATGGCCGATATGCTGGCCGCCTTGCCTTACAGATAAAACAACCGATGCCCTGAGGGAAGAGCACGATTCTTTTCTCAGGGCATTGTTAACGTTCTTTTGACAATTGAAGAAATTCCACTTCTTTAAAATGATAGGCCTTTAGTTGCCCTCCTGCTTGTTTGACAAGTAATTGCCCGATAGCATTTACCCCGGTAATCTGGCCTTCAAACTTTCCTTGCTCATCCTGAAACCAATGCGTTTCATTGATTCTGTACAATACGGAAATAAATTCCTGATCGATGCGTTTTACTTGCTGATCTTTTAGCAAAGCATAGTAAAAATCGATTTGTTTTAAGATCTGCGTAAGAACAAGTTCACTATCAAATTGTTTATTGGCAAGTAATTTCAGAGAGGTCGGATTGGGTGCATTGCTGAGAAATTCGGTTTGATTAACATTGATGCCAATGCCAATTACCGAACTTTTGATGGAGTTATAAAGGATTGAATTTTCAATAAGTATACCGCCCAGCTTCATGTCACCGGCATAAATATCGTTGGGCCATTTGATCCGCAGGTTTTCAACCCATGGGTTTAAGGCGGCATAAATTCCAAGGGTGACAATCTTTGAAAGCATGAATTGTTTTCGGATCTCCAAAAAGTCGGGGAACAGGACAATCGAAAAGGTAAGGTTCATTCCGGGTTCACTTTCCCAGAAGTTTTTCATCTGTCCCCGGCCATTGGATTGTTCGTATGCCAAAAAGACAGTACCCTCAGTCAGTTCATTAGCCCTAAATTGCGTATTGGCATAGTTGTTGGTAGAATCTACCTGAGGTAAACGGACAATATGATTTCCGACAATTTGAAACATCTTAGCAGGATTAATGGTTATATTAATGTAACAATTAGTGATGCAAGTTTAATCACTTATTATATAGTAAAAAATTTATCTTTGTACAATTAATAAATATATATGAATAAAAGCCTTAAAAAAGCGGAAACTGAACAATTAATAGAGGCCATTGTTGAAGGAATTCAGAGGAAAAAAGGATTAGGTCTGGTAAAAATTGATCTTACTAAAATTAATCATACCGAATGTAAATATTTCATCATATGCCATGGAAACTCTAACACTCAGGTAGATGCAATTGCACACTCAGTGGAAGACACCGTAGAAGAATTGATTAATGAAAAGGCATGGCATATCGATGGTTATAGAAATTCCTTATGGATTTTGCTTGACTATTCTGATATTATGGTTCATGTTTTTCAAAAGGATTCAAGGGAATTTTACGATCTTGAAAACCTTTGGGCCGATGCCCACATTGAAACTATAAAAGAAGATAACTAATTTTAAGATGACAGATAAGAAATCCAATAAAGTAAAGCCCAACATGGGTATGAAACAATTAAACAAGGCTCCCAAATTTAATCCATATTGGATTTATGGGATCATTATTATTTCTTTTTTGGCCATTCAGTGGTATACCCTGGGCGCCGGCCCGGTAGAGACCAACTGGAAAGATGTATCAAACACCATGATTGCCAACAACGATATAGAAAAGATCATCGTTGTCAATGAGAAAGAAGCGCAAATATATCTCAAGAAGGATAGTTACCCAAAATACAAGGACAAACTTGAAAAAGGTTATAATGCTCCAGCTGAAGCAGGACCTCATTTTTATTTCAATATCGGATCAGTTGATACTTTTGAAAAGAACCTGCAGAAAGTGCAGGAAAATTCAAGTGAGGCCAACAAAATCAGCGTGGAATATAAAACCGTGCACAACTATCTGGGAGAACTGCTTAACTGGATTTTGCCCTTTGCAATTATCATCCTTATCTGGTGGTTCATATTCAAAAGAATGAGTAAAGGAGCCGGCGGAGGAGGCGGTGGCAACATCTTCAATGTTGGAAAATCGCAGGCCAAGGTATTCGACAAGGATTCCAGGGTGACCACCAACTTTAAAGATGTGGCAGGATTGGCAGAAGCCAAACAGGAAGTAGAAGAAATAGTTGATTTCTTGAAGAGCCCTGAGAAGTTTACCAAGCTGGGAGGCAAAATACCAAAGGGTGCGCTTTTAGTAGGCCCCCCGGGAACAGGTAAAACCTTGCTTGCAAAAGCTGTGGCCGGTGAAGCCAATGTACCGTTTTTCTCCATGTCAGGATCTGATTTCGTGGAGATGTTTGTAGGCGTGGGAGCTTCCCGAGTGCGCGACTTATTTAAACAGGCCAAGGAAAAATCACCCTGTATTGTTTTCATCGATGAGATTGATGCCATAGGCCGTGCCCGTGGTAAAAATCCCAATATGGGTTCCAATGATGAACGTGAAAATACGCTTAACCAGTTGCTGACCGAGATGGATGGTTTTGATACCAATTCAGGGGTTATCATTTTAGCGGCTACCAACAGGGCAGACATTCTGGACAGGGCACTGATGCGTGCAGGTCGTTTTGACCGTCAGATCCATGTTGAATTGCCCGATTTGAATGAGCGTGAAGAGATCTTTAAGGTGCACCTGAAACCAATAAAGCTTTCACCAGAGGTGGAACCTTCCTTTTTGGCCAAGCAGACACCGGGCTTCTCAGGAGCAGATATCGCCAACGTTTGTAATGAATCGGCATTGATTGCTGCCCGTAAAAATAAAGATATTGTCGACAAGCAGGACTTTTTGGATGCTGTTGACCGTATCGTTGGCGGACTGGAAAAGAAGAACAAGATCATTTCCATTGATGAAAAACGCAGAATTGCATACCATGAAGCAGGTCATGCTACCATCAGCTGGTTGCTGGAACACGCGCATCCACTGGTAAAAGTGACCATAGTTCCTCGCGGAAAAGCCTTGGGAGCTGCATGGTATTTACCCGAAGAGCGTTCTATTACCACCAAGGATCAGCTTCTGGATGAGATGTGTTCCGCGCTGGGAGGAAGGGCTGCCGAACAGGTTTCCTTTAACAGCATCTCCTCGGGAGCACAGAATGACCTGGAAAAAGTAACCAAACAGGCCTATGCAATGGTTAGCATTTTTGGGATGAGCGATAAAGTGGGCAATGTAAGCTTTTATGATTCTACCGGTCAGAACGAATTTGCTTTTAGCAAGCCATACAGCGAAAAGACAGCCGAATTAATCGACCAGGAATCCAAAGAACTGATCGAAACTCAATATGCAAGAGCTTTACAGGTGTTGGTAGATCACAAGTCAGGACATGAGAAGTTAGCCGAATTGTTGCTTGAAAAAGAAGTAATCTTCAGTGAAGACCTGGAACATATCTTCGGGAAACGCCAGTGGACTAGACCAATGCTGGTAAATGAATCGAAAAAAGAACAGGCAGCTATCTCTTCTGAAAAATCTGAGGTGACAGTTGGCCAAGCTACAATGTAATGGGATCGTCAAGAAATAATATATTGGCCCGGTTAAAGGCCGCACAGGATAAAAGAGGTGAAATTGGAGAGAGCATCCCCGATTTCACCTCTCCTATTTATCACCCGCTAAATGCTTCCCTTAAAGATGAGTTTAAAATCAACCTGGAACAGATTGGCGGGAAAGTGGAGTTTTGTAATACTACTGAAGAAATCATTCCTTTGGTGCAGCAAATCACTAAAGGGAAGGGAGTAAACAGCATCTTTTGCATGGATCCCTCATTGCAGAATATCCTGCAAGATGCAATTGCCATTGAATCTGAGGAAAAGGATTTTTTAACGCTCAATGTTGGGGTTACCGGCTGTGAATTCCTGGTGGCCCATCTGGGAACAGTCGTAATCAGCTCGGCACATATTTCAGGCAGGCGACTGAATGTATTTCCGGAAACACACATTGTGGTGGCGCATGAAACCCAGATAGTCGATTATTTGGATACCGCCATGGAAAAGATGAAGGAAAAATATAAAAATAGATTACCTTCGCTCATAAGCAATATTACCGGTCCCAGCCGTACAGCGGATATTGAAAAAACACTGGTGATGGGTATGCACGGGCCAAAAACGTTGATAGTAATTATTGTCCACGAACCTTTTTAAACTGAATAACTATGGAAAAAGATTGGGTATCAGTATATCAGACAGGGCAGAAATTTGAGGCAGAAATGGCAAGGGAGATCCTTGAAAACGAATCCATTAACTGTGTCCTTATTGATGAGAATGACTCTTTGTTTCCTTCCATTGGAGAAGTAGAAGTGATGGTTCATAAAGATTTTGAGGTGAGAGCAAAAGAACTTTTAAAAGATTTAATCCATTGAAGAAATTAGTCACCCGGACGATTACTGGAATCGTTTTGGTTTTATTGATGCTGGCTGCAATCATTGCAAGCCAGTACTCCTATGCAGTGCTGTTTTTGTTGATGTTGGCAGGTGGGCTATATGAGTTTTTTAAATTCTATGAGCAGTCAGAGGTTAAACCCAATCAATGGTTAAGCTATCTGATTTCATTTTTATTATTCGGAGCTACCTTTTTTATAGCCAAAGGAACGCTCAGTCCTAAATACTTTTTGGCATTTGTCTCCTTGCTCTTAGTGGTTATGTCTGCCGAACTTTATCGCAAAAAGGATAAGCCTGTTGAAAACATTGCGGTCACTATCTTCAGTATCATTTACCTTGGTGTTCCTCTTTCCATTACCAATTATCTTGTTTTTCCGGAATTCGCGGCCAATCATGCTTATGCTCCACAACTATTAATCGCGTTATTTGTGCTGATCTGGACCCATGACTCGGGTGCCTACCTGTTTGGTGTTTCCATGGGCAAACATCGTTTGTTTGAACGTATCTCCCCCAAGAAATCATGGGAAGGCGCTGCCGGAGGAACCCTCACTTCTGTGGCCGTTGCCTTTATCCTGGCAAAATATATTCCTGAGATTCAATTGATTCACTGGATTGCCATAAGCATCCTGACAGCCATAAGTTCCACCTATGGCGACCTGACAGAATCAATGTTCAAACGGTATTTTAAGGTCAAGGACAGTGGTCAGCTGCTCCCCGGACATGGCGGGATTCTAGACCGTTTTGATTCCATTTTGTTTGCAATACCTGTAATTGTCTTATATATTAAAATAATTATTGAATAGAGGGATAATTTTTTAATTTTGCCCCTTTATTAATCTTATTCAATGAAAGTTCATAAAGCAGGTATTAATACCATCTATTACGCCTCCGCAGTGGTGGCAGCGGTTATATTGTTATCATGGTTATTTATTTCTGACATAGCAATAAAGGTAGCCCTTACATCGGCTGCAGCGGTGGTATATATTTTAATAATCCAGTTTTTCCGATATCCCCAGCGTTCAATTGTTACCAATGAAATCCACATTTTATCACCTGCCGATGGGAAAGTGTGTGACATCAAAGAATTCGTGGAAAATGAATATCTAAAAACCAAATGCCTGCAGGTATCAATTTTCATGTCCCCCACCAATGTGCATATTAACTGGATTCCCGTTCCCGGAGTGGTCACCTATATGAAACACAAGGACGGGGAGTTTTATGCCGCTTTTAAAGACAAATCGGCAGAAGAAAATGAACGTACCACTACTGCCATCAAGATAAAGGACGGAAGGGAAATTGTCATGCGCCAGATTGCCGGTGCAGTGGCCAGGAGGATCATCAACTATGTTGCTGTTGGCGATGAAGTGGACCAGACTACCGAAGTTGGGTTCATCCGTTTTGGTTCACGCGTAGACTTGTTTCTTCCCTTAGATACCCAGCTGAAAATTAAACTGGGAGATAAAGTAGTAGGCTCGCAAACTGTTATCGGGGAGCTTTTCTCATGAAAAAAGAAAACAATATATTTTTCTGGGTGCCTAATGCCATCACCGCATTAAACCTGGTGTCTGGCAGCTTGGCAGTGTTTTTTGCTGTCGACGGGCAATTGGGTTGGGCCGCCGTCTTTATCATGGCTGCTGCCGTATTTGATTTCATGGACGGATTTGCTGCCCGACTGTTACATGCCTATTCGGCCATTGGCAAGGAACTCGACTCTCTGGCTGACCTGGTATCCTTTGGACTGGCACCTGCTGCCATGATCTTTACCATGATTGAGCTTACCTTTTTTGGCAAAAACCAGCCCATCCAGGAGATTCAGGCTACCTGGTCTCAGTGGATTTTGCTTTACAGCAGTCTGGTGGTGCCTGTTGCTGGTGCTTTCCGCCTGGCTAAATTCAACACCGACGATCGTCAGAGTGAATCATTCCTTGGAATGCCTATCCCTGCCAATGCCATCTTTTTTGCCTCTTTGGGATTGATCCTTGAACTGGGAACCAATGAAACGGTAAAATCCATCATCCTGAATAAAAATGTACTGATGTCCTGCATTTTTATCTGTTCCTTTTTGATGGTATCCGAACTGCCGATGTTCTCCATGAAGTTTAAGAATTTGAAGCTGAAAGAAAATGGCATTCGCTTTTTATTCCTGGGAGTAACCCTTTTAATGCTTTTAACTCTCCAGATTTATGCCATTCCGCTGATTATTGTCTGGTATGTGCTGCTTTCTGTAATCACTTATCTTTCTTCAAACAAATAGGAAGAACATCCGCTTACCGGTATTTTTAGCCCTTTTACTGAGAAACTGTCTTTTATTGGCTCAGGATAATATACTTTTATCCTGTAAACTAATAATGGATAGCGATGAGTACCCTTGGCAATTTAATTTGGCTGATCTTTGGAGGATTCCTGGTTTTTGTGGAATATATGGTGGCAGGTTTTTTACTATGCCTTACCATTATTGGCATTCCTTTCGGTATTCAGGCATTTAAGCTGGCCATTTTAGCCCTTTGGCCTTTCGGCAAATCCATCGAAATGATGTCCTATGCTCCCGGATGCCTTTCCACCCTTATGAACCTTATCTGGCTGATTATAGGCGGTATCTGGATTGCCCTGACTCACCTAATATTTGGAATACTCTTATCGATTACAATTATTGGCTTCCCCTGGGGCAAGCAACATTTCAAACTAATGTCGCTGGCACTGACGCCCTTTGGAAGAAAGATTGTGGATAACTAATCTTTTTATGGGAGGCCTCTGTCCATTTGATGGATGTGAATTCTACCTATTGAATAAACCATAAATAAGAAATATCAAACAAGAAATAAGGAACAAGAAAGTGAAAAGCCGTACTTTCTTGTTCCTTATTTCTTGTTTCTTATTCCTTATTATTTTTGGTTTTAATCTCTGAAAATTCTTCTATTAAACTCAGCCCGATTAACCACCTGAACACTGAACACTGACCACTGCCTACTTCTCATGCGTATGCAGTCCGCATTCTTTTTTTGAATTGTCTTCCCACCACCATCTACCTGCCCTGAAATCTTCGCCGGGTTGAATAGCACGCGTGCAGGGAGCACAGCCAATACTTACAAATCCCCGGTCGTGTAAAACATTGTAGGGTACGTTGTTTTCCCGCACATATTTCTGGCAGTCTTCCAGTGACCAGTGCAACAACGGGTTGTATTTAATCAGCTTGAAACCATTGTCCCATTCGAAAAAGTTCAGGTCATGACGGTTGTCTGATTGAGAAGCACGCAGGCCGGTTACCCAGCATTCCATTCCTTCAAGGGCACGCTTCAAAGGTTCTACCTTGCGGATATTGCAGCATTCCTTGCGGTTATCAATCGACTTATAAAAACTCAGCGGGCCTTTTTCGGTCACCATCTTTTCAACCGATTCATTCTTGGGAAAGAACACCTCGATCATTTTTCCATATTTATCGACCGTACGGTTAAACACTTTATAAGTTTCTTCAAACAGTCGGCCGGTGTCCAAGGTAACTACACGGATGTCAAGATTATTGCTGAAAATCATATCAGTAATTACCTGATCTTCAATGCCAAGACTGGTAGTAAAAATTACCTTCCCCGGGAATTGTACGGAAAGTTTTTCCAGCATGCTCACCAGGCTTGCTGCCTCGGCTTCTTTATTTAATGTTGATATTATGGTCTGATCAATCATCTCTATTTGTTTTATACGCTCAATCCAATTATCTTGCCGGCAAATATCAGAAGAAAAGTTTATATACCATCGAAAAGACTTCCGAAATATTGCCCTTGGCCTTTACTGAACGCATTCAAAATCAGTTTCCCATTGATTTTGAACGTTTTATACAAGCTATCTATCTCAGCCCTTCGGTAAGCCTGCGTACCAATAAATTAAAGTTTGCCATGCCTTTCAACCGTGAAGCAATTCCCTGGTGTGAAACGGGCGTGTTTTTAGATCAAAGGCCTTCTTTCACCCTCGATCCGCTGTTTCATTCCGGGGCTTATTACGTCCAGGAGGCAAGTTCGATGTTTATTGAGCAGGCTTTCAAACAGGTTGAAATTAAGAATAATCGCCTGGTGTTGGACCTGTGTGCTGCCCCGGGGGGTAAATCCACCCATCTGTTAAGCCTGATGGGCAAAACCGATTTGCTCATAACCAATGAAGTGATCCGCAGCCGTGTGTCTGTGTTGAATGAAAACATCCAAAAATGGGGGCACCAGAATGTGGTGGTTTGTAACAATGACCCTTCCGATTTCAGCGATCTGGAAGGACTGTTTGATGTCATTTTGATTGATGCCCCATGCTCAGGTGAAGGACTTTTCCGCAGAGACCCTTCAGCCATCGAACAATGGTCAGTCGACAATACCAACCTTTGCGCCACCCGCCAGAGAAGAATCCTTGCGGATATCTGGCCTTCCTTAAAAAACGGAGGGTATTTGATTTACAGTACCTGCACCTTCAATCCTGCCGAAAATGAAGAAAACCTGCAGTGGCTGGCCCAAAACAATGAACTAGAAAGCATTCGTATTCCTCTTCAAGAAGATTGGGGTATTGAAGAAATAGAACACAATGGTCTGTTTGGCTATCGTTTTCTTCCCCATAAAGTAAAGGGCGAAGGTTTCTTTTTGACCTTAATCCGCAAAAAAGAAGGCAGTGATTTCTTTTCTCTTCCAAAGAAAACAAAGTCAAGGCTTGAAAAGATGCCCAAACAGTTTGCCGAAATCAAAAGCTGGCTTACTACCCAAAATTCCGAATATTTTGCAAAGAGTGAATTCCTGGTTGCCTTTCCTGAAGATAAGACTCCGGTGTTAAACGCCCTGATGGATCAACTTAAGGTGATCAGCTTTGGACTCCCTATTGCCCAATTCAAAAAGAATGACCTGCTGCCCGAGCATACCTATGCCCTATCGGTTGACCGCAACCCTTCCATTTTTCCTTCCCTGGAAATTGATTTGCGTGATGCCCTTTTATTTCAAAAGAAAGAAGAAATCAAAATCAGTTCATCGGAAAAAGGATGGCTGCTGGTGCAATATCAAGGCGTTCCACTGGGCTTTGTGAAGAACCTGGGCAACCGTGCCAACAATTACTTCCCCAAGGAATGGCGCATCCGGATGGCATTGCCCGAGTTATCTCATCCTTGGCATTTAGAAATTTAAACTTTAGCATTCCTGCGACTTTCAAAAATTTTTTCCCGGCTAAAATATGCCATCTCATCAACGCTCCGGGCTGCATTGCACTTACCATGCAGCAAAAGTCTCAGGCAATTTCTGCAGGAAGTTGATACCAATTTCCAAAGTTCGTGACGGATTATATCACAGGCATCCCGCTTGCTGTTTTTACCTTCAATTTTAATGTTTGCTTCTAACCTTCTTCTAACCTCCTTCTAACCTCCTTCAGATTTAATTCGAATATAATACGTATCTAATACATATATAATTCGAATATAATTCGTAGTTTTTCGAATTATATATGTATTATATTCGAATTACATATGTATTAAATCTGAAGGGATTATGACGAAGGTTAGAAGAAGGTTAGAAGAGAATAGTAATGGATAAAAGACAGCCAGGCTAGCATAAGATGATTACATCATTCCACGGATAACACACTTCAGGCAAGTCAAATTAAATGGCAAGAGGACAGCAAATAAATCCTGATATTCCAGATGTTAACAGCCATATAAAATCGAAAGCTACATCGCATTATTTATGATTATTCTGGCATATTTTTTGTTCATTTTTATATCTTTAGCGTAATTAAATGCGATGTAAACAATGATAGGATTGTTCCTACCCGCAATAGAACTAACTTAATCTGCCTGACTATGAAACCAACTTCGTCCTTAAACCGTGAGTTTTGTTTTAAGTACTTCATCTTATTTATTTGTGCAGCCATTTACCCGTATTCCCAAATCCAGGCCCAGAATCTGGTCACCAAGGCTAATCAGCTGAATGATTCGTACAAGCAGGAAAAAATCTACCTGCACATTGACCGCCCTTCCTATTGGGCCAATGAGGATTTATGGTTTAAGGCTTACCTGAAGGATTCTCCCAAACCGGACTGCAATCTCTACGTGGAACTTTTAAACGATAAAGGAAATGTAGTGTATAGAAATACCTGCTGGGTCCAAAATGGATTGGCATACGGGGATATGCACCTTGCCGATACCCTTTCCAGCGGGATGTACCAGGTGAGGGCTTACACCAACTGGATGCGTAACTTTGACGAGCAGTGGTTCTTTCACCGTGATCTGCTGATATGGAACCTTCGCGATAAGGCAACACCAACAAAGCCGGCAGGATTGAAGGAAAGAAAGATAGACTTTAGGTTTATGCCTGAAGGAGGAACTTTCCTTTCAGGAGTAAAAAACAGGGTGGCTTTTAAAGCCATTGACCCAAATGGCAAAGGGCTGGATGTAAAAGGGGTGGTTTTGGATGAAAATGGCCGGCAGGTCGCGATGATAAAAAGCGGGTTTAAAGGAATGGGAAGCTTTGAGATCAGCCCTGAACCCGGAAAGAAATACTCAGCTGAACTGACCATTGCAGGGGATTTACCAATGAAGGCTGATTTGCCGGAAGCTTTGGACTCTGGAGTTGCCATCAGTTATGATGCGAATGATACCAGCCATATCCGTTTGGAGATTCATGAAAATGGCTTTGCCGGCGGTGGAAAATACCTGCTTGTCGGACAGTCGGAAGGGAAAGTTTGCTACCAGGAAGAAGTTTCGCTTAACGCGGGGAACGGAACCATTGAAATTGATAAAGGAAAGTTACCTACAGGCATTGTCCGCTTTACCCTGTTTGGTTCTAATAACCTTCCCCGCTGTGAAAGGCTGGTTTTTATCAATCACCATGATCAAATAAATTTAGCAATTGAAGCAGAAGA
>DATGYU010000364.1:0-17097 GCA_035297625.1 Prolixibacteraceae bacterium
AGTGTGCTGCTTTTTCCTTCGTGCCTGAAGGTAAAGGGCGTCTATTATTTTTTTACTCCAGAGGAAGCTAATTGCGTGATAGCACTCTGTGAACAGATCATTCCAAAGGATCAGTCACCCGGTGCCACGGATGCAGGGGTGGTTTATTACATCGACAGGCAACTTTCTGAAGTATTTCACTACCATCAGGATGCTTACCGCCAGGGCATTAAGAAACTCCAGACTTATTGCAAGGATAAATATTCCAAAAACTTTGAAAACTTAAGCTTTGAAGACCAGGAGAAGACTTTAACCCTGATGGAAGCTAATCAGTTAAGTGAAAAGGAATGGAGCGAAACAAAGCCCGCTGATTTCTTTAACCTTGTTTTGTCACATACCATGCAGGGATTTTACGGATCGCCCATTCATGGTGGAAACAAGGATTACATGAGCTTTGAAATGTTACGGATTGATTATCCGCTGGTTATTGGTCAAAACAGATATCGTACCTAACAACTACCAACCTATGAAAGCAAAGAATCTGTTAACAATTGGTGTCCTGGTCCTATTCCTGCTGTTTTTATTCTCCTCCTGTGCCGAGGTTCAGCATGTTGATGCCTGCAAGACAGGCCATGTTTACGGTTTTTGGGGAGGCTTATGGCATGGAATTATTGCCCCCGTAAGTTTTGTAATCAGCTTGTTCAAGGACGATGTGGCCGTATGGGCAGTGAACAACAACGGGGGATGGTACAGCTTTGGCTTTTTGATTGGAGTGGGCAGCCTTGGCCTTGGAGGCGGTAAAGCCTCAAAAAGATAATATTCGGGACTTAGAATTATGATCTAAATGACAAATAAACACGTTAATGCAATAGTGGTGGGTGCCGGTGCCGGTGGCGGAATTGTAGCCAAAGAGCTTGCCGTTAATGGTTTTTCAGTTGTTCTGTTCGAACGGGGTGAATGGCCCAATTATGACGAGCACCCCAACGATGAACTGATCTCTCAAAGAACCGAAGTGCTGGGTTCGCCCTTTGGCCCTGATGCTGAAAAAAATCCCAGGGTACTGGAATATAAGGGAGGCTACAAACAAATTGTCACCCCCATCAGCGGCGGTTACAGCAACAATGCCGCCTGTGTGGGATCGGGCACCGTGAGTTATGGCGCCATGGCCTGGCGTTTTATGGAAGAAGATTTTAAACTGAAATCAGTATACGGCCCCGTTGCAGGTTCCACTTTGGAAGACTGGCCCATAACGTACCAGGACCTGGAGCCCTGCTATGAGAAAGCAGAATGGGAAATTGGCGTATCGGGCGATGATACCCAAAACCCTTTTGCCCCGCCAAGAAAGAAAAATCAGCCCATGCCTCCTTTTGAATACAACCAGGAGGGAAAGGTGCTGTACGATGCGGCCAAACGCCTTGGATTGCATCCTTTCCCTATACCAATGCTCAGGAATTCCATCCCATACAACAACCGTGCAGGATGTATCAGAAACCGTACCTGTTGTGGCTTTGCCTGCCCGGTGGATGCCAAAAACGGATCACAGAATACGGTTATCCCGGTTGCCCTGAAAACAGGCAATTGTGAACTGAGAACGGGCAGCATGGTTGCTGAAATCATGGTGGATGATCATGGTAAGGCTACCGGTGTGAAGTATTTTGATAGGGATAAAAAGCCTCAGATACAGACCGCCGACCTGGTGGTCATATCGGGAGCTGCCATTGAAACGGCCCGTTTGCTTTTGAATTCCAAATCAAAGCTTTTTCCCAATGGCGCAGGTAACAATTCAGACTGGGTAGGAAGAAACCTGATGGGTCATGCCTATACCGGGGCTTTCGGGTTGTTTGATTACGATATCCTGGATTTTGCAGGTCCCGGGGCTACCATGGCCCTTTGCGACTTCAACCATCATAACCCGGGAATCATTGGCGGAGGACTTTTGGCCAATGAGTTCAACCGCCTGCCATATTTATATACCGGCATACGTCCTCCCGGATCCAAACGCTGGGGAAAAGAACATAAAGCCTTTCAGCGCGATATGTATCACCGTACCGCCCAGGTGGTAGGTCCTATACAGGAGTTGCCAGTTTTTGATGCAAGGGTCAGGGTAGATCAGGAAGTGAAAGATTTTTGGGGCATCCCGGTAGCCAACTTATCAGGTGAAAGGCATCCGCTGGATCATGAACACTGCAAATTCCTGTCCTCAAAAGCGGAGGCCATCCTTAAGGAAGCGGGGGCTTATCAAACCTGGCAAAGTGTGGGAGGTCAGGGACTCAGTGGAGGTCAGCATCAGAATGGCACGGCCCGCATGGGAAATGATAAAAAGACTTCGGTGGTCAATAAATATGGGCAGGTGCATGAGATTGACAATCTTTTTATTGCCGATGGCAGCATCATGCTAAACGGGGGAGGATTTAATCCGGCCCTCACCATCATGGCCCTTGGCTATTGGGTAGGAGGTCATATAGTGGCTAACTTTTCACCGCGTAAATAACTAAACCTGCCGTTAACAACCTTATAAACAATTGTATGAACCTGAATAAAACCATCATAACAGTCATCTTTATATTCATAGCTGTCCTTGCCTTAATGGGGGGTTATTCATCGTGGAACTCTGCCAAGCCGGAAAGAACGTGCGGCAGTTGCCATGAAATCAGTCCATCGGTCAGTGAATGGGAGCAATCGGCCCACAGGGAAATCAGGTGCACTGAGTGTCATGGTACAGCTATTAGCAACGGGATACACAGCCTGAAAGAAAAGTCAAGCATGTTACTTACCCATTTTGGCAAACAAACCAAACATGAAGACATTAGGCTAACGGAGCGGCAGGTACTTGACATCTCGGATAAATGTGCCAAATGCCATCAGTCGGAATATACCAAATGGAAATCCGGAGGTCACTCGGCCAATTATGGCGATATATTCATGAACGGAAAACACAACATGGATGAAGCACCTTACTGGGCCTGCTTAAGGTGCCATGGCATGTTTTACGATGGAACGATAAAAACACTGGTTCAGCAACCCGAAGATGCCAAGGGAATATGGAAGTTAAAAGATGCCGCTCAAACCATGCATCCCACCATTCCCTGTTTGGCCTGTCACCAGTTTCATGCAGTGAATTCTCCCATGGAAAGAACGGCCAGGCTGGATTCCCCGCAGGAAATTTATTATGCAAGGCCACAGCGCAACCCTTCCATTGCATGGTATGTACGTTCGGATAATCGTCATGTGAGGGCCGATAAGCTGATGAAAATAGCCATTGTGCATGATGGCAAGGCAGTAAAAGTATCGGATGACCCTGCCCAACGATTGTGCCTGCAATGCCATTCTCCTAACTTTTCGCATCATTCAGGTTCCCAGGATGACCGTACACCAACAGGGGTGCACGAGGGATTAAGCTGTATGGCTTGCCATTCGCCCCATTCAAATGATGCCCGTAACTCTTGCCAGAATTGCCATCCTGCCATCTCCAATTGTAAACTGGATGTCACTACCATGAATACCACCTACAAGGACATTAACAGTCCCAATAATATTCATTCGGTAACATGTACCAGTTGCCATGAACAGCGGAAAAGAGCATCCTGAAGAAATGAAGGGAGGAATACGTTTAAGTGATAATGAAATATTTGATCAAATAGGAAAGTAAAAAGGTCCGGGATAAAGAGCAAGGAAAAATTATCTGCTATTGGCAAGGTCCTCGGGATGGGTTATTTCTCTGTTGCCTTTGCCTGTAGGTAATTGCAAGTTTTCAAAAGCATAAACCCTGTTGAGAATTCCTTTTATTGGAAGAAATTATTGTATGGCTCATAAAATTACCGTGTATTTATACACCAAATGAGCAAAACATACGTTTGTATTAAAAATCATTGAATATATCAATTATTTTTTTCTAAATTTGGTCACTCAGTAATGCTTTTTTATTATTGATAAATTTGATTTAGAAAACAATCAGGTTGGGCATAAATGAATTAAACAATATAATGTAGCATGCAAAACACCAAGAACCCGCTCATCTTTGTAGTCGAAGATAACCATATTTACAATAAATTGGTTGTAAGTTATTTGAAGACCAATAAATATACCAATGTCGAATCCTATTTGACAGGTGAAGAAGCGCTTAAGAACATGCATAAAAATCCTGATATTGTAATTCAAGACTATCTTCTGGATGGAATGACTGGTATTGAGGTATTGATAAAAGCAAAGAAGATATCTCCCCAGGTTGAATTTATCTTTTTATCGGGTAATGATAATATTGATATTGCCATCAACAGCATGAAATATGGGGCATCCAATTATATTGTCAAGGATCAGAAATCCCTTCCCAAACTGTTGGAGAAGATCCGCCAGTTAACCACCGTTTCTGAAATAGTAAAAACGAAAAAGCGCTTTAAGGTAGGAGTAATAATCTTTTTTGTTGCCATTGGTATAGTAGTGTTAGCAACACTTTTTCTGGCAATAAAATATCCAGGAGTGTTTGGAATGTAGCATCAGTTGGTAGTGCGAAGCCGTAAATGGTCTAATTGTAAATCGCTTAACACTACTATAAAAATATAAAACCCGGTACAGTTTCCTGTCCGGGTTTTTTTTGAGTTTAATGATTCAAATTAAATTCGCCCCGAGTATCTGAAGGTCTTCAAGGACATTAAAGTGTTCATTAATTGAGAACTGATCTCTGTTACTGATCACTTAATTAGTGGCTTTAATTACTCGTCCAGCGTCAAATATGGAAGCATAACCATCAGGGGTATGCAGTATTTCCACTGCCTTTTTTACATCCTCATCATCTTTTAAGGCCGCTTTGATGGCCCCTTTCTGATAGTAGTACCTGGAGATAATTTCGTCGGTCAACAGTTCTGATATTTCATCTTTAAAATGATACAGATCCTTATCGACATCATGTCCAAGTTTGGTCTTTAAGTCCTCAAAGTCAGTCTTGGAAATGTCGTAATATTTTTCCTTCTTGGCAATATCGACCAATTTGTCAAATTCTTCTTCTGTCTTGGATTCATATTTAAAATCCTTCTGTTGCTTTACAAACTGGGTAAAGTCGGTATACATTTCCGGAGTTACTGTAAAGGTCTCGGGACTCGCTACACTGGGAGTCTTACTGCTAAAATAAGTGGCATAATTAAATACTACCGACTGGGTAATCAAATTTGCCGACAAGTTGCTTAAGGTTTCATCCTTAACGGCCACGTCGGGGGCAACACCGCCTCCATCAAACACGATACGGCCCTTTTTGGTAGTGTATTTTGTGATCAGCGAATCAGGGATCGCGCCTACACTGCCGTCGTCATTTCTATGGGTATAATCCAATGCCTGGATGCAACGTCCACTGGGAATGTAATATTTGGCGGTAGTGATTTTAAGTTTTGCATTGTAACTCAGATCGCGGGTAGTCTGTACCAGTCCTTTTCCAAAGGTGCGGGTTCCGATAATCATCCCCCGGTCCAGATCCTGGATAGCACCAGCCACGATTTCTGAGGCCGAGGCGGATCCCCTGTTTACCAGAACGGCAATAGGCATTATTGTATCCAGCGGGTTTTCAGTTGCCTTGTAAACTTTGTCCCATTGTTTGACTTTGCCCCTGGTGCTTACAATTTCCTGTCCTTTTGGAATAAAGAGATTGGAAATACGTACCGCCTCCATTAATAAACCCCCTGGATTGGAACGTAAATCCAGTACAAGGGTTTTGGCTCCCTGCTTTTCTTTCAGGTCCAAAAAGGCTGATTTTACCCTTTCGGTACAATCGGCTGTAAAGTTGGATAAGCGTATATATCCTGTTTCCTTGTCCAGCATCCCGTAATAAGGCACAGGATCAATCTGTATTTTCTCACGTACAATCTCAATGTTTAAGGGCTTTTTTTCGCCCAGGCGTTCCACCTTCAGCATGACCGGTTTACCGGCAGGGCCTTTCAAAAGGTTACTTACATCTTCCGTGGAAAGCTTGGCCGTTGACTTGCCGGCAACTTCCAGCAACACATCCCCGGCTTTTAACCCTGCCTTTTGAGCGGGAAATCCTTCATAGGGTTCAGCAATTACAATCTTATCCTTTTGCTTGCTGATCAATGATCCAATGCCTGCGTATTCACCCGTAGTCATAAACTTGAAATCTTCCACGTCGTCTTCCGAGATATAATTGGTATAAGGGTCGAGTGATTCCAACATCTTGTCAATACTGGTCTTTACCAGCTTGTCCGGATTCACATCATCCACGTAAAACAAATTCAGTTCACGGAATAGCGTATAGTAGATATCAAGGTTTTTGGCTATCTGAAAATTCTTGTCGTCTTGCTTAAAGCTATAAAAACTGATGGACAAAACACATACTCCAACAATGACCATCAACGCTTTTTTGGTTCTTGAAAATTTCATTTTGTAACCTTCTTGTTAATTAATATTTCTGAACACTTTTTGGAAATCACTATACAATTTGTATACCAATATGAAGAATTTTAGTACAATTAGTTATATGGCTTCCTTTTTACAATCCACAACAAAAATAATAAAACCTTTGTTCTCACAGGGATGGCTTTTAATCTATTTCGTTAAATATTCTTAACTGTTTTTTTAACTATTTTGCACCCTTATATTTTAAATCAACGCGCTGATGTCAAAACTTGGAATATTTAAAAAATATCCTTCCTTATTCTGGATTGCAAATACGATAGAACTTTTTGAACGCTGGGCCTGGTATGGCTTTTATATGGGATTCTCCATTTTTCTGGTGAGTTCAAAAGATACTGGGGCACTGGGCTTTAGTCAAACAGAAAAAGGAGCGATCATGGGCACCGGCTCCATGTTGTTATACCTGTTGCCCATCATTACAGGCGCTATTGCTGATAAAATAGGTTATAAAAAAGTTCTGTTGCTTGCCTTCTTAACCTACATCACCGGATTTTACATGATCATCAGCTTCGACAGTTTTGAAATGGTGTTTGTCTCATTTATCTGGATCTGTCTGGGCGGGGCGTTTTTTAAACCCATCATTTCGGCCGTTGTGGCACGGACCACTAATCCCGAAACCGCTTCTATCGGGTTTGGCATTTTCTATATGATGGTTAATATCGGAGGATTTATTGGTCCATTTACTGCAGGTATGGTGCTTGGGAAAACCTGGAATTACGTTTTTTATCTATCCATGGCAGCCATTGCCATGAATTTTCTCATTACACTTTTATTCTTTAAAGAGCCCATTATAAAAGAAGTGGGATCAAAACTGGGGCAGACCATCGCTCAGGCTTTTCGCAATATTTGGTACACCCTTCTCAATTGGAGGTATGTACTGTTTTTATTTATCATGATTTTATTCTGGACCGCCTTTAACCAATTGTATTATTCATTTCCTGTATTTGTTGAAGATTGGGTAAACACGGCCGATCTTTACAATTCATTGCATTCTGTTTTTCCATCCTTAGCTGAAAGTATTGGAACAAAGCAAGGTACCATTTCTGTGGTAACACTCTCCAGCATGGACTCTTTTTTCATTATTGCCTTTCAACTTCTGGTCTCCGCTTTTGTGATGCGTTTTCGTCCGTTAAATGCCATGATGGGTGGTATCCTTGTGTTGGCCGGAGGTCTTGGTCTTATGTTTTCAATGTACACCGGATGGTTAATATTATTGGGCCTGCTGATTTTTAGCCTGGGTGAAATGGCCAGTTCCCCAAAATTTACGGAATACATTGGCAGCATTGCTCCTGAAGATCGTAAAGCTCTTTATATGGGAACTTCCTTTCTTCCCATAGCTGCCAGTCATGGTGTAGCAGGATTGATTTCCGGGCGCCCTTATGAAAAGATTGCCGATAAACTTTATTTACTGAAAGAAGAAGTAGCCAAAAGAGGATTGTCAATTCCTGAGATATCAGATCAGTTTTCCAAGAATGACTATTTTAAAGAAGCCGCTCACCAGATGAATTTCAATGAAGCACAATTAACAGATTATTTATGGGCTAATTACAATCCCGGGCAGATATGGATGGTTTTTGCAGGAATTGCTGTTTTCGCCGTTGTTTTTCTCTTTGTATATGATCGTTTTATTCTTCCAAAGAAATAACTTTACCTTCCTAATTGGATTAAACCCGGACCGGTATGTGGAGAAAAACTATTGCTGCGATTTTTTTTATGATATTCTGTTGTGGTATTGTCACCGCGCAAGGATTTAAGCAATTTGCTTCCTTTTATAAACCCCAGGAAGAAGTTAAAGCAGGGGATGTGAATTTCAGGATGGAAAGCCTTGGCTTTTTTCAAAACAATGAATACCTGGGAAGTTTTGTCGACGGGTATACCTTGCCCGGGGCGATGGTAAGACCAAAACTCACCTATGCTCCCTCGGATGCATTATATATTGAACTGGGCGCCCAGTGGACCAAATACAGCGGATTGGACCACCCGGTCAATGTGCTTCCATGGTTTTCAGCCCGCTACCGTTTTTCTGATCATTTTGCGGTTGTAACCGGTAACCTGGATCAAAACAATGAGCATGGGCTTTTGGAACAACTCTGGGAACCGGAGCGCATCTATACCGACCGTCCTGAATCGGGATTGCAGTTTTTGTATTCTTCCCCTCGGCTAAATATGCAGACCTGGATCAACTGGGAACAGTTTCTGCAAAAGAATGATCCGTTCCAGGAACATTTTACTGCCGGCGTAGGGGGCGATCTATCGCTTTACCAAAACTCCGCCTTGTCGGTAAAACTCCCTGCCCATCTTTTGTTTTACCACAAGGGAGGTGAAATTGACTCCAGCGATTTAAGGGTACAGACCCATTCCAACGTCTCGGCAGGATTTGAGTTGGCCATGAATGCCGAAGGAAAACATCTTCAGACAATCAACTTTAACGCATATTGGCTGGGCTATAAGGCCATTACCGAAGATTCCAATACTTATCCATTTGGCAAAGGCCATGCCTATTTGATTGAAACTTCGGCTCAAACCACCCACTCTTTAATTTCTTTATCCTATTGGAACGCCTTCCAGTTTATCGCCCCCAAAGGGCGTTTTCTCTACCAGTCCATTTCGGACAGCGACCCCGCATTTACCCAGGCCGACCGGTCCATTGTCAGCGCCAAATACATGTGGCATAAAGATATCGTAAAGGATGCCCGTGTAGCCTTCCAGGTCGAAACTTTCCTGGATATTCCCACCGGCGATCTTTCCTACAGCTATGGATTTTTCCTGTTGTTTAACCATGACTTTTTCCTGTTTTCAAAAAAGTAAACCCTTTGCGGGGAATGACCTGTAAGCCGACTGTTGTTTACTGTGTTTTGATGAATGCTTTTTTGCCGGTGGAGATACAAAAGGCAGGGAATGTTGATTTGCTCAACCCTGGCCTGGGCTATCCGGGTGAAGATTTGATCAGAACGAATCAATCTTCTTAAGTGTAGGCTGAAACGAGCAGCCTTGCATGCATCAAAATAACACTGCCAGGGCCTTTGGCTTTCTTTCCCTTTAGGATCTTTTGACATTGACTGTTGTAACCCACCATTAGTAACCCATTGGTAACTCATCTGTAACCTTTCTGTAATTGATGTTACAGAAAGGTTACAGAAAGGTTACAGAAACCTTAGAGAAAGTGGTAATGTAATGGAAATGGATGGATACAAAAAACCATCTGTATAAACATTCGGCAAAAGGATGGTATCTAACTTTTTTCCTTGGTCAACGGGGTAAGTTGTCCTACAGGAATTCTTAAAAATCAAACGCTATTTTAATTGGAGTCACAGTGTCATTTTTGATTGATCCGTTGTTGTCCGGTGAAACCATTTGCAGTGCATTTTACGTACAATATATAAGTGTAACAAGGCGTGGTATAAAGTGGCTCTAAAAAATGATCATTGCTTATTGTCGGGAGTAATTCTATGGTGCAATATAGGATTAAACGTAATAAATAAAAATAATGTACATAAAATAGTGCGGATTCGCTAAAGTTATAAAATATCAATAACTATTTATCTATAAGCTATTTGTGTTGGTTGATTTATATAAAAAGAAGATGTTAAAAAAAATGAAAAACAGTATATTCTAACATTTAGATAAATACATTTATAAGATTTTAAGAATGAGCTTACTTAATTGAGATTTAACTTCCCGAAAAGTACCTTGCCTTTTACTCATGTGAACTTTATGTTTCTCCTTTGTTGATTTTTCATGAACCATCCCAAAGGCGGATTGTTAGAAACTTTACATCATTTATAACGAAAAAATATGGATTTAGCTGGACTAAAATATCTTATAGTGGGCAGTGGTTTTTTTGGATCCGTGTTGGCAGAGAGAATTGCTAACGATATGAAGCAAAACGTTTTGGTTATCGAAAAGAGAAATCATATCGGGGGCAATTGCTATTCTTTGGACGATCCTGAAACCGGTATCCATTATCACTTATATGGCACTCATATCTTCCATACTCCCCATGAAAGGGTATGGAGATACATTAATCGCTTTACAGAATTTAACAGTTATTACCACCAGGTTTTAACAACTCATAAAAACAAGGTATTCCAGATGCCGGTAAATCTGGAAACGATTAACAGCTTTTATAATGTCAATCTTAAACCTTTTGAAGTGGAGGCCTTTTTAAAAGATGAAATAAAAAAGGAGAATATCACGCAACCCAGGAATTTTGAGGAAAAGGCCATCAGTTTTATGGGGAGGCCCTTGTATGAAGCTTTTATAAAAGGTTATACCATGAAGCAGTGGCAAAAGGATCCCAAAGATATGCCTGAAAACATATTGAACAGGCTGCCTTTTCGTACCAATTATAACGAGAGTTATTATTTCAGCCGCTGGCAAGGTATTCCCCAGGACGGGTATGGGAAGATCTTTGAAAAAATGCTGGATTCACCCCGTATTGAGGTAAAGCTCAACCTGGATTATTTTACCATCAAGGACAGGATCCCATCAGATACGAAGGTCATTTACAGCGGACCAATTGATCAGTATTTTAACTACAAGTATGGGCGGTTGGAGTATCGCACTTTACGCTTTGAAAAGGAAATACAACCCTATCAGGATTACCAGGGCACCTCGGTGATGAATTATGCCGATGTGGATGTTCCCTATACCAGGATTCATGAGCCCAGGCACCTGCACCCGGAAAGAACGGATTATCCGGTGGATAGAACAATGATTATTAAAGAATATTCAATGATGGATGATGGCTCCAATCCTTATTATCCCATCAATGATGAACGAAACCAGCAACTGGTATTAAAGTACCGGCAGGAAATTGGCGCCCTTAAAAATACCTTTATCAGCGGACGACTGGGCGATTATAAATATTATGACATGCATGACACGATAAACCATGCTTTGGAGATGTACGACAAGCTGGTTTTAGAACCCGTCAACGGGCAGGCAATCCGGGCGAAAGGTGCATCGGTCAATACCTGATGAAAGACGCAATTGGTTGCAGAAG
This sequence comes from Prolixibacteraceae bacterium, assembly GCA_035297625.1. Lineage (GTDB taxonomy): Bacteria > Bacteroidota > Bacteroidia > Bacteroidales > Prolixibacteraceae > Aquipluma. The sequence goes on from DATGYU010000364.1 coordinate 11,399, forward strand.
TATTAACTATTTAAAATTATCAACATGAAAATGACTGTTAAAAACACCGAACACCGCGGGAATGTACAGGAAGTTTTGGATAACTACCTGGAAGAAATGAAAATGGTTGATAAAGCACCACGATCGTTTTATTCCCGGGATGGGGGAGTAAATACTATTGCAATCAAGTAATTGCAGTTAGTGAGAGTTTGAACCATTGGATCAATGGTTCAAACTTCTCATTTTTCTTAACAACAATCATTAAAAACAATTCACCATGAAAAAGAATTCTATAAAAAACGAAGAACATCGCGGAAATATACAGGATGTGATGAATAATTACCTGGAAGAAATGAAAATGGTAAATGAAGCGCCAAGGCATTTCTATTCACGCGATGGAGGAGTCACAAAAGTAGACGAAGTATAAATTTTATAAAACAATTAGATATATGAGGAATAACAAAAATAGAACCTTTGATTACGGGACAAATGAACCCGCATTAAATGGTAAGCTCCTGATTAATGAAAATAATCAACAGAAAATAAAAGATATTATCTGTTTCTCCCATTTGAGGTGGAACTTTGTTTTTCAAAGACCACAACACCTATTAACACGCTGGGCCAAAGAATCCAGGGTGTTTTACTTTGAGGAACCTGTTATAGGTAATTTTGAATCAAATTTTTTGAAGACCATCTATTCCAAAAACTTGAAATTAACAGTAATAACTCCACATATCAAGGATAACACCAATGAAAATGATATAAACCTTTACCTTAAGGATTCTGTTCGGGAGATCATTAAATGGTATAACGTTTCCGATTACCTGCTGTGGTACCTTACCCCCATGGCCGTTGAATTTACAGGTGACCTGCATCCCAAAACGATTGTTTATGATTCTATGGATGAACTGTCGGCCTTTAAGGGAGCGCATCCTAACATGCTGAAAAATGAGAATACCCTGTTTAAAATGGCCGATGTAGTGTTCACCGGGGGCTATCACCTGTATGAGTTTAAAAAGAACAGGCATCACAATATTCATCCCATTCCAAGCAGCATTGACCAGGCACACTTTGAAAGCGGACTGGGAAGTCAGGATCCTGCCGACCAGGCACAAATACCTTCCCCAAGGGTTGGATTCTTTGGCGTCCTGGATGAAAGACTCAATATAGAACTGCTCGATGGCCTTGCCCTTAAAATGCCCGATTATCACTTTATAATGATAGGACCGGTTGTAAAGATTGACCCGGGAACTTTACCCCGCCATGAAAACATCCATTACCTGGGCCAGAAAAGTTACGAGGAATTACCCTTATACCTGGCCCATTGGGATGTGGCATTTCTACCATTTGCAAAAAATGACAGTACCCGTTTTATCAGTCCTACCAAAATCCCTGAATACCTATCGGCCAATAAACCGGTGGTTTCAACTTCCATCAGGGATGTGATTGTTCCCTATGGCGAATTGGGAATGGTTGAGATAGCCGATACAGTGGATGATTTCTCCTCTGCCATCCTAAGGATGATGAAGCAAAGGGAGAATGCGGATTGGCAAAAGATGGTAAAAGAACATCTGAAAACCAATTCATGGGATCTGACCTGGTCGAAAATGAAGCATATTATCTATTCTACCTTAGAAAGTAAGGAAAGTGTATTGGATGTACCTGCGTTGAAGAAAGAGATGAACCATTTTTCCTATAATCTTAATAATTCTCGTTAAAAGATACATTCATACTAAAACAGATCTATTTGAAAGTAATTACTAAAGATATCATAAATGTACCTATCTGGGGTGGGGCTGAGTATTCTGTGGTCAGAGTGCACGACAGCATATACGATCAGCTCGCCCAAAGTGGTCATGAAGAAAGACTGAATGACCTGGATCTTTTCGCAGATTTAAAAATAAGGACAATAAGATATCCTTTGCTCTGGGAAAAGTATTCCCAGGACGAAAAACTCTTCTTCAAATTACATGACCAGCGGCTGGACAGATTGCAGCAACTGGACATTAAACCCATTGCCGGGCTTTTACATCATGGAAGCGGACCTTTTTTTACGGATCTGTATGACCTGGATTTTCCCAAATACCTGGCCGAATTTGCTTATAAAATAGCAGAACGATATCCATGGATAGATTTATATACCCCGGTAAATGAGCCCCTGACAACTGCCCGTTTTTCAGGGCTGTATGGGGTATGGTTCCCTCACAAAAGTGATGATTATTCTTTTGCCAGAATTCTGCTCAATGAATTAAAAGGAGTGGTTCTCGCAATGCAGGCCGTGAATAGCATCAATGTCAATGCCAAACTGGTCCAGACCGAGGACATCTGTAAAATATACAGTACCACTTCATTAAAATATCAGGCCGACTTTGAGAATGAAAGGCGATGGCTTACCTATGACCTGCTGCTGGGTAAATTAGATGAAAATCATCCGCTATGGTCTTATTTTATCAACGCAGGTATTAAGACGGAAGAACTGGAGTTTTTTTTAAAGAATACACTTACTCCTGGAATCTGCGGATTCAATTATTATGTGACCAGCGAGCGATACCTGGATGACCGCAGTTCACTGTACCCTGCTCATTTTCATGGAGGCAACGGCCGACAGAAATATGCCGACGTGGAGGCTGTAAGGGCCAATATACCCCAGGCGCTGAATCCTGGAGAATTGCTTCGCGAGGCCTGGAACAGGTATCAGCTGCCAATAGCTCTTACCGAAGTTCATATGGCCTGTACCCGCGAGGAACAGTTACGCTGGTTTCATGAGGTTTATCAAACGGCCACCACCCTTAAAAGGGAAGGTGTTGACTTTCGTGGGTTGACGGCCTGGTCATTTTTGGGAAGCTTTGACTGGAATTCACTGCTCTGTGTAAAAAACAACCATTATGAATCGGGAGTGTATGATATAAGGTCCGGTAAACCACGCCCAACGGCTTTGGCCGGGATGATAAAAACAATAAACAGCGGCAAGGATTATTCCAATGGCTTGTTGAACCTGCCCGGCTGGTGGAAACGCGGCGACAGACACATCTTTAAATCGGAGTTCGAAAAAAACTTAATTGTAAATACAGATGCCAACATAGCAGAATCTGTGCCGCCATTGCTTATTATCGGGGCCACCGGATCATTGGGCAGTGCCTTTGCAAGGATTTGCAAATTCCGTGGTATTGCGTACCATCTTTCTGAACGGGGTGAATTGGATATCGCCTCAAAAGATGGCATTGAAAAAATACTCGCCAAAAAGAAGCCCTGGGCCGTCATTAATGCCGCAGGTTATACCCGCATCGATGATGCCGAGAAATCGCCGCTGCTTTGTATCCGCGAAAACACCACAGGTCCGGTAATGCTTGCCGAGGTCTGCAAATCAATGGGCATTAAGTTTGTCACCTTTTCAACCGACCAGGTTTTCAATGGCGAAAAGAGAAGGCCTTACCTGGTAAACGATCAGACGGAACCTTTGAATCTGTATGGACTATCCAAAAAGATGGCCGAGGAACAAATTGGAAAGGTGAACCCCGACAGTTTGATCATCCGCAGCAGTTGTTTTTTTAACCCCTGGCACAGGCATGATCCTTTGAGCAAAATCCTGTATGCAGGGATGAGCGCAAACCGTCACTTTAACCTTCCCTCCGATATTGTCATGTCGCCCGCTTATATCCCGGATATTGTAAATACTGCGCTTGATTTGCTCATTGACGGAGAATCGGGCATCTGGCATCTGTCCAATCAGCAGGAGGTTACCTATTACCAGTTTGCCCGCCTGGCATTGGAAATCGCCGGGTTGAATGAAAACATTATTTCTGCAGTGCCTTCCTCCTCTTTGGAATATACTGCTTTGCGACCTTCTTATTCCGTTTTGGAAAGCTCAGCCGGAATTACCTTGCCATTACTAACCAGTGCATTAACCAATTTCGTATCGGAATTTTATAAAGAACCAACTTTGCAGTTAATGAATCAGTCATCTCTTTAATCTTTATTTCCTATGAAAAAATTCATGTTCTCAACTGGGATAGAGAATAGCTATCCAATGATTCAGTTGCCTGATGGTACTAAAAAAAGGGTGGACGAGATGGAAAAGACCAATCATTATAAGTTGTGGAAAACGGACTTTAAGCTTACCAAGGAGCTGGGCATTAATTTTCTCAGGTATGGACCTCCCTATTATTCCACGCACATTGCCCCGGGTAAGTATGACTGGAGTTTTGCGGATGAGACTTTTGATACCCTGCGAGAAATGGGCATAGAACCCATTGTTGACTTATGCCATTTTGGAGTGCCTGACTGGATTGGGAATTTCCAAAACCCTGATTTTCCAAAGTATTTTAAGGAATATGCCATTGCCTTTGCCAAACGTTTCCCATGGTGCAAGTTATATACTCCTATTAACGAGATTTTTATTGCTGCCTCTTTTTCGGCACAATACGGTTGGTGGAATGAAAGGCTTTCAGGGGATGATTTTTTTGTTACCGCCCTTGTAAACCTGTGTAAAGCCAACATCATGGCCACCCAGGGCATCCTGAGAGAACAGCCCACGGCCATATTTATCCAAAGTGAGTCAGCCGAATATTTCCACCCGGAAGACCCTTCCTGCATGCACCTCTCAAAGGTGCTGAACGAGAAGCGGTTTTTATCCCTGGACCTTATTTACGGCACCCCGATCTCGGTACCCATGTACGAGTTTTTGCTCAGCAACGGGATGACCAAGGATGAGTACAACTGGTTTATGAACAATGCCAGCAAGGTCAGGTGCATCATGGGCAACGATTATTACATTACCAACGAGCACCTGGTCAAAGCCGACGGTTCCACTACTGCCTCCGGCGAGATATTTGGCTATGCGGTAATCACCCACCAGTATTTTAGAAGATATAACCTGCCGGTCATGCATACCGAAACCAACCTGAGGGAACCGCTGTCGGTGGAATGGCTTAAAAAGCAATGGACCAATGCTTACCAGCTACGGCAGGACGGGGTTCCATTGCTTGGATTTACCTGGTACAGCCTGATTGACCAGGTGGATTGGGATACCGCCCTTAGAGAAGACAACGGCAATGTGAATTCCCTTGGCCTGTATGATATGGACCGGAAAATTAGACCTGTTGGCAAAGCCTATAAAAAGATCATCGAACAGTGGTCGCCGGTTTTGGATAAAGAACCTTTTGGATTACAACTTTAATGGCAAACCTTTTCAAAAGTCTGCAATACTTTGTAATTTAGTTGTAATAAATATCCGGTAAGTTGTATTTTTAAATTCTATTGTTTAAAACTATGGATAGCCATTCAAGTCAAGCACATGCCCGGATGATGATAAGAAGACCGGTAGCTGAAGTTTTTAATGCATTTATCGATCCTGCCATCACCCGCAATTTCTGGTTTACAAGAAGTGACGGTAAACTGGAACTGAACAAAACCGTTGTCTGGGAATGGGAAATGTACAATGTTTCTGCCTCTGTGTGGGTCAAGGAACTGAAGCAAAACAGCAGAATTGTTATCGAATGGGGTGAACCGGCCACCAATGTTGAATTTCAGTTTCAACAAATATCCGAAAATGCAACATACGTTCAGATCATCGAATCGGAATACCATGAAACTGGTGATAAGCTGCTAAAGCATATCATAGACTCCACCGGAGGTTTTACAACCGTTCTGGATGGACTAAAAGCCTATCTGGAACATGGCATCAATTTAAAACTGATAGCCGATAAGTTTCCCAAAGAAAT
>DATGYU010000365.1:0-6008 GCA_035297625.1 Prolixibacteraceae bacterium
ATTAAAATTACCAGAAGCACACTTATCATCGTCAGTACAATTGCTAATTTATGGGATAAACGACTAATTGTCAATTTTTCACTATTGTCAGATGATTTCCCTTTGAGCCATTCATACCATCCATAAATGCTTACCGCCACATAGTAAATCTGCAGGCTCATATCGGCATAAAGCCTTGAACATAAAAACACCCATACATAAAGTGCAGAGGTTAACAATCCTACCGGCCAGGTCCATATGTTCTGACGGATGGACAAAAAGATATATATAAAACCTAAAATGGCTCCCAGGAGCTCAATGTAATTTCCTGAAAGCCATCTTATTATTAGTTCCATGCCGTAAAGTATAATTATCGTCTGTTATTTGGAAGTCAAATATTTTCCATTCAGTAAGTTTTCGTATTCATTCTTATTACTAATAACCTCTACAGCCTTTTCTATGGCTTTATCATCCTGATTCATTATCTTGTAATCATGACTTAGCGAATACAAATCCCTGGCCACAAGACTCTTAATCTGCTTCTTCAACAATGGACGAGCGAATTCTATGCTTTTCTCATCCTTTGTCACGCCTTCATCATTGCCTTCATTGATAATCTTGTCGACCATCTCATCAGAGGCTTCAAATTTGGCTTCGAAAGACTTAAAGTCAGGATATTGTAAGGCAAACTTTTCTCTGTTTGCATCCATTAAATCCAAAACAGAAGTATAAACAATGTTTTTACGCAAAAGGTTATTATAATAACTATAATATTTTGAAGTATCCAGCGGGATAAACACATCAGGCGTGATACCGCCGCCGCCATATACTGTACGCTGATTTAACCTTGTAGCAAATTTCAGCGACTTATTCTGGGCAATACTGTCTTTCGAAAACAGTTCACCTTTCTCCATTCTGTTCTGGTAATCTTTCTGGTAAGCTTCCACTCCGTCGACATACGGTTTTTGAATACACCTCCCCGAAGGGGTATAATAGTGAGCTGTGGTAAGACGAATCATGGAACCATCGGTCAGTTCAAAAGGTTGCTGAACCAATCCCTTGCCAAAAGAACGGCGTCCGATCAGTACCCCGCGATCCCAGTCCTGAATAGCGCCTGCTACAATCTCGCTGGCCGATGCGGAATTTTCGTCAATTAAAAGCACCAGTTTACCATCTTCCATTTCTCCTTTGTTGGTAGATACATATTCATGCTTTTCTGCATGAGAGCCTTCCGTGTAAACGATGAGCTTAAATGCTGACAGGAACTGATCAACCAATTCGGTAGCTGCATTCAGATAGCCCCCGCCGTTTTCGCGCAAATCAAGAACCAAATTATTGAGTTTTGAGGTGGCTTTTAAAGTTTCAATAGCCGCTTTAAACTCATCCATGGTGGTGGCTGAGAATTTATTCAGCTTAATATAGCCGGTGTGATCGTCCAGCATGTACGAAGCATCCAAACTATTAATTGGAACTTTATCACGCAACACCACAAAATCAAGCTGATTAGTTTCCCCTTTACGGCGAACGCCCAATTCAACTTTGGTTCCTTTCTTACCGCGCAAATAATCATATACCGCAGTATTTTTAAGGCCTACACCAGCAATGTTTTTAGAGTCAACCGATACGATACGGTCCCCCGGCCTGATGCCAACCTTTTCAGAAGGCCCGCCAGGAATGGTGGTAACCACCATTAAAGTATCGCGGTATACATTAAATGAAATACCTACCCCTTCAAAGTTTCCCTGAAGCGGTTCATTCATCTTATCGACTTCTTCCTTTGAAATATAAGTAGAGTGCGGATCCAAACCTTTTAGCACATCAACGATGACCTTATCGGTTATTTCATTTACTTTGGTAGTATCAACATAATAACTGTCAATAATACGCAATAAACGTCCATATTTTAAAGCACTACTTTGTACATCCTGCCCCTTCAACCTGCTTCCACCCAACACTAGTGTCATCCCTAGCAGAATTGAAAATCCCGTCTTCCTCATAAAGTGTTTAAAATTTTAAATTAACATTTCTTATAGGGTATAGGTATCTTGAAAGTGTTTCTTAAAACTTAACAGCCACAAAAATAATTATAAAAGTATTCCAATCATAACGAATTTCTTAATTAAAGTTAACATTCCGGATAAATTTATTTTCCTGATTGCCAGTCTTCTAATTATTTATGCTAAAATTCTTCATTTATCTACCAACTGCTAACAATGGGGCTCTTTGGTACCTATAGTTTGTTTAAAATAACTACAAATAATCAGCCTTGCTTCGCTTATTTAGAACCATTCTTTAGAGTACATTTCCCTTTGCTTTGTTTTCTAATTATTTTCTAAAAATATATTACAAAATGCAAATTTCCCTGGTTTTAATACCAGCAGTACTTAGTGGTCACCTTCCAACCAATTATTATTAATTCCTTCCTGTTAAATTAACCTGTTGACTATTGGTATCTAATTTTAATGGCTTTAATCCAATTAAAATGCCAAAACTTATACTCCGGATCATTGATTATTTTAACTATACGCTATATCTCAACAATACAGACAGATACGTTCTAAGTGGAACTGTTAATTTTTCTAGACTAATTATTCTTCATTAAAAGACGACCGGAATTGTAAATCTAAAACCGCACAACAGTGCGATTATGAACACAAAAAAAAGAAGGCACCCGTCAAAGGCACCTTCTTTCCTATAAAAATTAATGATTTGTATGCATTATTTAAACCTATAGCATTCTAACGGGCAATTGCCCACGCTGAGTGCCAAGCACAATTTATCATCATTTCATGAATCTCCCCAGCAATGATTCTCCCTTTTCTTTCAAGTCATCCATGATATCGCCATCATGATCCATATCGAAAAGTTTTTGGAGAAAGCTTTGCTTTTGCGGGTCTTCCTGCCGTTGATTATTCACAAATGAACTCAACAGGTTGCCAATGCCCATGCCTCCTCCACCGCTGTTCCTGCCAAGAAAACCCATTACCAGCGGAGCTGCATATTCCAGGATCTTATGTGCGGATGTTTCGCTCACTCCTGAATCCTTACTAATATATTCGGCAGCATCCTGTTGTTTTGGACCAAGTACATGACTTAGGATACCTGAACCATTGGCAGCGTCCGGATTATTAAAGAAACCGCCCAGGTTATCCAGGATACTTCCGTTATGATCCTTCTGCACAGCCTGCTGCAACGAGGCTGCCCCTTGAGGATCCCGGCTGTTCTTGGCCATCGCATTCATCAGAATAGGAATAGCATTGGATAAGGCATGTTTGGCCTGGTCAGGGGAAGTATTTGCCTTTTGACTTATCGATTGTAATGATTGATCGTCAACATGTGATAAAATTGTATTGATTAAATTTTCCATCATCGTCATTTTAAAGAATTAAATAAGAAATTAAAACTCTGTTGTTACTTAAGATTCAACATTACGGATGTTCCACCAGCTGATGAAAGCTACCGTTTCTGTCAGGGACTATGCAAATAGCCTTTTTAAGATATTATCTATCTTTAATACAGGCAATTAAATTTACGGATAAAAAGCCACATATGCATTAGAGCATATGATTATTTCAGAATGAGCGCTGATCAGCCCGTTATATCTCCACGCATTAAGCAGTATCAGGAAAGAGAATAATCGAATCGTCGGTTTAAAATTAAGATCAATACCAACGTATTTACTACCATCGCTACTATTACCAAATACAAAACATTTCGTTCATATACCGACACACTATATTTGCGTAAAACAATTATTTACAGTCATTTAATCGACCAAATAATTTGCATTCCTCAAAAAATTATTGTAGCTTTAATAGGAGTAACAATTAAATACCACCATTATGAATGTATTAAAAGTCATAGAAGTATTAGCATCTTCTGAAAAGAGTTGGGAAGATGCCGCCCGCAATGCCGTAACCTCAGCCAGCAAAACCCTGAAAGGCATTCGTTCTGTTTATATCAAGGATCAAAGTGCCGTTGTGAATGAAAATAACATCACTGAATTCAGGATTACCTGCAAGGTCACTTTTGAAGTGTACGAATCTTAAGATTCTGAATAATCTATTTTCCTTGTTTCTCAATTCTTATTCGATATTGGATATTCTTATCCTGAATTATCTTTTAACTTATCCTTCTTCAAAAGAAAAAAGGTCGTCTGAATCATATCAGACGACCTTTTTTCATATATCTTAGAACGATATCAATCAGATCTTTTTGCAGATAGCAGCCCAGCCGCCTCCTTTGGCCATGTCGATCTTTATCTTGCTGTCTTTGGTTACCTTTTGAACAATACGTTTGTAATCAATGGCAACTTTACCTGCATTCACGCCATCCTGCATGATTTCAATCTCATAGTTGCCGTCACCCAAAAATGAGCAGTCAAGCGTTAAGGTTCTTGGAGACCAGTCGGTCATCGCACCCACATACCAGTTGTTATCCTTCTGGCGGGCCATCAGGATATAATCACCCATTTTGGCATCCAGCACCTTGGTCTGATCCCATACTGTTGGCATTTTGCTGATGAATGTAGCCGATTCTTCCTCTTTGTAATAAATGGAGGGATTATCACACATCATCTGTAATGGCGCATCGTAGCAAACATACATAGCCAGCTGATGACAACGGGTTCCCTGGCTCATTGGGTTGGCGTTGCTTGCCAGGTAATCCGCGGCCTGTGCATTGCGCATGGCTCCGGGAGTAAAGTCCATTGGACCTGCCAGCATACGGGTAAAGCAAAGCGTTACATCATGTTCTGGAGTAATATCCTTGCTCCATTTGTTGTTTTCCATTCCTTTGACCCCTTCATGGTTGATGATGTTGGGATAAGCCCTTGCCATTCCCGAAGGTTTAAAGGCTCCGTGGAAGTCAATCAGCATCTTACGGTCGGCACAGGCCTTGGCGGCTCTTTCGTAAAAGTTGACCATGAATTGTTCTGAACGGGCCATAAAATCCACCTTGATCCCCTTGGCTCCCCAGCCGGCATATATATCCAAAATGTTATTCATATCGGCATCCAGCGCATTCCATAAGCACCACAGTATGATATCCACGTTTTTTGATTTGCCGTAAGCGATCAACTCTTTAATATCCAGATCAGGATTTGCTTCCTTGATATTGGTAGTCGATTTGGTCCATCCTTCATCCAAAATAATATATGGAACATGATGCTTTGAGGCAAAATCAATGTAATACTTGTAAGTTTTTGTATCCAGACCTGATTTAAAATCAACCCCGTAGATGTTGTTGTCATTCCACCAGTCCCAAGCTACCAAACCCGGTTTAATCCAGCCGGTATCTGTTAATTTGGATTCGCGTGAAAGCAGGAAGACCATCTGGTTTTCCACCAGGCGGGCATCTTCTGTACTGACCATGAAAACTCTCCATGGAAAGTTACGGGTTCCTGAAGTCTTGGCGATATAATCGGCCTCCTGAATATTTTTAATACCACGATCGCCATCTGGATCTGCATGAAGGATCACATGCGGGAACTTGCTCTTAAAGGCATTCTTTCCGGTAGCCTCCATAAACAGACAGGGATAGTCAAAAAGATCGGCCTCGGTGATTCCAATCTTGATATTGTTGTCAGCCTTTACAACGGTTGGCAATGAGGAGAAACGACCTGCCTTGAGTGAGCTGATTTTCTGATCCAGGTACAGGCGCTCATAATGAGAATACACCGTTTCTTCTTCAGGGAACAATACCCCGTAGTCGCCGCTGAAATTCAACCCTGCTTCTTCATTCTTAACGGTGATTTCATTTTTTATCTTAGTCTCAAAACGATAGGCAATCCCGTTATCGAACACCCGGAAGCTAACGCTATAATCAGGTTTGAAAGTCAGGGTAAGCTGGTTGTAATTGTTATTGATACTGTTGGATTTGACAGCAACCACCGGTTTAACGACTTCATTTACTGAAGTTGTTTTTGCTGAAGCCACTTTAGGGTTTACTCCCAAAACAGAGGTTCCCAAATCAAGGCTTAACGTGTTGTTGGTAAAAATAGGCTGATTGCCAACTGTTGCCGACCAGGT
>DATGYU010000366.1:0-1641 GCA_035297625.1 Prolixibacteraceae bacterium
AACTGTTTAATGAGGGAACAATCAGACAAATGTAGATTTTATCAGCTACAGCGACAAATATTCAGGGGCAATTATCCCGGATACCAGCCCCCATACAAGCTTTCTTTCAAGTAATACCAACAATTCTCAATTTTTAATTAATTTGGTGCCCCGATAAACTTTCAAAATACATCTGTCATGAAACGTATTTCTTCATCCATCTTCATATTCATTTACCTGATTATCATTTCCTTTACCGCCAATGCCAAAAAGGAAGAAATGAAACTCATCCTCTTTAAAGGGGAAAGTTATACTTACCTTATTTCCCAGGAAAATTCCATTGAAGGAACACAGGAAACAGCGCCCATGCATCAAATGGTGTCCCTGAGAATCCGGCACACGGTAATTGGCCGCCTTCCATCGGGGAATTATGAAATGGAAGCTGTCTATCTTGGGTTTAGTACAAAATTTAAGAACCAGGGAAGAAAATTCAGCTATAACACCGATACTGTTGATGTGAGGAACAAACTGTATAAGGTATTGAACTTTTTGAATGGGGTAACCTTAAGCTATGAAGTTTCTCCTGAAGGGGAGGTGAGCAATATCAGAGGATTTGAAGTGGTGCAAAACCGAACGGATAGCGATCCATTTCTTAAAGGGATGCTTTGGTCTTTTGGAAATACCCAATTCCTGTCCGAATTCTTCAACTATGTGCCCCATAAAAGTGTAGGTATCGGCAGTAAGTGGACCAATTCATCGGAAATGGTTGAGCTGAAGAATTACAAGTATGACATTCAATACACTTACCTGTCTAAAACAGAAAAAGAAATAAAACTCGATCGTGAAACCTCGTTCAACTATGCAACAGAAATTGCCGTAAATGATTCAACCGTCAACCATATAACACAAGCCATCACTCAGGAAGGAAATATTTGCATCAGTCCTAAAAACATGATGCCGATTTCATCAGATATGGTACAAAAAATACAACTTACGGCCTACCATGAAAGACCTTCTGGTTCCAGGAAAATTGACCCTATCCTACTAACGACCAAAACAAAAATGATCAGGGTTAAAAATTAGTGAATCTATATTGAATATTAATTAGAAATGATTGGTTAAATTTGAAAGAAGATCCTTCTTCATTCAACATTTAATCATGAAAAGACGGCCCAGATTTGACATCAGGAAAATAATTATCTATGTTTTGCTGGTTATTTTAATGACCGTCATTGCATCCCTTACCATTGGAAAGGACATCTACCAATACAATGAATACGGGGTGTTGTCTTTTGCCATTGTCAATTTCGCGGGTTACCTGTTTTTCTTTCTGCTCATGCCCATGGAACTGGCCTTTATTTTATACCTGCGATCGGGATACGACCCCCTGATGCTCAACCTGGTGGCAGTGATTTCGGCCATGTCGGCCCAAACGGTGGATTATATCATCGGTTATTTTTTCAGCACAGGGTTCATCGACCGTTTCATTGGCCATCGCAGGTATCAAAAAGCGGAGGCCGAAATACGCAAATACGGAAACCTGGCCCTTTTCCTTTCCAATTTGCTGCCCCTGTCCTCTCCCATCATTTCACTGGCCGCAGGGATGTTAAAATACCGCATGAAAGATGCTTTTATCTTTAGCCTCTGCGGAATGATTTTAAG
>DATGYU010000367.1:0-7038 GCA_035297625.1 Prolixibacteraceae bacterium
CTCGGTTGCCTATTACTATTGCGACAAACCTCCAGTAGCAAACAATCTGCCACCGATGGAATTGCTGGAAAAAGTAAAATCCCCTACCTTACAGGAATACTGGTTGGCACTTCTTCCCATTAAGGCTTTAAGCAAAGATGCCGCTATTTCTTATGAGGATTGTACAGACACCAAAACAGGACGGAAATATGAGATTTTTAAATTAACCGCGCCCGTGGATGGTTTTGCCAAATTCGAACTCGAAGTGCCTTCCAATGGGGAATATACCTTGTACATGAGCTATTTTAAAGGGCCGGAAGGCTGCCCGTTTGAAATCAATCAAAGGCAAATTCCAATTAAACAAATGGATGGCTATGCCCCTGAAAATACTTTCATTGAAAAGGAATTGATTGGCTCACTTTTCATTAAGGAAGGAACCAATACCATTACAGTCACGCTAAAGGATAAACCCGGGAAATCAGGAAACAACACTTTTTTAGTTCATCGGATTTACCTTGAAAAGAAGCAGTAGTCTTATTAAATGGGGTGATTAAAAAACGCAAAACACGATGCATTCATATTTCAAAATAATCAGTCGAGGATTCACCATGGCTCACCCAAAAAGATTGCTGCTGGCAAGCGTATTTCTCTGCCTTTCGATGATTGTTTGGGGAAAAAGCTACTATGTCAATTCACAGACTGGCCTGGATACCAACTCCGGAAGTAAGTCCTCTGTTCCATGGAAGAGCCTGGTTAAGGCAAGAACAGCCTTGACTGGGCCAGGCGATACGCTGTATTTCGCCTGCGGATCTTCGTTTACCGGTGGAATGGAAATAACTGCCTCGGGAACCTTGGATCACCCTATTGTATTGACTTCCTATGGCAGGGGGCAGGCTCCAAAATTCACCAATCCCGATCGATTCACCTTAAATGGCAATGCAATCAGGCTATCGGGCAGCTATATAATTGTGGATGGACTGTATTTTTTTGATTGTGCAGCGGCCGCAGGAAACGACTCCACCTACACGGCCATCTGGGAAGTGGGGGCTGTCAGGATTACCCTGGGTGCCAATCATTGTACGGTCAGAAACTGTGAATTCTCCCATTGTCCAAAGGGAATTCAATCAAGTGGAGAGTATGCCCTTATCACCAAAAATTATCTGCACAGTGCCAATACCCGCCCTCTGTCTTCTCCCGGCTGGGGGCCCATTGCCATTCACATGGGCAACAGTCATCAGGAAGTGTCCTACAATACCATCAAGGATTATTATTTTGTAGGAGGAGAGTTCGGCGCCGATGGCGGTGCTTTGGAGCTTGATGATGGCCGTAATCCCAAGAAGGACATCTATATCCATCACAATTATACCTGTTCGAACATGGGCTTTTTGGAGGTGAGCTGGTTTGCCGATATTGCCAAAACAGAAACCTACGATCTTCGCATCGCCTATAATGTAAGCGACGATTACCAGGATTTTGTAATGCTTTGGGCACCTACCCATGACACGTTCATTGAGAACAACACCATTTTTCGGCGCAAGCAGATTAAAAATGCCATTGTTCCGGCGGTTTTCCTCTGCGATTACGGGGGCGTGACCATTCAGAACAACCTGATCGTGGTAGATTCCCTGACCCAGGTTTACACCGGGAAAGGCGAACATTTCCATTCCTGCAATTTATACAGTTCAGCTGATGGCAGTTTGCCCAATGTTGGAACCACACTTCACCCTACGGAGATATACAATTCAGATCCTCTTTTTTCCAGGAAAAGAAAATCTGAAAGCGATTACTCTTTAAGCAGAAAGAGCCCGGCTATTGATGCCGGAGTGAACCTTCATGGCAAATATTTACTTGATTTTAGAGGAAATCGGGTATTTAAGGGAAAATGTACCGATGTAGGTGCTTTTGAATTTTAACGACAAAAAACTACTAATACGCAAAACGAAGCAAAACGGTGCAAAAGAATCCGAAGGTGTAGAATACCAAAGGAAATCCTTACTTTTATATAGTTTCCAAAAGAAAAAAACGAGATCAAACGATAAAACCATATAACCAAACCACATAAAATGAAAAAGAACCATACCATCTACTTGCTAACAATCATCCTGTTTGGATTATTGTTGCCTTTCCCCGGATTTAGTCAGGATAAGGAACCCAAACATGAGTTTAACAGTTATTACTCGGGAAAGAATCTTGACAGGGTTGCTTTTCCCATTGGGGGGCTTGGTGCCGGGATGTTTTGCATGGAAGGCACCGGGGGTATTTCGCATCTTTCGGTAAATAACCACCCCGATGTTTACAACACCCCCCTGGCTTTTGCCGCCATCAGTGTAAAAGGATATGAAAACGGGGCAAAGGTGCTGGAAGCCCCTGTCCCTACCTGGAAATTGTTTGGCATGGGAGGAACCGGTAATGGCGGGGGTGGTAACAGTTATGGCTTGCCACGTTTTGAAAATGGAAGCTTTATAGCCCGTTTCCCCTTTGCTTCACTTGAACTGGAAGATAAAGATATTCCGCTGAAGATAAAAGTAACCGGATGGAGTCCTTTTATACCCACCGATGAAGACAATTCAAGTCTGCCGACAGGCGCTATGGAGTATCATTTTAAAAATACTTCCAACAAAACTGTTGAAGCGGTTTTCTCCTACAATGCAAAGAATTTTATAGACGATAAAGGAAGCATTCGCAAAGCGGCAAATGGCTTTACCATGATCCCGATAGCCATCGGGACCCCGCAAGAAGGCTTATCCAATACAGGCAAGGGGTTTACCATTTTTGTGGATAATAGCAATGCCATTGTCGATCATTGCTGGTTCAGGGGAGGATGGTTTGATGCCCTGACCATCCTATGGAAAAACATTCAAACCCGTACCATGGTAAATAATCCACCCGTTGAGGGTATTTCTCCGGGAGCTTCCATTTATGTGCCCCTTACACTTAGCCCGGGAGAAGAGAAAACCATTACTGTCAATTTCTGCTGGTACTTGCCGGATACCAACCTTACGGTAGGAGCATCGGTAAATTCAGGCCCCGCCTTTAAGGGAAAACCATCCAAGGCAAGTGTTCCCGGGCAACAGAAAGTTTCGGGTTTTGCAGGAAAGCAACTGGTGAATACCTACGACCCATCAGGAGATGGTCAAACCGGGGTATTGCAGTCACAACCGTTTCTGATCAATAAACGCTACCTGAAATTCCTGGTCGGCGGAGGCAGTGATCTGGAAAAAACAGCCGTAAAACTATTGGTCAATGATAAGGTTGTGGAGACAGCAGCAGGCATAAATACCGAATCCTTACAGGAAAAAACATGGGATCTTAAAAAATACAAGGGAAAGAAAGCAGCCCTACAGATTGTGGACCAGGCAACAGGTGGCTGGGGCCATATCCTGGCTGACCAGTTTATACTGACCGATAATTCAGCTGAGGACCTTCAAAATCCAACACTGGATGCCCGGTTAATTGAAGATTTTGAAAAAGACAGCTATACGAACTGGGCTGTAGCAAAACCTGAAGGGGAAAAGCAATGTTGCCCCGGGGGAGCCTGTGAAACGGATCCTTATTACAAGCCATGGTATGCCGGTAGATTTAAAAACCTGGATGAGGTTGCAAAGTATTGGACACTCCATTATGTCGAATTAAAGAAAAACAGCCAGCTGTTTAGTGATGCCTTCTATACTTCAACCCTTCCGGCGGAAGTGATGGAGGCGGTGGCAGCTAACCTTACCATCCTTAAGTCGCCAACGGTATTAAGGCAATCTGACGGAAGGCTCTGGGGCTGGGAAGGCTGCAACGACAACTCTGGATGTTGCCATGGCAGCTGTACCCACGTATGGAATTATGCCCAGTCAATTTCTCATCTTTTCCCTGCCCTGGAACGGACCTTAAGGGAATCGGAATTCAATGTCAGCCAGAACGCGGAAGGACATCAGATATTTAGGACCAACCTTCCCATCTCACCAGCAGTTCATGATTTTTATGCAGCATCTGACGGGCAGTTGGGCGGCATCATGAAAGTTTACCGTGAGTGGCGCATCAGCGGCAATACGGAATGGATGAAGGCCCTTTTACCTGAAGTAAAGAAAAGTCTTGATTACTGCATAGAAACATGGGATCCCAAACACCAGGGCTTTTTGGAAGAACCACATCACAATACCTACGATATTGAGTTCTGGGGCCCTGATGGCATGTGTACCAGCTTCTACCTTGGAGCACTCACTGCCTTCATCGAAATGGGCAAGGCCACAGGGGAGCCTGTTGACACCTATGGAACCCTTTTGGCCAAAGGCAAGCAATTTATGGAAAATGATCTCTATAACGGGGAATATTTCACCCAGAAAATCAAATGGACAGGCCTTAGGGCTGCCGATCCGGTGGAAGCATCCAAGAATTCATTTGCTGGCGGTTATTCAAAGGAAGCACTGGAGATACTTCAAAAAGAAGGGCCCAAATACCAATACGGAACAGGTTGTTTGTCGGATGGAATCCTCGGAATGTGGATGGCCACCGTGTGCGGACTTAACGAACCCATTGACAATGGTAAAGTAAAAAGCCATTTGACGGCAGTTCATAAATACAATTTAAAGGCCGATTTAACCGATCACGACAATCCGCAGCGCCCAACCTATGCTGCAGGCAAAGAAGGCGGTCTGCTGCTTTGTACATGGCCAAAAGGAGGAAAACTATCCCTGCCTTTTGTCTACAGCAACGAGGTATGGACCGGTATTGAATACCAGGTGGCCAGTCACCTGATGTTTAAAGGGGAAGTGCAGAAAGGCCTTGACATCGTGCGTGAGTGCAGGGAACGATATGATGGCACCGTTAGAAACCCATTTAATGAATACGAATGCGGTCATTGGTATGCAAGGGCCATGTCGAGCTATGCCTTGATGGAAGGCCTCACAGGGGTAAGATACGATGCGGTTGACCGGACCTTGTACATTGACTCCAAAATAGGTGATTTCTCAAGTTTCCTCTCTGCAGAAACAGGTTTTGGAAATGTAGGACTGAAAGATGGAAAACCATTTGTAAACATTGTATTTGGCAGCCTGGATGTGAAGAAACTAATAGTTTCAGGAGTGGAACAAACAAATTAAGCGTAATTAGTTATTGAATGAACCGATGAAAAAGATAAGCAGGATAACACTTTTGTTGATTCTAATAATTGCCAT
Organism: Prolixibacteraceae bacterium; assembly: GCA_035297625.1. Classification (GTDB taxonomy): domain Bacteria; phylum Bacteroidota; class Bacteroidia; order Bacteroidales; family Prolixibacteraceae; genus Aquipluma. The sequence goes on from DATGYU010000367.1 coordinate 5,142, forward strand.
CAAGGTAACTTCAGCACAGAATGGTTTTAACGTTCGTGGTGTCCTGCCATGGCATAACTTTCTCTCGGGGCCAAGTGCATGGAATGAGGAGGATTACAGGAAATACCTGGACGATTGTAAAAGCAAGGGGATCAATTTTATAGGCTTTCACAATTACACCGGGGGCGGGGAACGCTATGCCACTTATGTGGAGCCGATGATAAAAATTGCTTACAAAGGCATTCTTCCTCAAGCTTATTTTGATAATTCACTCTCCGCCAGGTGGGGCTATCTGCCCATGAAAGTGTCTGACTTTGCCTTCAACAGCAGCAGGGCTTTTAATCTACAGGGCAAAGTTGACGCATTTGGCAGCGAGGCTTCCATAAGTTCAAAATCCACTCAGGAGCAGTACGACAAAAGTCAGGCACTGATGAAAAAAGTACTTTCCATGGCGCATGAACGAGGAATACAAATGGCCATGGGATTTGAATTTGGGGTCATTCCACCTGAGTATTTTTCATTAAACATAGCCGGCGATTGTTTCTACTGGGCAGGGCAGTCGAATATGATACCCAATCCAAAGAACCAGATTGCCATTGATCTGCATTATGCTGCCATCGACAATATCCTGGAAACCTATCCCGATATTGACTGGATATGGCTTTGGCTGAATGAACATTCGTTTATGAGCGTGGACCTTGAAAAAGCGCTGAAAAATAAACCCTTTAAAGAGGCCTTCGATCAAAACGCAGCCATATTCACCGGGGCAAAAACAGATGAAGAACGTTTTGTTGGGGTATGGGCCCTGGAATATATCCGGTTAACGGTTGATTACCTGAAAAAGAAAGGATCCAAGGCAGGAATCATCCTTGGTGGATGGGGCGGAGGAAACCAGCTTCCTGCTCTTCTGACCGGGTTGGATAAAGCCCTTCCAAAAGAAATTGTATTTTCCTGCCTCAATCCCAATCTAGGGAAAGAGGCCCAGCCGCTTTTTTTGAGTGAGATTGGCAAGAACCGAAAAGTATGGGCAGTTCCATGGCTGGAAGGAGATCACCAGTTGTGGCATTTCCAGCCGAGGGTGGATATGATCGGCAAGCAGGTAAAACTGGCTGCAGACCAGCACCTGGATGGAGTGATTGCCATTCACTGGCGCACCGAGGAAACGAGATTTAACATGAATGCCTTTAGCTACTTTGCCTCCAATCCGACTTCGGCTAAAACCACAGAACAGTTATATGCTGAGTATATAGATAAAGAATTTGGCAAGCAGGCGGTAGATCAGTTAGTACCCCTTTTGGTTAAAATGGATGTACAACAGATCCATTGGAATGTTCCCTCCCCTGAATTTTACGCCTATACGCCCGAGTGGGGGAAACTGGATGAACAAAACAAGCTACTTCGTCAAAGTCTTGTAAGTAAGATAAATGAACTGGTTCCAACTGTCAAAGGAGCCCAATTGGAAAGCTTAAAACGATTCAAGGCAATGTTTGAATTTGAATTGTTGCTAAATGAAGTAGGCCGTGCCATGGATCGGGCTTACCAGATGAAAAAAACAGAAACGGAATCCGGCACAGTCTATGCTGAAGAGGATTTCAGACTTGCCCTGAAACAACTGGAAGCGGCCCCCTTACAAAAAATGTTCGATACTTATATCGAACGCATTAATTCACGGGGCGAACTGGGAGTCTTGAGTTCTTTAAATCAGCGGGTATGGTCTGAGTACAAGGAACTGCAGAATTATTTAAACCAGAAATTGAATCAATAATTTCAAACCAGAATGTATTTCAAATTAATAATTGCCAGTGTAATTCTTTACCTATTGTCTTTTTCCGGTGTGGTTGCCCAAATCACCCAGGAGGGAAGAAATATACCCTATTTTAGTTCTTATACGGCCCCTAAAACCTGGAATAGTTTTAAA
>DATGYU010000368.1:0-4137 GCA_035297625.1 Prolixibacteraceae bacterium
AGCCAGGGTATAAATCATAGGCTTCCACAATTCAACAATGTTTTTAAACACTGTGAATAGAACAATGGAGAAAATAAAAGCTGCAGCACCTTTTGAAACCACCGAAAGATAGGAGGTTACATTGATGGGGGCGCCCTCGTATACATCGGCAGTCCAGAAATGGAAAGGTACCAATGATATTTTGAATCCCATTCCGCTTACAAAGAAGATAAATCCCAGAAGGGTCATAGCATCTTTTGTAATCACGGGCATCATGTCGGCAAAATAAATAGTTCCGGTTGCTCCATAAAGCATGGAAAGGCCAAACAACAAAATTCCTGATGAAAGGGCAGAGGAGAGGATCAATTTGATACCTGCTTCTGCTGATTTGCTTTTCAATTTATCGAATGCGGCCAATCCTGCAATTGGAATGGTAGCTGTTTCGAGTCCAATATAGAAAATAAGGAAATCACCAGCCGAGACCATAAAGTTCATTCCAATCAATGTAGACAAAGTGAGCACGAAAAACTCGCTGATCTTGTTCGCATTTTCAGGTTTACGCAGCCATCCTTCTGCTTGAAGGAAAACAATCAATACAGCCAGATTCAGGACGTTTTTCATGAAAATGGTCAGTTGGCTTGATTGAAAGGATCCACCAAAGAGGTTCCCTGTTTCTCCAGGAATAAAACCTATGATTGTGATCAAACCAAAAAGGCAGAGGGTAAAATTAATGATGCGCGATTTGTTGTTATCGCCGGTAAATATTTCAGCAACCAGAATCGCAATAACTGCAAACAGCAGTAGCATTTCGTGGCGCATAAGTATAAATTGTCCGAGATCCATATTTTTCGGTATTAGTCTAAATTCAAATTAAAAAGGAATGACTGTTGCCAATCGTGCAATGATTGGTCCTAAACTTGACGTGATCATATCTGATAGCCAAAGTGGTGCAATACCAATGGCAGCAACTGAGACGACAAGCGTTATTGTGCTAAGTTTTTCATACCATTTGGCATCTTCCAGATGTGCATGATGCTCATCTTTCAATGGACCAAGTAAGATAATGCCTACAACCTTTAAAATGTATACAGCAGTAATTACAATGGAAGAACAAACGATAACAGTTACCACACGATGAAACATATCCTGGTGTTGGAAAGATCCAACAAAAACTGTCATTTCAGCAACGAAGCCACTCAATCCAGGAAGACCTAATGAAGCGAACCCTGCAATCATATATACAACGGCAAGAAATGGAACCACCTTCATCAAACCACCCATTTGGCGGATGTCACGGGTGTGAGTACGTCCATAGATCATACCAATCAAGGCAAAGAAAAGGGCTGTCATTAAACCGTGAGATATCATCTGAAGGATTGCTCCGTCCATAGCTGTTTTATTCATCATCAGGAGGGCGAAAATTACCAATCCGCAATGGCTTACTGAAGAGTAGGCGTTGATGAATTTAAGGTCAGTTTGCCAGATGGCGCTAAATGCCCCGTAAACTACGCTGATACAAGTCAGGATAATGAATATCCAAGCCATTTCCTGGGCAGCCTGAGGCATTAAGAACATGGCAATACGGAAACATCCGTAACCTCCAAGTTTCATCAATACACCTGCGTGAAGCATCGAAACCGCAGTTGGCGCTGAAGCATGACCATCGGGCGACCAGGTATGGAAAGGAAACAGAGCTCCAAGGATACCGAAACCGATAAAGGCAAATGGAAAGAAGAAGCGCTGAGCCTCGACAGGGATATGTACCTTTGCAATTTCAAGAATATTGAAAGTAAGCGGGCCGCCACCGGGAGCTGAATTGTAATACAACCCAAGGATCCCTACCATGATCAAAGCCGATCCTGCCATCAACATCAAAGTCAGTTTCATGGCCGAACTTTCTTTTGGTCCGGTTCCCCATAAACCAATCAGAAGATACATAGGAATCAGCGCCAGCTCGTAGAACAGGAACATTGTAAACAAATCGAGCGAAATAAAGAAGCCATACACTGCCGTTACAAGCAGGATGAGCGATATGAAAAACTCCTTTGAGAGAAATTGTAGATCCCAGGAGGCAAAAATACCTGCAAAAATTACAATAGAGGTTAGCCCAATCATGGCGACAGCAATTCCATCCACCCCAAATGCAAAATGGATGTTAAGGCTTGGATACCACATATAATCCGAAGTAAACAGCATCTCTTGCATTATTCCAGCTTTGCGTGCAGCAAGGTATGAAAATACAAGAAAAACAGTTGCTATCAGTTCTACACCCATTCCGATCGCCGAAACAAGCCGTGCACCTTTATAATCCTTTGTAAAAAGGACCCCGATCATGGTTAGAACCGGAATAAAGACCAATAAAGTTAGAATATTCACTTCTGTATATTTTAAATTTTTGTTTCTATCTTAAAATTCATTCTACATCAGGAAATATAGCATGGAGAGCGCCAAAGCCAAAGTTCCCGCTACAAACATGAAAGCATAATGTTGCAATTGTCCTGATTGCATACCTTTTATTTTGTAGGATACTTTTTCAGTGGTAAAACCAATTCCAACCATAAAGCCATCGATAATGTGGCGGTCAAACCATGCTATCGGACGGGAGATGTAATTGAAAATAATCTTTCTGGTAACAAAAAGATAGATTTCATCGAAATAGAATTTGTTGTAGGCGGCGGTGTATAAGATACCCCAGCTTTTGGCCAGTTTAGCAGGTACTTCGCTTTCTTTTTTATAAAGAATCCAAGCCATCGCTATTCCTAGTAAACCTATCAAAACAGAAGGAATAGCTACCGCAAAGTCCATTTCAGAGGTGAATCCCATTTTATCAGATGTCACCAGATGATGGAAAGGAATATATCCTGCGAAAATAGAAGCTACGGCTAAAAACATCAATGGGATGGTCATTACCAGCGGGCTTTCATGTGGCGTATGATGATAGTGACGATCTTTTCCCCAGAATACACAAAAGTATAAACGGAACATATAGAAGGCTGTTAAGCCGGCCACTAAAAACTCAACGGCAAACAGCAGTTTGTTGTGATGCAAGGCGGCCACCAGAATTTCATCTTTACTGAAGAATCCTGATAAGAATGGCACTCCGGCAATGGTCAGACAGGCAATCAAGAAAGTAATATGCGTGATTGGCAGGTATTTTCTTAACCCACCCATATCGGTCATATTATTTGAATGAACAGCATGAATGATAGAACCAGCACCAAGGAACAACAAGGCCTTAAACATAGCGTGGGTGAACAAATGGAACATGGAAGCCATGTAACCCAGTCCTTCTTCGCCTCCGTAACCGGAAACCCCCAAACTGAGCATCATATAGCCCAATTGCGATAGGGTAGAGAAGGCCAGCACGCGTTTGATGTCATACTGAGTGATGGCAATTACGGCTGCAAATAAGGAAGTAAAACCGCCTACATAAGCAATAATTTCCTGGGCATCGGGAGCCTGAAAATGAATTACAGGGAACATACGGGCTACCAGGTAAACACCGGCCACAACCATTGTAGCAGCGTGAATAAGTGCTGAAACTGGTGTTGGACCTTCCATTGCATCTGGCAACCAGATGTGTAACGGGAACATGGCTGATTTACCGGCTCCTCCGATAAAGATCAGGGTCATGGCCCAAGTCAATGCTGAAATACCCATAAAGCTTAATGAAGTGGCATTGGCAAAAAGGCTGGTTCCAGGCTCAGTAAGCTTGGCAAAATCAAAGGTTCCTGTTACAAATGATAATATCAGAATACCGATCAAGAAGCCAAGATCGGCAAAACGGGTAACGATAAATGCCTTTTTAGATGCTGCTACGGCTGATGGTTTTTCATAGTAGAATCCGATCAAAAGGAAAGAGCTAACCCCCACAAGCTCCCAGAAAATATACATCTGGAAAATGTTGGTAGCAATTACCAGTCCAAGCATCGAAAAGGTAAAGAGAGACAAGAAGGCATAAAAACGGGCAAAGCCTTTTTCGCCATGCATGTACCCAAGGCTGTAAAGATGAACCATAAAGGATACGGTCGTAATTACAACCAGCATCATCACAGAGATCGGATCAAGTAAGATCCCCATGTTGATGTGCAGCGTGTCGGTAAATTTCAGCCAGGTAGTTTCCAAAGGAATAATGCTCTGGAATCCTTCGGCATGATG
>DATGYU010000369.1:0-3156 GCA_035297625.1 Prolixibacteraceae bacterium
TTGTTTTTATAACTACGAATGTGATTTAGGCGACGGCTGGGAAGACCGGTCTGTTCACAACGATCCTGAAGATGTGCGCCAAAAAGCTTTGCAAATGGGAGCCAATATCATTTCGTATGTCTTCAACCAGTAAGAAGAGGATAGTGTAACCGGGTTGATCTAATAATACCGTTGGACAGGTAACCGCCATCCATTGCAAACATCAGGAAAAGCTTATCGTAATCCATTTCAATGCACACGATAAACTAACAATTCAAGAAAAACACTGGAACACTTCCTAATTACTTCTTCTAGCTATTGTTTGATGAGATCCCCTTTTAGATACTCAATTGTAACTCATCTGTAACCTTTCTGTAACTGAGATTACAGAAAGGTTACAGAAAGGTTACAGAAACCTTAGAGAAACCAGCAATGTATAAGGCATAAATGAGGAAAGATACCCATCTCAATAAGAACTTATTTAAAGGGAATTTTACAGGATCTTACATAGCCAAACGACATAGGTGATCTTCAAATTTCAGATAAATGATCCATATCGTTTATCAGCCATACAGGAGATTGCCATGCTTTATTTCTGGTTAATTACCCTGATGCAGTTTTTCTTTCAATGATATAAACTGAACAGAATCAGTTGGTACGGGTTTAAAATCGGTATGCTTTAATGCTTCCTGGATAATCGCTTCAGCCCGTGCTTTTGATTCAGGGTGGGTACTGATCCAGTAGATCTGGGTGGGTAAATTTTTTGTTTCATCGCCCAAACGGTATAAGAAATTGGCAAAAGGCTGCGGATCAATACCCGCTTTCACCAGGTAGTCAACTGCCGTCAAATCAGCTTCCGTTTCCAGTTTACGGTCATAAGCACTTGAAGAGAGTTGTTTCAAACCATTTTTAATTACCTCAGAATTGCCGTTCCCGGTGGATATGGATATCAACATTGACAAACCTACTTCCTTCACCAGCTTGTTCATCACATGGTTCTTTTCCATATGCGCAATCTCATGGCAAAGCACCCCGTACAATTCCTGCTGATTTTCGCAGGCATTGATCAGCCCGGAATAAACAACCAGGTGATGGTTCGGAAGGGCAAAAGCATTGATTTCATCCTTATGCAGAAGATGAACTTTAATGGGGCTTCGGTCAATTTGATTCTTTTCACAAATAAACGTTACCATCGAATCAACGGCAGATACCGCGGAGGTAGTAGTAATCTCTGTTTCCGACTTTTTTAACAAGTCCCAGAACAGGTCGCCTACCTTTTCTTCAGTGTTTTTGGTAGTCTGTTCAATTTTAAAAAGCTTCATCCAGTCAACTTGCGACAATAGCAGCCAGGTTCCCAGCAAAAGGGCAACAGAAACCAGCAGTTCAATGAATATCTTTCTCATCCGGTTTGCAAATTAAGTTGGTTAACCCGCCAATAAACCACCACTCAATGTGTTTGCCTTTTCGGATTTCGACAGCGGTATAAATAGTGCCGATGAATTCAATAAGGTTAAAAATAAAGATGGTAATCATGTAGGCGATATACTTTGAACTGAGTGTCTCAGGAGTAAAAATGATGGAGATGGTCCACCAGAACCCTGCACTGTTAAAGGGAAGCAAAAAGAATTGGGAAAGCAGTGCCTGAGTGCAATGCCACCTTGTGTAGTAAGTCCCCCGGCGATTGGCCAGGAAAAAGAAAAAGGTGGCAATCAAATTGACAATCGGCAAGGGCAAACCTCCCATAATGGCAATGAGCGACATGACATAGCTGTTGGAAGCTTTCTCGGCCTCGTGCTCTGAAATGGCATAATTGAATTTATCTGACACTATCATAGTCCTTTACTAATGTTCCAAACCCAGTTCATGATCACGATAATAATTCCAGGAATAGCAATCCATTTACGGCCAACAAATTGTTCAGCCTTCAGGTACATTGTCAACAGGCTCTCTTTTCGGCTTGCCAGATCATAAAAAATCCAGAAGGGAGTGATGAACAGAACACTCACCAACAAAATGCCAAAAGGATTCCAATGGAACGCCCCGGCAATATCTCCTTTTAAAAGTGACAAAACCGATCTTGTCGACCCGCAGGAAGGACAAGGGATGGTTGTGATCCGCTTAAAAAGACATATGCCGGGCTCTGCCAAATACGAAACTTGCTGATAATAAGTAAAGGCAAGCCAGCCATATCCTGCTGCACAAGCTGCTGACAATATTGCATACAACTTGTTCCTGGTCATATTCCTAATAAAGGAGCCTTTCCATGGCATACATGTTCTTTTCCCTGGTAGCCCCCATGATGATAAACCAGTCCACAATGGTCCAGATGCCAAGACCGCCACAGGTAAGAAGTTTAAAAATGCCCAGGCCGGTATCTCCAATAATGAAGCGGTCGATGCCAAAATGACCTGCCAATATGGAAACAATTAAGCTGGTAGTTGGATCTTTTAACTGAACCGATGAAATCATGGGCCATTTAGAATCATCCACAGCTAAAAGCCTGTTTCTTACTTCATTAATCTGGTAACTCTCGAAGAATTTTGCATTGGACATTATAAACATGTCAACTTTCTGTGCTTCCATCCCTTTAATACATTTTAATTCATAAGTCCTACTCATCAGGCTTTTCGGTAACGCCCCGTTTTTATAGTGGTTCCTAAACTCCACCTCAAAATATTTAGATTGTCGTTAGTTGCGCTTGCTTTATAAAATCCTTTATCTATTGGCCTCACACAATATACAGCTCGATTGATACAATTCATTTATAATTGCTCCAATGTAGCGTATTTATCTTTGTGTAAAATATTCAATATATGATTTTTCTGTAATTTATAATAAATATAAATAATGCATGGATTATAAGTCTTTAACTGACCGGCATAAAGCGTAATGAAATAAAGAAAATGAATTAAAGATTCTTATCAAAGAACCTGTATGTAAAAAAGAATGCCGGCTTAAGGGCCGGCACTCTTACATCTATAATTTAATGTGTTTAGTCAAACATCTTATATCTATTCGAAGCTGTTCACTCCGGCTACTTCAGCATTTCTGTCTACTTTTTTGATCAATCCCTGCAGCACTTTGCCAGGACCAATTTCAGTAAACAAAGTAGCACCGTCAGCAATCATGTTTTTGGCAGTCTGAGTCCATCTGACAGGAGCGGTCAACTGGTCAATC